>NZ_BMHD01000001.1:3000000-3300000 GCF_014640535.1 Cnuibacter physcomitrellae
GCGCGTCAGCCCGGATGCCGTGGCCTCGCCCACCAGGGCTCGGAACGCGGGCGCCGCGACCGCGTTCAGCCTCCCCGTCCCGCCGAGGACGGCCCGCCCCTCCCCGCGAGGCTCGATCGTGAACTGACTCATGCCTTCTCCTCTCCTTGCGCGTACCCCTCGTACCGCGCCGCGCCGAACAGCACCGACAGCACGATGAGGTCGTAGACCGCCCAGGCGATGTTCACCCCCGTGCCGATCGGCTCGGCGCCGTCGACGAGGAGCCTCACGAGGCCCACGCCGATGGCGAGCACGAGGACGGCCATCACGATCAGCTGGGGCCGGATGAGGTGCCACTGCGGTCCGCTGGTCACGGGCCGGGTCTTCGGCGTGACCGCGAAGCCGAGCGGGATGCCGAGCACGACGTTCGTGAAGGCCGTGGTGCACGCCCGGATCCAGACCGGGAAGAGCGCCAGGCTGTACTGCTGCCCGCGCCAGGTGGGCGTGCCCTTCGCGGCCACGAGGAAGAGCAGCTGGTTGAGCACCATGAACGGGATGAACCGCACGAAGAACTCGAACGCGAAGGCGTGGACCGGCAGGATGCCGAGCACCAGGAAGATGACGGGGGCGGCGATGTAGACGACCGCGGCGTATCCGGCGAGGTAGCTCCACATCGTCGCGAAGTACATGAGCCGCTGCGGCAGCTTCATGCGCCACTGGAGGAGCGGGTTCTCTCGGAGGAACACCTGCATCGTGCCCTGCGCCCAGCGGAGGCGCTGGGTCAGCATCGTCCCGAGGTCCTCCGGCGCCAGGCCGTCGGCGAGCAGCTCGTGGTGGTAGACGCTCTTCCAGCCGAGGCCGTGCATCCGCATCGAGGTCGCCATGTCCTCGGTCACCGAGATGGTCGCGAGCGGCATGACGGGCTGGGCCTCGTCGGGACGGTCGATCGCGATCGTCCGGAGCACCGCCTGCACGGCCTCGAGTGCGTTGAGCGGCGACAGCTCCCTGCTGGCCAGGTTCGCCACCGTCGCCTCGACGTCGAAGGCGTACTCGGTGGGAGTGGAACCCGGCCCGCCGAGAGCGGCCAGGGCGCGGATCTCGGCGAGATCGCTCTCGATCCCCGCCACGTCGGCGGCGACGATCGACTCCGTGGCGGCGTCCACGCGGGAGTGGAGGCGGTAGGTCACCTCGCCGAACGGCTCCCGATCCCGCAGCTCCCGCCGGGCGTCGGCCACCGCGCCGGCCACCTCGTCGAGCGCGGAGGCGACGGCCGGGTCCGCCGCCGCGGGGTGCGATCGCGACTTCTCGATCACCCTGGCGGCGTTGCGGAGCGCCGAGCCGATCGAGTCCTCGAGCTCCTTCACGTATCCGACGATGCCGAGCTGCATCAGCGCCTCTCGGCGCAGGATCGCGTTCGAGCCGCAGAAGAAGGCGGCGTTCCAGCCGTCCTTGCCCTGCTGGATGGGGCCGTAGAAGAGCGGAGCCTGGCTGCCGAGCGGGTCGCCGGTCGCGACGTTGCTGAAGACCTGGGGGGTCTGCACCAGCGCCACCAGCGGATCCGTGAAGTAGCCGAGCGTCCGGTCGAGGATCTCCGGTCGGGGGATCATGTCCGCGTCGAGGATGAGGATGTACTCCCCGTCGGTCTGCTCGAGCGCGTTGTTGATGTTCCCGGCCTTGGCGTGCCGAGGCCGGTCGAGCCACTCCGCGCCCCGGGTGATGTAGCCGATCCCCTCGGCGCGGGCCCTCGCCGCCATCTCCGGCCGGGCTCCGTCGTCGAGGATCCAGGTCTGGTGGGGGAAGCGGATGCGCTTCGCCGCCACCGCGGTCGTCATCACCAGGTCGACGGGCTCGTTGTAGGTCGCGATGAACACGTCGACCGTCGCCTCGGCCGGCGGCGGCCCCGGGTCGGGCCGGGTGCGGGCACGCCACATCGTCATGCCGAAGAGGCAGACGTCGATGAAGCTGTACGTCTCGGCGGCGATCAGCGGGACGGCGATCCACCAGGCGTCCCAGTTGAGGGAGAACAGCCACCGCCAGGCGATGTAGTTCGCGCCGAGCAGCACCACGAGGACCACCACGATCCTCAGCAGCACGAGTCGTCTCATCCGATCCTCCTACCTCGGCACGATCCGGAACAGGAAACGGGTCCTCACCATCACCCAGAGCAGGGCGAGGATCACGGCGTTCGCGAGCGTGTCGATCCACACCCCGCCCGAGGCGAGCACCGGCACGTTGGCGGCGATCAGGGCGAAGAACACGTGCATGACGAAGACGTAGAGGGTGGCCTGACCGAGCGGGATGAAGAACCACCCGACCACGGCGTTCACCGGTCGCCAGTACGCGCTGAGCAGGGCGTACAGCGCGACGACGAGGACGAGCACGTTGAGCAGCCGGCCCGGCGCGAGGTACGTGCGGAGGAAGCCCTGCTCGTAGAAAGTACGGAACACGTTGTCGGGCATGAGCGCCAGACGCGCGTCGAGCGGGCTCACCGTGTAGGGGTTGTTCCAGGAGAACAGCATGAACAGCGTGGCCGCGATGACGACGACGCCGAGGACGACGAGGCCGGCGCGGCTGCGGAACCACTCCAGGATCTCGCGCCGGTGGAACCCGGCGGTGAGCCCCACGACGAACAGGAGCTGCCAGACCAGGAGGGGGAAGGAGTCCTCGAACTGCGAGGGCAGGAGTCGCTGTCGCGTCAGCATGCCCACGACGTACAGGCCGACGCTGACGGCCAGCACCGGGGCCCACCACCGCCGCGACAGCGCCCACAGCACGAGCGGCGAGATCAGCAGCAGCACGACGTAGAGGCCCATCACGTTGAACTGCCACGGACCCACTCGGAGCAGCAGGACGTCGATGACCGCCTGGGGATCCACCGGATACTGCAGGAGGCGATCCGCGCCGGAGTAGAGGTCGTAGACCCGACCGGCGGCGCCCGACCCGGCCGCCCCGGTGCCCTGGTCGGTGAACGTCGTGACCGTCGTGCCGTCGACGAAGGGCAGTCTCGTGACGAAGAACACGAGCAGCACCACGACGAGCGCGGTGACGTAGAGCTTCCGTGACCGTCCCGCGGTGCGGAGCACCACCTCGCCGATGCCCCCGGAGACGAGCTTCGGCCGGTAGACCAGGCCCAGCACGGCGCCCGAGAGGAGGACGAACAGCTCCGCTCCCGACACCACGCCGACCGCCTCCTGGGTCACGTCCTGGAAGAGGGACACCAGTCCGATGTGGTTGATCACGACGAAGACGATCGCGACTCCGCGCAGGAGGTCGATGCGCTGATCCCGGTTCGGTGGGCCCGTGTAGGCCAGGCCGCTCCTCCCGCGTCGCAGCACCGCGATCACGAACAGCGCGACCACGGCGGCCAGCACGAGTGCGACGACCAGCCATCCGAGGACACCGCCGAGGGCGACGGCTCCCTCCCTGGCGGAAGGTGCGTCGCCGTCGGACTCGCTCGGTGCTCGGACGGGACCCCAGGTCAGCTCCGAGTCGGCCGCGTCCGCGAGGAAGGCAGCGCGGATCGCCGGGTCGAGCGAGATGCTCCAGTCGATCACCGACTCGCCCACCACGCCGCGGGTGGTCGTCGTGTCCCGCCAGACGACCGCCGCCAGGCGGTCGAGGTCGCCCGAGTCGACCGCCTCGAGAACCTGACGCCACCAGGCCTGCTTGATCTCGAGCTCCGACGGCCCGGCCGCAGACGGGCTGAAGAACGCCGCCGTCTCGATGAGCATCGGATGCGCGTCCTCCTCGGCGAACCGGCCGTAGAAGTCGAGGTCGGGCCGCCCGCCGCCCGTGAGCGCGGTGAGCAGCTCGTCGTCGGGCGGGACGGTGTTCACCGCCGGACCGCCGCCGGTGTCGTCGTGGAAGACCGAGAGCCCGACCCAGTCCACCTCCGTCGGGTCCGGAGCGTACGGTCCGTACGGGTCGTCGGCCGAGTCGAGTCGCCCGTCGCCCGTGGTGTCCGCCTCGGCGATCGCTCCCTCCGCTGCTCGCCCGGCCGCGAACGGGTAGTCCGTGCCCGCCGCGGGCGACCACACCATCCGGGCCGAGGGCAGCGTGTCGCGCATCGCCGCCGCGACCTGCCCGAACGCCGCCCGGTACGCGGCGGGCTGCTGCCCCCACGCCACCCAGGGCGCGTTCATGTCGGGAGCGAAGCGGATGAGGAGCTCCGCACCCTCGGGCCGCGCGATCGCGGCCAGGTCCTCTGCGAAGGCCTCCGCCGTGGGGCCGTCGATCCTGTCGAGAGGCACCGCGGGGTTCACCGTGACGATGGCCGCGGCCCCTGCTGCGGCGGTCTGCTGGAAGAACTGCGCCAGGTAGGAGGCGCTGTCGTCACCCATCGGGAGCGTGATGTCGTGCTCGTACAGGGACGAGGGGGAGCCCAGCCTGTCGCTCTGATCGGCCACGGAGTCGCCCGCCCAGTCGAGGACGGACCCGAGCCGTGCGCCTCGATCCGGGATCAGCTCGTCGTCGCCTGCGGAGCGGACGGACGTCGACGGGGACACGATCGCGGACGCGGTCGCAGCCGGCAGCGGGCCGAGGACCACGAAGCCGATCGCCGCGAGGGCGGCACCGAGGAAGAGGCGGGATCGAGGCCGCGAAGCGGCGCTCGGCACTCTCCGCTCGGTTCTCCGGTGCTCACCCACGCGACCCCCACCACATCGATCGACTGCTCCGACGCTACGACCGTCTGCGAGGGTGCGCACCTTGTCGGCGACGCGGTTGACAAGGGCGCGTCGGGCAGGGCTCGATCGGCGGCTCAGCCCCGGGGGTCGAAGAGGACCGAGGGGTCGGGCCGGCCGGCGGCGAGGGTGAAGTGCCGTGCGGTCGGCGCGCCTTCGAGGAAGAAGTGGGCCTCCTCCTCGAAGAAGACGGGGTTGTCGATGTCGTACCCGGCCCAGGCCTCGAGCGCTTCGGGCGTGCTCCAGTGCGAGATGATCAGCACCTCGGTGAAGCCGGCGTCGAGGTCGCTGGTGAGCACCCAGACGCCGAGGTTGCCCTCCACCGCCCGGGTCTGAGGCACCCGGATGCTCTCGGCGCACTCGCGGTAGGCGGCCTTGTCCGAGGTGAGGATCTGGCCCGTCCAGACTCGTGCGATCACTCGACTCTCTCCTTCGGCTCGGGTCGACGAGGCGTCGCCGTGGACGACAGCCCCATCTGCTCCGACTCTAGGCCGAGCGGGTCACGACGAGCGTCGCGGTGAGCCGCCGCGGGCGAGGGCGATCGCACCAGCGCCCGCCGCCCCGAGCCCTGTCGCGATCACCGCTGCCGGTCCTGCGGCGACGCCGGTCGCGGCGAGCGTCGACGCGGCCGACCCACCGGCTGCAGGCGGGGCGGGCGGCACGACCGGTGCGGGAGGGGAGGGAGGCGTGGGCACGCGCCCGAAGATCCCGTCCAGCCAGTCGTAGACCACCTCGTTCCGCACCTGCGGGGCCATCGGCGCGCAGTGGAACTGGGCGCCCTCCGCCGCGGTGAAGTCGTGCTGACTCAGCGAGGCGACCGAGGTGAGCCAGGACCGGGCGTCGACGTCCTGACCGGTGAAGAAGTCGTCTCCCTCGTAGGTGAGGAGCAGCGAATGGGCGGTGACCGCGCCGAACATCGCGGCGTCCCCCGTGTAGGCGCCGATCGCGTCGAGGAGGCCTACGAGGTCCTGGATGACCACGCCGGAGAGCGCTTGCTGGTGGAACGCCTCGCCGAAGATCTCGCCGCGCTTGCCGAGCAGGAACCGGAGCGCATCCCTGCCCTGTGGTCCGTGCTGCGGGAACGACGGATACACGTCGTTCACCCAGACGTCGTTCGGGATGCCCTGCAGACGGGCGTAGGGGGTGAGGGGATTGTAGAACACCGGATCGGCCACGACGGCGGCGAGCCGGTGCTCGTGCGCGGCGGCACGCATGACCAGCAATCCGCCGAAGCTCCAGCCCGTGAGGGCCACCGAGGCCGCGTCTGTCTCGGGCTGAGCGAGCACGAAGTCGACGAGGGGGGTGATCACGTCCTCCCAGTGCGGCGTGAAGGGGATGTCCTGCTCGAAGAGCAGCGACCCCTGACCCGGGCCCTCGAACATCAGCGCGTTGTATCCGCGTTCGAGCGCGGCCGCGCCGCCGAAGGCGAAGGTGTCGACGAGCTGTGCGTCGCTGCCGTTGTTGATGATCACCGTGGGCTTGGGGCCGTCTCCGGACGCGCGAGCCCAGTAGGCCGGCACGGTGACGCTCCGTGCGACGGGGGTGCCCGAGGCAGACGGGAACCGGACGGTCATCGGGATCTCGACCCGGGTCCAGACCGGATCGAGGAGCGCGGCGGCCTCCGCCCAGCAGCGCTGCATGGCGCGGTAGACCTCCGCCTCCCTGGTCGGCGCGCTTCCGCCGAGGACGAAGAACAGCACGCTCGTGTAGTAGCCCGCGGCACGGAGGTACTTGGAGCGCGCGCTCGCGAGGCGTCCGGCAGTCTTCTCGGCGTCCGCATCCGCCGCCATCCGCGCCGCCAGCGCCTCGAAGGTGTCGTTGTAGGGCTGATAGACGGGGAGGTTCGCCGTGCCGATCTGCGCGAGCGCCGCCTGCACCTCCTCGACGGCGGCGGCGACCTCGCCGACCTCGGCGGCGCCGTAGGCGGCCTCGCCGTAGTTGAACTGGGTCTGGAAGTTCAGGTCGTCCTGTTGAGGGAACGGGGTGAGGCCGGAGGCCACGGTGCCGGTCGCGCCGGGTGCGGCCGGAACGACAGGGGCCGTGGTCGCGGACGCCGCCGCTGCCGCGCCGCCGACCCCGGTGGACCACAGGAGCGAGCCGACGCCGCCCGTGGCCGCCAGGCCGAGCAGGACCCTGCGGCTGACGCCCGCATCCGCCTCGTGAGGAGTGCCCGTCATCGATCGTCTGCGTCCCGGCATCGTTCCCGATCGCCCTTCCTCGTCGTCGCGCGCCAAGGGCCTTGGATCGCCGGGCCACCGAGCCGGTGGTCGCCGTGGCTCCAACCTAGCGGTCGGGTCGTCCGTGGGACACGTTACGGCCGTGTAAAACGTCTGCCGCGCCGCGCCCGGTCCCTTGCGCGCCGCGGAGACCACAGTGCAGAATCTCTACCATTGCAATAATCGGGACTCAAAATATAAGAATTCAGGGCCCTGGGAAGGAAGCAACAGATGACCGAACGCCGACGCCACGCCGAGATCTCGGGTGGGGGCTTCGCGGGTCTCACCGCGGCCACCGCACTGGCACAGAGGGGATGGAGCGTCCGGCTCCACGAGCGCTCACCCGAGTTGCGCACCGAGGGCGCCGGGATCGTGCTCTGGAACAACAGCCTCCAGGTCATCGACGCCATCAAGGCCGGGCCCGACCTGATGTCGAGGTCGATGACGCCGCCCGCCTACGAGACCAGGATGAACAACGTCATCCAGTCCCAGGAGACGCTCGACGGCATCCGCTGGCGCACCCTGACCCGCCCGCACCTCTTCCAGACCCTGCTGGTCGCAGCGCGGGAGGCCGGTGTCGAGGTGGTCGCGGGCTCGGAGGTCGTCGGGGCCAGCCCGGATGGAACGATCCGGTTCGCGAACGGCGACTCCGCCGAGGCCGACCTCATCATCGGCGCCGACGGCGTCGGATCCGCCGTGCGCGACTCGTTGGACATCCCCCTGAAGCGCGAGCGCTCGCGTGACGGCATCACCCGCTTCCTCGTCCCGCGTCGCAAGGCCGAGCTGCAGGCGCTCGAGCCTGACACCGAGTGGGACAACGTCATCGACTTCTGGAACCTCGACCCGCGTGTGCTCCGCGTGCTGTACACGCCGGCCAATGACGAGGAGCTCTACATCGCGCTCATGTCGCCCGCGGCCGACGCGGACGGCTCGAGGGTGCCCATCGACCTCGACCTCTGGACGAGCGTCTTCCCCCAGCTCGCCCCGGTGCTCGAGGATGCGGCGAAGACCCCGGGTCGTTACTACGGCTACCAGACCACACGCCTCGACCACTGGACCGAGGGCAAGGTCGCGCTCATCGGCGACGCCGCCCACGCCATGTGCCCCGCGCTCGCCCAGGGCGCCGGATGCGCGATGCAGAACGCCTGGACGCTCGCCGTCGCCGCGACCGAGGCGGACGACATCCCCGCGGCCCTCATCGACTGGGAGCGGCTCGAGCGTCCGTACACCGACATCGCCCAGGACCGCTCCCAGTGGTACGCCGACACCCGCGAGATGGCGAAGGGCAACCAGTTCCAGGGCGACAGCGTCGTCACCGCCACCTACAACCCGACCGATCCGCACCGACACGAGGTCCACGCATGAGCATCGATCCGTACTACGACGTCCGCGCCTTCCACTCCTTCGTCCAGGAGACGGTGCACGACCTCGGCCCCGCGCCCGAGCAGCCCCTCGTCAAGGCCGCCGTCGCCGTGGTGATCAAGAATCCCTTCGCCGGGCAGTGGGTGGAGGACCTCTCCCCGCTCACCGGGCCGAGCGCGAGCATCGGCACCGAGCTCGGCGAGCGTGCGCTGGCCCTCCTCGGCGGTCGTCCCGCCGAGAGCTACGGCAAGGGCGGCATCGCCGGCCTCGCCGGGGAGCAGGAGCACGTGGTGGCCTGCGTGACCACCGTCTTCGGCAACGCCCTCCGCGACGCGGTCGGCGGCGGGAAGGCCTGGATCTCGTCGGCGACCAAGACCGCCGCGGCGGGGACGACCATCGACATCCCGCTGGCGTACAAGGATGAGGTGTACGTGCGGTCGCACTACGACGCGATCACCGTGGCGCTTCCCGACGCCCCTCGACCCGACGAGCTCGTCATCATCGCGGCCGTGGCCACAGGAGGCCGGGTGAACGCCCGCGTGGGCGGCATGACCGTCGCCGACGTCCTCGCCGGCACGAACTAGGAGGAGCCCGATGACCTACACCCACTCGCAGTACTTCGAGGACCAGTCCATCGCGAGCGTGCTCGCCGACGTGGCCCGTGCTCACCGCATCCTCGAGCTCGAGGGCCACGGCGACATGTCCATGGGACACCTGTCGTTCCGCGACCCGTTCGGCCGCGGCCTCTGGCTCAAGCGCGGCAACCTCGCGCTCAGCGAGGTCGAGGGCGACGACTTCATCCTCATCGACTTCGACGGCACCGTGCTCGAGGGCACCGGGCTCCGGCACCTCGAGTGGCCGCTGCACGCCGAGATCATGAAGGCGCGCCCCGACGTGAACTTCGTCGGCCACTCGCACTCCCACTACGCGACCGTGCTCGGAGCTTCCGAGGAGCCGCTGAAGCCCTACAACAACCACGGCGTGTGGTTCGCGTACGAGGGCGTGCCGCGCTTCACCGAGACGAGCCACATCATCACCACGGTGCCGCTCGGCGTCGCCGCCGCGAAGGCTCTGGGGGACGCGCAGGCCATCCTGCTCGCCAACCACGGCGTCGCCTTCGTCGGCTCGACGGTGGCGGAGGTCACCCTGACGGGGATCTTCCTCGAGAAGGCGGCCCGGTTCCAGGTCGACCTCAAGTCGTCGGGCTTCGCCCCGATCGAGCCCACGGTCGAGGAGACCAAGGAGAAGTTCGACCGCATCTACCCGCCGAAGGCCCAGCACAACTTCTGGACCTTCTTCAACCGCCGTCTCGACCGTGTCGAGGCGCAGTTCGGCATCGGCATCTCGCCGATCGGCCTCCCGCCCGGAATCTGACGACCCTCGACCCCGCGTGACGCGCCTCGCGCATCCGCACCCCTTCCCCCGTGAACAAGGAGCAAGCATGAGCAGCCTTCCCAGCATCGCCACCGTCGTCGGCTCGGGCACCATGGGCCCCGGCATCGCCGCGACCCTCGCCCGCGCGGGTGTCACCGTGCGTCTGTACGACATCTCCGCCGACGCCATCGCGAAGGCGGAGGCCGCCTACGGCGTCGTCCAGAACGTCCTCGAGGCGGTCGACTCCCCGTCGGCGCCCGGCGGATCCGTCTCGTTCGGCACCGACCTCGACGCCGCGCTCGCCGACACCGAGCTCATCATCGAGGCCGTTCCCGAGAAGCTCGAGCTGAAGCGGTCGGTCCTCGCCGACCTCGAGGCCCGCATCGGCGCCGACGTCATCATCGCGACGAACACCTCCGGCATCCCGATCACCACCATGGCCGAGTCGATGACCGTCCCCGGTCGTCTCATCGGCATGCACTGGTCGAACCCGCCGCACCTCATCCCGATGATCGAGATCATCCCCGGGCAGGCCACCGACGAGGCGCTCGTCGGGAAGCTCACCGAGATCGTGAAGTCGTTCAACTACGTGCCCGTGCTCGAGAAGGAGATCGCCGGCTTCGTCGAGAACCGCGTGCTCTACGCGATCCTGCGCGAGTGCATGGCGCTCCTCGAGGAGGGCATCGTCACGCCCGAGGGTCTCGACGCCTGCGTGAAGTGGGGCATCGGCTACAAGCTGTCGGTGATCGGCCCCACGCGCCTGCTCGACATGGCCGGCCTCGACATCTACCAGGCCGTGTCGAGCTACCTCAACAAGGAGCTCGACGCCTCCACCGAGACGCCGCAGCTGATCAAGGACAAGATCGCCGCCGGACAGCTCGGCTTCAAGTCGGGCGGCGGGATGTACGAGTACGGCGAGGGCGACGTCGACGCCAAGCGCAAGGAGATCATCACCGGCCTCATCGCCGCCCGCAAGACGCTGTCGTCCATCCCGAACGTCTGATGACGTCGGCCGTCACCGTCGAGGCGATCGGCGACGGGCTGTCGCGCACCCGGGGAGCCGAGGTCGACCTCGCCTTCCGGGTGCGCGGCAGCGGCCCCGCCGTGGTGCTGCTGCACGGCACCTCGGCGAACCACGCCGTGTGGGAGCCCGTCGGCGACGCGCTCGAGGACAGCGCGACCGTGATCGCGCTCGACCAGCGCGGTCACGGCCGGAGCGACAAGCCCGTCTCCGGCTACACCGGGGCCGACTTCGCGGACGATGTCGTCAGGGTGCTGGATGCGCTCGGCCTCGACCGCGCGGTGGTCGCCGGGCACTCGCTGGGCGGCCGCAACGCCTGGCTCGCGGCGGCCCGCCATCCGTCTCGCATCACCGGCGCCGTCGTCGTCGACTACACGCCGTACGTCGAGGCGAGCGTGCTCGACGAGCTCGACGTCCGCGTGGCTGCGGGCTTCCGCGAGTTCGCCGATGTCGACGAGATCGAGCGGTACCTGCGCGAGCGGTACACCCGCATCCTGCCCGGCGCCGTCTCGCGGCGTGCCCGGTGGGGCTACCGCCAGACGGAGGAGGGGAGCTGGGTGCCGCTCGCGTCGCCCGACGCGATGCGGCAGCTCATCGAGGGGTTCCGCACGCCGTTCGACGCGGAGTTCCGAGAGGTCGCCGTACCGATGTCCCACCTCCGCGGCGACGGGAGCAGGATCGTGAGCGTGGATGCGTGGGAGCGCGCCCGAGCCGATCGGCCCGCCGACCGCTGGGTCGAGGTGCCGGACACCGACCACTACATCCCCGAAGAGGTCCCCGACCTCGTCGCCGCCGAGATCGACCGCGTTCTCGGATCCTGACTGAAAGGACACACCCCTCATGCCCATGTTCGCCGACCTCCGCGTCTCGAGCCCCGACTTCGAGGACCTCGGACGCATCCCCGACCGCCTCTCGGCCGACGGCGGCAACGATACGCCCGTCGTCGAGCTCTCCGGCGCCCCCGAGGGCACCGTCGAGCTGGCGCTCATCGTCAACGACCCCGACGCACCGCTCCCGAACGGCTTCACCCACTGGGTCGTCTACGGCATCGCCCCCGACACCACCACCCTCGACGTCACCGCCGACGGCGTGACGGTGGGCCCGATGGGTGCCGGACAGAACGTCTGGTACGGCCCGCAGCCTCCCGCTGGACACGGTGTGCACCACTACTTCTTCCACGTGTACGCGCTGGGGAAGCACGTCGAGGGCACGCCGACGCGCGAGGAGTTCCTCGCGCAGTACGCCGGCGACGTGCTCGAGACCGCCCGCTACGTGGGCACCTTCTCGAACGACTCCGAGTGAGCTGACCGGATGCCCATCACGGATGCGCACATGCACGTCGGGGACTTCCCGACGTTCGGCGTGAGGCTCGACGAGGATCGGCTCGCGCCCTACCTCGCCGAGAACGGCATCGACGCGGCGATGGTGTTCCACCAGGACAACGCGATGGTCCGTCGGGTGATCCAGGACATCCCGGGCGCCTACGGGCTGTACTGGGCCAACCCGAAGCTCGGGGATCCCGTCCCCGAGCTCCGGGAGTACCTGGAGGACCCGAAGTTCCGCGGCGTGAAGCTGCATCCGCTGATGGACGGGTTCCACCCGGACGACCCGATGGTGTGGCCCATCATCGAGGTGCTGATCGAGCACGACCTGCCGGCCCTCATCCACTGCGGCCACCCGATCTTCTCGCTGCCGTGGAGCATCGAGGAGCTCATCGCCCGGTACGAGGACGCGAAGATCATCCTCGGGCACATGGGGCACGGCAACGTCATCTACATCGACGCCTCGATCGGGGTCGCCCAGCGGCATCCGAACGTCTGGCTCGAGACCAGCGGCATGCCGATGAGCGTGAAGATCCTCGAGGCCGTCCAGAAGGTGGGCGCGGACCGGGTCATGTACGGCTCCGACGGCCCGTGGCACGAGCCCCGGGTCGAGCAGCTCAAGGTGCAGCTCGCCGGCCTCTCGCCGGAGGACCTCGACGCCGTGATGCACGGCACCGCCCAGCGCCTCTTCCTCGGCGTGTAGCGCTTGGGGCTCCGCCCCTCGCCCCCGCCCCCGGCGCCAGCGTGTGGGGCTCCGCCCCTCGCCCCCACCCCGGCTTTGTCCAGTTTTCCGTCGCGAAACGCCGATTTCGCGACGGAAACCTGGACAAAGCCCGTGGGGGTTACGCGGGGTAGCGGGCGGCGAAGGACTCGGCGAGGGCGAGCACCGACGCGTGGACGGGGCCGGCGGTGATCGAGGGGATCACGGACGCGTCGACGACGTGCAGGTTCGACAGGCCGCGGAAGCGGAGGTCGGGGGTCACCGGCGCCGCGTCGGACGCGCCCATCGAGAGGGTGCCGACGGGGTGGTGGTGCGTGATCGCGGCGCGGGCGATGAAGGCGTCGGCCTCCGCCTCCGTCGAGACCGAGGCGCCGGGCAGCACCTCCGAGTCGCGCCACGCGGCCAGCGCGTCCGAGCCGCCGACGAGCCGGGCGTGCTCGAGAGCGGCCCGGAACGCGGCACGGTCGTGCTCCGTGTCGAGGTAGTTCGGATCGATGATCGGCTCGTCGGCGAGATCGGGGCCCGAGATGCGGAGCGACCCACGGCTCGTCGGGTTCGTCACGCCGAAGAGCAGCGTATAGCCCTCGCCGGGCGCGACGCCGTGGTCGGGGAACGACTCCGAGGCGCTCGGCCCGACGACGCATCCCACCACGATGTCGGCGGGACCCGCCGTCACGGAGAGCCCGTCGAGCGAGAGGTACGTCATCGACTCCGAGAGCTGCAGCCGCGTCGGTGGCACCGGCCGGGCGGACCGGTACAGGGTGCCCGCCCCGAGCAGGTGGTCGTGCAGGTTGGTCCCGACGCCGGTCGACTCCAGCACGGTGTCGACGCCGGCGGCGGACAGCACCGACGGGTCGCCGATCCCGGAGCGCATGAGGAGCAGCGGATCGCCGATCGAGCCGGCGCAGAGGATCACCTCGTCGGCGGTGAGCACCTCGTCGGCGCCATGGAGGGAGACCTCGACCCCCGACACCCGCGATCCCGCGAGGACGAGCCGGTGCACATCGACGCCGGTGAGCAGCGTCAGGTTCGGGCGATCGAGGACCGGGTCGAGGTAGACGTCCGAGACCGTGACCCGCTGACCGTCGCGGATCGTGAGCGAGTTCGGGGTCCCGCCCAGCATCTCGCCGCCGTTGTGGTCCGGGATGCGGGCCACCCCCAGCGACTCCCACGCGGCGAGATAGTCGGTCACGAGCGGGCTCGACAGGTCGGGCCCCGGGAGCATCACCGGGAGCGGACCGTCGGCGCCGTGGACCGCATCCGCGCCACCCGAGAACGACTCGGAGCGGATGAAGGAGGGCAGCAGCGCATCCCACGACCACCGGTCGTCCCCGGTCGCCTCGACCCAGCGGTCGAAGTCGGCGCGGCAGCCGCGCATGTGCGCCATCGCGTGCACCAGGCTCGACCCGCCCGGCCCCTTGCCTCGGGCCCACTCGAGCGAGCGCCCGGCGAGCCCGGGCTGCGGAGTGGTGCGGTAGGCCCAGTCGTAGCGGCGGCCGTGGATGAACGGCCACAGCTCGGGCCGGCGCATCTCGGGATCGGTGACCCGAGCGCCGGCCTCGAGCACGGTGACGCGGCGGGCGGGATCCGCGCTGAGGCGGTTCGCCACCACGCTCCCGGCCGAGCCGGCCCCGATGATCAGGACATCGGAGTGCATCGCGGCCGTCAGTTGCGCGTGTGACCGGCGTCGACCACGAGGGTCTGCCCGGTGATCCAGCCCGCCTTCTCCGAGGCGAGGAAGGCGACCGCGGGCGCGACGTCCTGGGGGAGCCCGCGGCGGTCGAACGCCTGCATCGGCACGACGTAGTCGAAGCCGGCCGCGTGCGGTCCGGACAGGACGCCCTCGCTCGCGATGATGCCGGGGGCGACGGCGTTGATCGTGATGCCGAGGCGTCCCAGCTCACCGGCGAGCGCACGCACGAGCCCGATCGACGCGCCCTTCGTGGCCACGTAGTGGGCGCAGTCGGGCGTCCCGGCCACGAAGGTGTTCGACGCGATGTTGACGATGCGGCCGTAGCCGGCCTCGCCCATCACCTCGGTGACCGCGTGCGTCACGAGGTAGATCCCGTCGAGGTTCACGGACATGACGCGGCGCCACTCCTCGAAGGTGATGTCGGCCCACGGCGTGAGCGGCACGAGGGCGGCGTTGTTGACGAGCACGTCGATGCGGCCGAGCTCGTCGACGATCTCGGCGATCGTGCGGTTCACCGCATCCTGGTCGCTGACGTCGAGGGTCTTCGCCACACCGCCGTTGCGCTCCGCGACCGCGGCGGCGCCCTCGGCGTTCACATCGGCGACGACGACCTTCATCCCCTCGGCGGCGAGCTCGTCGGCGATGGCGGCGCCGATGCCCTGGGCTGCTCCGGTGACCAGGGCGACGCGCTGGACTGTATCGGTCATGACGATGGTGCTCCTCTTATATAGGTGTGGGTGTGACGGAGGCGTCGGGTCGGGTCAGCGTCCGCCGTAGGACTCGGGGGCGAGCTTCCACTCCAGGTAGGGCTCGAGCTCGTGCGAGGGGTAGACGTCGGCGTCCTTCGTCCTCGCCAGGTAGTTGAGGCGGCGGATCGCCTCGACCGACTTGGTCGGGTCGAGGTGGAATCCGGCGATCCACTCCTTCTCGAGGGTGGTGCGTGTGTACGCGGCGTCGCCGCAGAAGAGCATGCTGCGCTCGTTCTGCATCTCGACGAGCAGGGAGTAGTGGCCGATGGTGTGGCCCGGGGTCTCGAACAGCCACACGCCGGGCACGATCTCGTAGTCACCGGAGATGGGCTTGTAGCTCACGCCTTCGTGATCGAAGGAGAGATCGGAGTACCCGAGTCGCTCGAACGGCTCGGGCACCTTCGCGTGCCGCAGCTCCTCCTTGTGGACGAGCGTGGTCGCCTTCGTCAGGTACTTGTTGCCGCCGACGTGGTCGAAGTGGAAGTGGGAGTTGACCACGATGTCGACGTCCTCAGGGGAGTAGCCGCACTTCGCCAGCTGCGCCGGGATGGTCTGCTCCTCCGTCTGCTCGGGCAGCTCGAACGGGAGCACGCGGTTCACGTGGTCGAGGTCGAAGCCCGTGTCGTAGAGGATCAGCGCGTCCGGATGCTCGACCAGGACGCTGTAGACGGGGAACCGCACCGGGTTGCCCGCGTTGATGTGCCAGTGCACGTCGGACTCGTCGATGACGAGCGTTCCGCCGTCGAGCAGATACACCTTCGGGTCCGTCATCGGACTGCACCTCCACGGTTTCTTATGATGCGCTAAGTGACGCTCACGTTATGAGAACAGATTTTCACGTGTCAAGAGTGGGCCGGTGAGTTTACGAAGTCGAAACACGCCCGGCCCCGTCACCCGGCCTTGACGGCGGGGAAGTCGCCGAACTCGGGGGCGAAGTCGTAGTGCGCCCAGCGGTAGCAGTGATCGAGCATCGGCTGGGCGGCGAAGTCGCCGATGCAGGTGGTGTCCTGATACCGGTCCCCGGACTTGTCGGTGTAGTGCACGCGACACAGCACCTTCCAGGTGGTCCCGTCGAGCGACTCGTCCTCGATGAGGTGGCCGGAGGGCAGCCAGCACTCGGTCGACGTGATCGCCGAGGCGTCCACGCCCGATGTCGGACCGGCCACCTGGGCTAGCGTGTCGAGGGCGGCGGCATCCTCCTCGGACAGCGCCGGGGCGCTCGCGCACCCGGCGAGGATGAGGGCGGATGCGACTGCCAGCAGCGTCTGCGCACGGCGATGGGTCATGGGGACCTCCTTTCCCTCATCGTCGAGGGTGCGTGTTTCCGCGGTGTAAAACCTCGGAACTCGTCGTTGACGCTGCTGTCGTCTTCTCATACTGTATCGCTACCCCGACACATTGTGAGAAATGCACCGAGACACAACGAAGCGGTTCGGGGCATCGTCCACTCGGAAGGAACGTTCTGCAATGTTCACATTCACCGGCGGCAGCAGCAGCCGCACCGTCTCTCGCGTCGCCGCGCTCACGGCCGCGGGCGCCCTCGCCATCGGACTCGCGGCCTGCTCAGGCGGCCGCGGCGACGACTCCGGCGCGGGCTCCACCTCGTCCGCCGGCACCGAGGTGACGAAGTTCGCCCTCGTCGCACCGGAGAACGAGTCGGACTTCGGCTGGAACCAGGCCGGCCTCATGGGAGCCGACCAGGCCGCGACAGACCTCGGCATCGAGGTCACCCTCGTGCCGGATGCGGGCTGGGACAACGCGGAGACCGTCCTCGGCCAGGTCGCCGACGGCGGCGCGCAGTTCATCATCGCCCACGCCTCCGGCTACGGCGTCGCCGCGACCAGCGTCGCGCAGGACAAGAACGTGCCGATCCTCATCCAGGACGCCGGCGACAACATCCCCGGCAAGATCGCGGTCACCAAGACCGAGGCGCAGGAGGGCGGCTACCTCGCCGGCATCGCCGCGGCGATGACGACGAAGTCGAAGACGATCGGCATCGTGGTGTCGGCCGACGACCTCAACTGGTTCAAGATGGCCGCCGGGTTCGCCGAGGGCGTCTACAGCGTCGACCCGTCGATCAACGTGCTCTACACCTCCGTCGGGCCCGCGGCCTACGCGGATGCGGCGGGCGGCAAGACGGCGACCGAGCAGCTCATCGCCTCCGGCGCCGACGTGATCTTCGGCATGGGCGACGGCGCGACCCACGGCTACCTGCAGGCCGTCGAGGCCGCCCCCGGGGTGAAGTACATCGCCGACATCGGCGACGTCACCTCGGGCCTCAGCGACCCGAGCGTCCTGCTCACGTCGGTGCTCTGGAACTACGGACCCACCTACGAGAAGGCCATCGCCGACGTCGAGGCGGGCACGTTCGGCCAGCAGGGCTACGACCTCACGGTCGACAACGGCGGTCTCTCCCTCCAGGAGACCGAGAACCTGACGAGCCAGATCCAGTCCGCGATCGACACGGCGAAGAAGGGGATCGCCGACGGGTCGATCAAGCCCACCGCGGCCAGCACGGCCGACGAGGTCACCGCGGTGATCGCCAAGAAGGGCGCCTGACCCACACCCTCCCGGGCGGTGCCGGATCCCGGTCCGGCACCGCCCGCCCCACGCTAGGAGACCCGTCCCGTGACATCACCGACCGCCCCGGACGTGATCTCGCTCCGAGAGATCACGAAGGCCTTCCCCGGGGTCGTGGCGAACGACCACATCTCGCTCGACATCGTCAGCGGCCAGGTGCACTGCCTGCTCGGTGAGAACGGTGCCGGCAAGTCGACCCTCATCAGCATCCTCGCCGGCATGCAGCAGCCCGACTCGGGCACGATCGCGATCAACGGCAAGCCCGTCCCGATCAACTCCCCGAAGATCGCCGTCGACTACGGGATCGGGGTCGTGCACCAGCACTCGACGCTCGTCCCGGCGTTCACCGTGCTCGAGAACCTCATGCTCGGGGAGAGCGGCCTCATGCAGGGCAAGAAGGCCGCGATGGAACGGCTCGACGAGCTCTCGGATCTCCTCGGCGCCCGCATCGACCCGCACGCCCTCACCTCCGACCTCGGCCTCGGCCAGCAGCAGCAGGTCGAGATCGCGAAGGCCATCTGGAAGGGCAGCCGCCTCCTCGTGCTCGACGAGCCGACGTCGATGCTCACGCCGCAGGCGATCGAGCACCTCGGCGAGAGCGTCGCTCGGGTCAAGGCGCAGGGTCTCGCCGTCGTCTTCATCACCCACAAGCTCCGCGAGGCCTACGCGATGGGCGACTGCGTCACCGTCCTCCGGGGCGGCCGGAACGTCGGCCACATCGGGGTGGACGAGCTGCGCACCTACAGCGAGCAGCAGGCGCAGGACGCGATCCTGCGCGCCATGTTCGGCGAGGACCTCGCCCGCGTCGACGACGCCGCCGAGCTCGCCGGGGCGACGGACGCGACGCGCGAGACGCGCAGCATCGATCTCGCGTCACGCCCGGTGAGACTCGAGCTCACCGGGGTCTCGAGCAAGGGGCACGGTCGCGACGTCGAGGCGCAGGACGTGACGATCCGAGTGCACGAGGGCGAGATCCTCGGCATCGCGGGCATCGACGGGCATGGCCAGGGCGCCCTCGCCGAGGTGGTGGCCGGACAGCGTTCGGCGTCCTCGGGGGTGGTCCGGTTCGACGGTCAGGACGTCACCAAGCAGGGGGTGCGTGCGAGACAGCAGCTCGGCCTCCGGTATGTCACGGACGACCGCCTCCACGAGGGCACGGTCGGATCGATGTCCGTCGCGCTCAACCTCGTCATCAAGCGGATCGGGCAGCGCCCGTTCTGGCGGTTCGGGCAGATCCAGCGGAAGGCCGTCGACACGGAGGCCGAGCGCCTGATCGAGGAGTACGGCATCCGCACCCCGTCGCCGGCCACCCGAGCGGGAACCCTCTCCGGCGGCAACATCCAGAAGATCCTGCTCGCCCGCGAGCTGACGCACGGCGCCCGCCTGGTCGTCGTCAACAAGCCCACGTACGGGCTCGACCTCAAGACCGTGAGGCTCGTCCGCGAGATCCTCATCGACTTCGCCGCCCAGGGCGGGTCCGTGCTCCTGCTCTCGACCGACCTCGACGAGCTCGTGGAGCTCTCGCACCGCATCGAGGTCATCTCGAGCGGGCGGATCGTCGGCGGTGTCACGAACGACGGCCCGGGGACGGCCGAGAAGGTGGGCCACTACATGACCGGCGCCATCGAGGGCGAGGACGTCCTGGAAGCGGAGCAGACCCGATGAGCATCGACACCGAAGCAGAGCTGAAGCCGTCCGCCCAGCGGCGCGAGCCGATGGGCACCAAGCAGAGCAGGGGCCGGTCGATCGTCGACGGACTCGTGCGCTCGATCCTGCCCGTCCTCCTCGCGCTCATCGTGGCGGGCTTCATCATGCTCGCGATGGGCAGCAGCCCGCTGGCGTTCTTCCAGGGCGTGTGGACCTACGGCCTCTCCGGGGGCAACTGGCAGCGCAGCCTCGTGCTGATGGCGCCGCTGGTCATCATCGCGGTCGGGCTCATCGTGGCCTTCCGCGGGCAGCTGTGGAACCTCGGCTACAACGGCCAGTACCTCCTCGGTGCGGTCGTCGCGTCGGGCGTGGGCCCGTCCCTGTTCGCCGTGATGCCCGCCTGGCTCGCGACGCTCATCATCTTCGTCGGGGCGATCCTCGTCGGGGCGGTGTGGTCGCTCATCCCGGCCATCCTCAAGGCGCGCTACGGCACGAACGAGATCATCACGTCGCTCGTCATGTCCTTCATCGGCGTCGGCATCGCCAACCTGCTGATCAAGGGCCCGTTCAAGGATCCGTCGACCCCGCAGCCGCAGACCGCCGTCATCCCCGACGACCAGCTGCTGCCGTACATCCCGGGCACGCAGATCCACGTCGGCTTCATCATCGCCATCGTGCTCGCGATCGTGGCGCAGTTCGTCCTCACCCGGACCTCGTTCGGTCTGCGGATGGACGTCTTCGGGGCCAGCCCCAAGGCGGCGCGACACGTCGGGATCAACTCGACCTGGATGGTCATCCTGCTGTTCGCCCTCTCCAGCGGGCTCATCGCCTTCGCGGGTTCTATCGACGTCCTCGGCCAATACAGCTACCAGCGCGCGAACTGGGATCCGCACTACGGCGACGCGATCATGCCGTTCGTGTTCCTCGCCAGGCTGAGCCCGCTCGCCGCGATCCCGCTCGTCGCGTTCTACGCCATCCTCGCCACCGGTGGGACGCTCGCGGCCCAGCAGGCGGGCCTCAACGTCGACTTCCTGCTCGTCATCGTGGGTCTCATCCTGCTCTTCATGACCATCACGGAGTACGTCGGCGAGCGTCGTCGACTCGGTCAGAGCTACCTGCCGGCGGGGCTCCGCCGCACGCTCGTGAGACCGTTCCAGCGCGACGGGAGGGGATCCCTGTGAGCGACATGCTGTCCGCCACGTTCATCACCGTGTTCGTGGCCTCGGTGATCGCGCAGACGATGCCGCTGCTGCTCGCCTCCGTCGGGGAGACGATCGGCGAGCAGGCCGGCGTGCTGAACCTCGGCATCGAGGGCGTCATGCTCATCGGCGCCTACTCCGGGTTCGTCGTCACCCTCACCACCGGCAGCTTCTGGCTCGGGATGCTCGGGGGCGCGCTGGGCGGGATCGTCGGCAACCTCGCCATGCTGGTCCTCAACGTGTGGCTGGGGCTCAACCAGATCGTCATCGGCCTCGCCGTCACCCTGATCGGCGAGGGCATCACGAGCGTGCTGTACCTCCAGAACTACGCGAAGGCGAACGCCAGCCTCGGTCAGAGCCCCAGTCTGCCCATCCCCGGCCTGGCGGACATCCCCGTCATCGGGCAGGCGGTCTTCCAGCAGTCCGGGATCTTCTGGGTGATGCTCCTCCTCGTCATCGCCGTCGGATTCCTGCTGGCGAAGACCAACTGGGGTCTTGCGACTCGCGCGGCCGGTCAGAAGCCGTCGTCGCTGGATGCCGCCGGCGGGAGCGTGCTGCGCACCCGGTCGATCGCGGTGCTCCTGAGCGGCGCGTTCGTCGGTCTCGGCGGGGCCTACCTGTCGGTGCTCACGACGGCGACCTTCACCGGGTTCCTCACCAACGGGCTTGGCTTCATCGCCATCGTCATCACGATGCTCTCGCGCGGCCGCATCGCGCTGGTGATGATCACCTCCCTGATCTACGGCGTGGCCGTGGCGATCGGTCCGGCGCTCCAGGTGATCGGCTTCGCCATCCCCGCGGACGTGATCAAGATGCTGCCGTTCATCGTGGTCATCCTCACGCTCATCGTCTTCGCCCGCAGCTCGGTGGTCCCACCGGCGCTCGGCGCTCCCTACATCCGAGGCGCGCGCTGACGCGCGCCGACACGAGAGGCGACACCATGGCTGCACCAGACTTCACCCTCTCGGCAGGGCCGGTCACCGTCACCGCGCGCACCCTGGCCGGGCTCGGCAAGCCGATCCTGTACCACTACGACCCCGAGTTCCGGGCGACGTTCACCCGCACCCAGGACAAGGTGGCGCAGATCCTCAAGACCTCGAACGACATCCTCCTCATGCAGGGCGAGGCGATCGTCGGGCTGGAGGGCGCGCTGCGCTCGCTCATCACCCCGGGGATGCCCGTGCTCAACCTCGTGCAGGGCGTCTTCGGCAAGGGCACGGGCTACTGGATCGCGGACTTCGGCGCCGAGCTCCACGAGATCGAGGTCGGGTACGACGACGCGGTGACTCCCGAGCAGGTGGAGGCGTACCTCGACGAGCACCCGGAGATCCGGATGGTGTGCCTGGTCGCATCGGAGACGCCGTCCGGCACCGTCACCGACGTCTCGCGCATCGGTCCGATGTGCCGCGATCGCGGCATCCTCACCTACGTCGACACCGTGTCGGGCGTGCTCGGGATGCCGTGGGAGACCGACGAGTGGGGTCTCGACCTCTGCGTCGCCGGGGCCCAGAAGTGCCTCGGGGGCCCTCCCGGCATCGCGCTCGTCTCCGTCAGCGAGCGGGCGTGGGAGGCGATCTACGCCAATCCGGCCGCGCCGCGCGACTCGTACCTGTCACTTATCGACTGGAAGGAGAAGTGGCTCGGCGAGGGCCGCTTCCCGTACACACCCTCCGTCAGCGACGTCAACGGGCTGGAGGCGGCGCTCGACCAGGCGCTCGAGGAGGGCGTCGATGCCGTCGTCGCCCGGCACGAGGCCGCCGCGCACGTCACCCGCACGGGCGCCCGCGCCATGGGGCTCGAGCTGTGGGCCGTCCGGGAGGGGATCGCGTCGGCGTGCGTGACCTCCATCCGGTTGCCCGACCACATCGACAACGCCCTCGTGCGCGATCACGCGAGAGAGGTGTACGGTGTGATGCTGTCGCACGGTCAGGGGGCGGGGAACCTCATCCGCCTCTCGCACATGGGGCCGACCGCGGGGGGACTCCATTCGATCGTCGGACTGGCCGCTCTCGGGCGCTCGCTCGCCGACCTCGGTGTGACAGTGGACATCGGTGCCGGACTGGAGGCTGCGCTCGGCGCGCTGAGCGCGCAGCGTCTCTGACACGACGACATCATGGTGGTCAGCCGAGGCTAAGATCGACGGAGAATTCATCATGGATGACGCACAGACGCCCACGAGGCGGAGGACACGATCCTCGGAAGGCTCTCCCTCATCCGACGGAGACGGAGCGGTGACGCAGGCCTCGCAGGCGCCGCAGCGGACCAAGGGCGTCGACAGCGCCCGGCGCGCGCTCCAGATCCTGCTGCAGTTCACCGAGAACACCCCTGAGCTGACGGTCGACAACCTCCTCGAGGACCACGACATCTCCGTGCCGAGCGCCTACCGCTACATCTCGCTGCTGCGCGAGATGGACCTCATCGAGGAGCGCGAGAAGGGCCGCTTCGTGCTCTCCCCGCAGGTGCTCAAGCTCGCCCGGGCGGCGGAGGCCACGTTCGACTACCGCGCGCAGGCCCAGCCCGTGCTCGACAGGCTCACGCAGCGCACCGGCGAGACCGCGCTCTACCTCCGGCGCGTCAACGACTCCGCGGTCTGCCTCGCGATCGCCGAGTCCGACCATCCCATCTCGATCTCGTTCCAGCCCGGCAACCTCATGCCTCTGCACGGCGGGGCGGCGGCGAAGATCCTGCTCAGCGCCCTCTCCCCGGCGAAGCTGAACCAGTACCTCACCCGGGTCGGATCGACGATGACGAAGGCGGCACGTCAGCGCCTCGAGGAGGACCTCCAGCAGATCCGCGCCGACGGCTACGCCGAGAGCGCCGGAGAGGTCGACCAGGGCGTGTGGGCGAGCGCCGCGGGCGTGCACGCGAAGGGCGCGCTGGTCGGCGCGATCACCGTCGTGGCACCGGGCTACCGCCTCTCGGAGGAGCACCGCGAGGAGATCGCCGACGCCGTCCGCGCCGCGGCCCAGGAGCTCGACGCCGCACTCGCCAAGCGCTGAGTTGCGCCACCGCTGTCAAGAGGGGTGTTAGGCACGGGGTTAACTTCATCCCTCCGGGCCGTCACTGCACTCTCGCCCACGCACTCTCGCTGTAGCGGCAACGGAGCCGTGGACGGGGAACACGAGGAGACAGCGGATGCGGGAGCAGATGGGGGTCGTGGTCGCAGATGACGACCCGCTGGTGCGGAAGGTCGTCGCCGATCACCTGCAGGCGTCGGATCGAATCCACGTCCTCGCCGAGTGCCAGGACGGGGAGGCGGTGATCCATGCTGCGCGCCTGTACCGGGTGGACGCGGTGGTGGCGGATGTGTGGATGAAGGGGCTGAACGGGATCGCGGCCACGACCGCGGTGCGCCGTATCCGCGCGAACACCCGAGTGATCCTGATGACCCGTACTCTCGACTCGAGGGTGGTCCAGGCCGCCCGACTCGCAGGAGCGGAGACCGTGCTGGACAAGTCGACCGTCATCGACGACCTGTTGCCCCTGCTCACGGGGGAGTCCGCGCCGACCTCCAGGCGCAGCGAGCTGGCGATGCTGTCAGTGCGTGAGCAGCAGGTCGCGCAATTGCTCATCGCAGGCCGCACCAACGCCGACATCGGCCTGACCCTGGGTCTGAGCATCAACTCCGTGAAGACCTACGCGTCGCGGATCTACACCAAGCTGCAGGTCACCAACCGAGTCCAGCTCGCGCATACCATGAGCTCCGCCGTTCGCGCCCGGAACGTCGGAGGGCCGTCCGCGGTCTAGCATTCGTCCATGTCATCTTCTGGCCTCAGATTCGAGGTGGTGATGGGGTCCGTTCTGCCCGGGGGCGACCCCCTCCCGCAACCCGAGTGGGAACGCTACGCAGGACTCTCGCCCGAGCTGCTGGCCTCTCTGCCCGCCGACGTCCGGCTCGTCGCCAGCGCGGTCATGGTCGCGGCCCGGACCGCCACCGGTCGCGTCGACGCGGCGGTCGAGCTGGGATCAAAGGAGATCCAGCGGGTGTCGGCCACGGGCGTGATCGACACCGCTCGAGCCGGTGCGGGACTTCTGCTCCTCGCGGTCGCGGAGGCCTACGCCACCGCCGGGGCGACGATCGAGACCACCCGATACGCGAAGCTCGCCCTCCGCTCCGACGACCTCGACCCGGCCATCCGCTACCGGGCATCCGGTCTGCTCGCGGTAGGGCGAGCCCTGAACGGCGAGTACGCGGCCGCGATCGTCGCTGTCGTGGCCGCCGAAGAGCTCCGGGAGGAGCGGGGATGGGCGCCCTCGCACGCGGACTTCCCGCTCATGCTCGCCCAGGTGCTGATCGCGTCGGCCGCCCTGGACGCCGGCGAGCTCACCCGTCTGTCGAACGCGTTCCGACAGCTCGGGAACGGCTCACCGATCTGGACCTCCACGGCGACCGCGACGCTGGCGATGGCGCACCTGTGTCGGGGCGAGCTCGGAGAAGCTCTCGCGTTGACGAGGAGGGTGCTGCAGGGAACCGGTCAGGAGGAGATGCTGGCGATGATCCGCGGCTTCACCCTCGGCATCCGCGCCGACCTGCTCCTGCTCCGCGGCGACGCCGGCCAGACACTCTCGCTCCTGCAGGACGAGCCGTCCCCCATCGGGCACTCGCTGTGCTTCAACATGCAGCGCTCGGCCGCGTTCCTGCAGCTGGGCCGCGACCGCGATGCCCTCCGAGTGACCGACGAGTGCGTGAAGATGGGCAGCCGACACTGCCTGCGCACCATCCCACCCCTGCTTCTGCGTCGCGCGGTCGCCTCCGAACGTCTCGGCGCTCACGACGCCGCCGACGAGGAGTTCGCGGAAGCGTTCCACCTCCTCCACGAGTCGGGCTCCTACACGCCCCTGCTGACCGTCCCCAAGCCGGAGACCATCGCCCTGCTGAGGCGGTTTGCCAGCGCCGCGCCGGAGGCGATGCGCCCCGCGATCGCCGATCTCGCCGCGCGCGTGACCGCGGTGCCCGGCCAGGCCCATGTCCGGCCGGCGCTCCCCGCGCTCACCGGCAGGGAAGAGGTCCTCGCCCGGTCTCTCTCCGGCAAGGTCACGAACGCCGAGTTGGCCGCACAGCTCGGGGTGTCTCTGAACACGGTGAAGGTGCACCTGCGGAACCTTTACGCCAAGCTCGGTGTCTCCGGCCGCGCCGAGGCTCTGGCTGCGTTGGACGCGGCGGGCTTCTACGACATCCCCTCCACGCGCACCTGAGCCGGTCAGGGCCGCCAGAGGCGGGTGAGCTGCACCCGGTTGCTGACCCCGATCTTGCGGTAGAGCCGGGACGTGTAGGTCTTCACCGAGTTCAGGCTCAGCCCAAGCCGTGCACCGATCTCCGCGTTGCTCAGGCCTGCCACGATCAGCTCTGCGACGGCCTGTTCCCGTTCGGACAGGACGAGCCTGATCCGGGTCGGTGGGGCGGCGCCGGTCACGGCAGGCAGCAGCCCATCGACGACGTCGGCCTTGTCCAGGATGACCGAGACGCCGAGCGCACGTGCCCGGTCGGCGAAGTCCGCTGGCGCATCGGACGTGAGCAGGATCACCCGCAGCCCGGGGTGCAGCTGCCGTGCGTCGACCGCGGCGCGGAGACCGTGTGGTCCCCGCAGGGTGAGGTCGATGATGAGCACGTCCGGGCGGTGCAGACGGACCGCGTCGACGGCAGTCGCGGCGTTGTGAGCTTCGGCGATGACGTGGACCTGGTCGCTGAACGCGAGAAGGTCCGTCACCGCTCGGCGAGCAAGAGGGTCGTCGTCGACGACGACGATCCGTACGGCAGAGTTCGGGGTCATGGCGGGTCCTGACTGGTGAGGGCTGTCACCAGGACCCAGACGCACGCTTCTCAGAAACGTGACACTCCGCCCACACCGACCCGTGAATGGTGCCGGTGAGTGGAGGTGGGCAGAGTCCGGGAGCTCGTCACCGGCGCGGACGCACGTCGGTCGGACAAGCTCCCAGACGGGCACCCCACGAGTGGGCGCCGACCCGAGGCAGAGAACTGCCGCACCCCGACCGTAGGGGACACCACCCGCGCTCAAGGCCCGGATCCACCCTCGGGTGACAAGAACGCAGCCGACTACGCGGCTTTGTCACCCGAAGGTTGATCTTCTCTATCCCCGTTTCCGGCGGATTCGTAGCTTGTGCTCACCTGCCGTGTGCAGGGCCGTGCCGCCGACCCGTGCGCTGCGGCGACCCGAGGGGAAACAGGGAACACTCGTGACACAGCCGTCCACCAGCGCCAGGCCACGCCGCTTGGCCACGATCGTCGCCGCGGTGCTCACACCGCTGCTCGCGATCTCGACCATCCTCGTGGGCGGCACTGCCGCGCACGCCGCGCTGCAGAACGCGCAGCTGACCGTCGTCACCGACGGCACCGGCCCCTACGACAGCCTCGATGACGGACCGAACAACGGGGTCGTCCGCACCCACGACACCATCGGCTACGGCTGGCAGTACAACACCGACGCCACTGCCACCGATGTCACCTTCGTGCAGACCATCACCGCACCCGCCTCGGGCGTCACGTTCGACCAGTCCAACCTGGCCCTGTGTACCGGCCCGAACGGCGGCTCCATCTCCGCAGACGGGAAGACGATCACCTGTCAGCGCTCCCTGCCCGCGAACTCCACCGGCGCCATCCCGATCAGCGTCACGGTCGACGGCACCAACCCCAACGGCACCCAGATCGTCACCGACCTGACCGCCGACAGCGCCCCCTCCGGCACGGCGACGACCACGATCGTGGCCGCCCCGAACTTCGACCTGAAGAAGAACATCTACTCCTTCTCCGGTGCCCTGCAGAGGGACGGCGTGTGGGGCCGCTACATCGCCTACTCGTGGGGTGTAACGGCGCCCTCGTCGTTGAAGGGAAGCGAGAACATCGCTGGACCCGTCACGTTCATCGACGACGTCTCCGGTGTCAGCCCCCACGCGCAGCTGCAGGACTGCCCTCCCGTGAGCGCCACGCTTGAGGGCTACCCGCTGCCGTACAGCGTGATTGGCATCACCAGCACGTCGAATGCGAACAACTCCGTCATCAACACTGGGAACCAGTCCTGCTCCCAGCCGGGCGGTCCGGGAACCCCGATCACGATCACGCTGACGAACCCCGACTGGTCAGCGAACACACTGCCTACGGCCACCGCGGCCGGCTCGCCCATCGCGTCCGGAACCAACTGGGTTGCTACCGGCGTGTTCTTCCTCTTCGTGCCAGTCGATGACATCGTCGCTGCCGGGGGTTCGCTGAACACGACGAACCAGTTCCGTGGTTTCGACCCGGTCTCGATCTCGGGTCAGTCCAACTTCGGTACCGGCTACGAGCCCGGCGGTGACCCGACCGAGCCTGCTTGCCCGTTCGTCGGCGACAACTCCACCCGCGCCAACAACAACTGCCACTCCACCACCGTCATTGCCAACCAGGGCGGCGCCGACAAGTACTTGCTCAACGCCGACGCCACCGGATACGCCGGAAACCCCTCCGGACCACACGCCGGCAACGGCGTCGTGGACGCGGGAACCAACTACCAGAGCCAGCTTGTCATGGCCAACTTCGGTGTCTCAGACTTCACGAACCAGGGCGTCTGCGACGTGTGGGACCCCTCCACCCAGCAGATCACCGCTGCCGGGGATGTGCTGCGCAACGCGACCGAGCTGCAGACCGCGGGAACGGACTACACCGTCGAGTTCGCTGCACTGCCGTTGACCTCCGAGGATGAGCGTCGCGCCGCGGATTGTGGATCCGGCACCTGGTACTCGAGCATCGCGGCCGCCGGCGGCCCCAGCGTCGTCAACGCGATCCGATTCAAGGCCAACTGGACGCTGACTCCGAACGAGCAGGACCTGTTCCGGGTGAAGTTCGTGGCCATGCCCAACCCGTCCGGCACCATCATCGGCGACTGGGCCATGACCAACTTCGGCGGCGGCTGGAGCCAGTCCAGCTACAGCAAGGAGTCGAACTCCGGCGGCCTCGGCGATCGGGTCATCCTCACTCCTGCGATCGCGACGATCACGAAGAGCACCGCCCCCGCCACCAACTCGGTGCTGGCCGGCAGCCCGGTGACCTACCAGCTGAACCCTGCATTGACCTCCGGTGCGCAGACACCAGCACCTGTCACGAACGCAACCGTCACTGATCAGCTGCCGTCCTGCCTGCAGTACGTCGCGGGCTCCTCTTCTGTGCCGGTGATGGTCGCACCGGGCAACGACGGCGCGGACGGGATCCCCTGCACGGGTGATGCTGGTGAGACGGGATCGACGCTCACGATCAACCTGGGCACCCGCACCCCGAACCAGGTGATCGACCCGATCACCTACCAGGTCGGCACCCTCGGCACCACCGCGGACGGCACCCACGCGCCCAACACAGCCGTGGTCTCCTTCGACGGGGTCCAGCCCGACGATCTCGGACGGCGCACCGCGGCGTACGACATCGTCATCCGCAACGTGGCCCAGTTCTCGATCGCGAAGTCGACCGACACACCGCTGGTGCAGGTGCGGGACTCGTTCCGGTACACGGTGTCCTACCGCAACAACACCGGCCAGGCTGTGCAGCAGGCGCAGCTGATCGATGAGCTGCCCTACAACGGCGACAGCCGAGGCACCTCCTACACCGGTGCCGTCGCGTTCGCGGGAGCGTCCAACGTGCCGGCCAACGCCGTCGTGGAGTGCACCACCGACCCGCACCGCAGCATCAACGGCGACCCGGCCGCGAACACCAACACCTGGTCGCCGGTCTGCCCGCCGAACACCACCGGCGTCCGCATCACGGTCGCCGGGATCCCGGACGGTGCTGTGGGAGGGGTGATCCTGAACTTCACCGCCACCGGCAACAGCGAGGGAGACCACTACATCAACACCGTCGCCGGGGCCCGCGTGACGGGACTTTCGAACCCGATCACCGAGACCGCGCCCGTGCGGGTGGACGTCATCGCGTCCACGATCGGTGACCGGGTGTGGCTGGATAGCAACTACGACGGCATCCAGGACCCTTCCGAGCCGGGCGTCGGTGACGTGACCGTCACCCTCACCGGCACCGAGGACAACGGCACCGCCGTGTCGCTGACCACCACCACCGCCGCCGACGGCTCCTACCGGTTCACCAACCTCCGGGCAGGCAGCTACACCGTCGGATTCATCGCCCCGAACGGTCTGGAGTTCACCCGCCAGGCCACCGGCACCGGATCCGACGACTCCCGCCCGCCGATCGGTCTGGCCACCCAGACCGCGCCGACCATCACCCTCGGCGTGGACAGCGACAACCTCGACCAGGACGCGGGCCTTGCCCGGCCCTCGATCGAGCTGGTCAAGTCCGCTTCGGCCCCGGCCACCGGTGACACCTACACGGTGGGGGAGACGGTGACCTACACCTTCACCGTCACCAACACCGGACCCACCCCGCTCACCGCGGTGACCCTGCAGGAGGACTCGTTCACCAACGGCGCCGGGACCCCGCTGACCCTGACCACCCCGATCACGGCCAGCAACCCCAACCCGTTCGACGGCGACCTCGCCCCCGGCGGCGTGGCGGTCTACACGGCCACCTACGTCATCACCCAGGACGACGTCGACGCCGGAGGCAGCATCAGCAACGCCGCCAGCGTCACCGGGCTCTCCCCGGCCCGCCAGACGGTGACCGATGACAGCCCCGTGCAGATCAGCACCGGGACCCCCGCCCCGGGCATCAGCCTGGTCAAGGGCGTCTCCAACGCTCCCGCCAACGGGATCGGCTTCGCCGCGGGGGAGACGGTGGACTTCACGTTCACCATCCGCAACACCGGCAACGTGACGCTGCGCGACGTGACCCTCACCGAGGACTCGTTCACCAACGCCACCGGCACCGCGCTGAAGCTGACCACCGGCCCGACCGCGCCTACCGGGTTCACCGGCACCCTTACCCCCGGACAGCAGGTCGTCTTCACCGGCACCTACGTCCTCACCGCCGCCGACACCACCGAAGACCTGGACAACCACGCCTCCGTCACCGGCACGCCCCCCACAGGAGGCAAGGTGACCGACACGTCCAGCGTGAAGGTGCCCACCTGGGCGCCCCCCGCTCCGCCGGCACCGGCCGTACCGACGTCGAGCAACCTGGCCTCCACCGGCCTGGCCGCAGGTGGCATCGGACTCACCGCCGCGCTGCTGCTCGCAGCCGGGATCGTGCTGATCCTGCGCCGGCGCCGGCGCCGGACGGCGAGTGAGTGAGTGACCCCGGGAGGGCGAACGAGCATCCCTTGGTGGCTTGTTCGCCCTCCCGGCCCACACTTCCCCGGTCTGGCCTCAACCCCACCCGAGACCAGACCGGGGAGGGCGAGCCGTCCCGACGGCACGCCGGTGCTGGCTGCCGGAACCCCCATCCCCGGCAGCCAGCACACCCCTTCCATCCCTTCGTCGGAAGCAGATCGTGACCAGCACCACCGCAGCCCCCGGCACTGCGGAGCTCACCCCTCGTGAGCAGGCCGTAGCTGCCCACATCGCCGTGGGTATGTCGAACCACGCGATCGCCGAGCAGCTCGGGGTCAGCGTGAACACGATCAAGACCCTCGCATCCCGCAGCTTCACCAAGCTCGGAGTCCATAACCGCGTCCAGCTCGCCAATGCCCTCCGCGACCGGTCAACCGCCGGGGCGCAGGAGCCGGTGGGCTGAGACCGCCCGGTCTAGAGCAGGACGATGAGGCCCACCACCGCGGCCGTCCAGAACACGGCTGCAGCTCCCAACCCGATGAGGATGCCGCGCATCGCCGTGACCCCCTCATGCCGCTCACGGTCGATCGAGCGAGTTCCCCGGCAGTCGTCTCTGAAGTCCATGGGTGTGGTCCTTTCCCCTCGACAGACACAGACGCGCCAGGACCGGTTTCGTGACAGGGCTGTCACGGAACCAGGGCGTGTGCGTCTGTTCCGGGTGAGAGATGCCCGTGCGCGTGAGGAGGATGCGGTGCCGCAGATCAGATGGTGGACCGACGAGGTCACCGACCAGGGGCGGATCCGAGTCTCCTGGCGGGCCAACCCCGCTCGCCGCTATCTTCCTGCCGTCGCGACCGGCATGACCGTCGCGGTCGCAGGTCTGGTCGTCGGCGCGTGGACCGGCCCGATCCTCGCGATCATCGCTCTCGCCGGCGCCGCAGCGGCGTCGCTGACCCACAAGGGTCGCGTGGCGCGGGTAGACGTCGTGAACGGGACCGCGTTCCTCTCCGGACCCGGGATCCGCCGGGAGGTCTTCGTACGAGGAAGCACCGAGTACGTCCCCACCAAGGAGGGACGGTCGCTGATCGCGTGCCGCGACGGTGTCTGCGCCGAATTCGACCTCACCCTGTTCGCCCGCCGCGACCGGGAAGGCATCATCGGCCATCTGATGCTCGCCGAGATCAGGTGGCCATGACACGGCTTGGCCCCGGGCAACGGGCAGACCTTCGGAGCCTGCACGGACGGATCACCGACGCCGATCACGAGCGCCTCACCCGCCTGGCGGTGCTGATCGCCACCCGCACAGACGATCCGCACGCAGTCCGCGAACTCACGCGGGAGTTCGACCTCGCCCGCGACGTAGCTCTACGCCGGGTGCTGACGGAGAGCACCCCTGCACGGGTGTCACCCGAAAGATGACAAACCACAGTCGCGGGGTCGCATCCGCCAGGACACTGGGCGAGGCCGCACGGGCAGTACAGGGGGATGCACGCGATGGTGAGAGATCGTGCAGGGTGGTCGGATGACGCGCTGGTCGCTGCCGCCCGAGAGGGTGACGACCGCGCGTACGCCGCGCTCTACACCCGCCACCATGGGGCGGGGATCCGGGTCGCCCGCGCCTTCACGCGATACGACCCCGACGATGTCGTCGCGGAGGCGTTCACCCGCATCCTCGCCGCCATGCGGCGCGGCGGAGGCCCCACCGCGGGGTTCCGTCCCTACCTGCTGACCGCAGTCCGGAACGTCGCGACGAGCTGGGGACGCCACGATCCCGACCTGCCCGACCTGCCCCTCGACGACACCGCCCCCGCCGCCGCTGGCACAGAGGAGCAGGCACTCGCGCGGTTGCAGGACGAAGTCACCGCCGCCGCCTACGCGGCCCTGCCCGCCCGGACCCGCGAGGTGCTCTGGTACTCCGATGTCGAGGCCATGCGACCCCGCGAGATATCGCCCCTGATCGGTCTCTCCTCGAACGGGGTGTCCGTGATGGTCCGGCGCGCGCGGCGGGCGTTCCGGGACAGCTGGGTCACCGCGAACCTCGCCACCACCACCGATGCCACCTGCCGGGAGAGCCTGACCAGGCTCGGTGCCCACACCCGGCGGGGTCTCACCGCCTTGCAAGAGGCGGCGCTGCAGGACCACCTCGAGCAGTGTCCTCGGTGCAGTCTCGCCGCGATCGAGGCCCGGGATCTCGCCCGCCAGCTCACTCTCGTTCTGGTGCCCGTCGTCGCCGGCATCCCCGCCGGCGCCTACGCGCTCAGCACAGCCGGGGGAGGAGCGGGTGCCGCCACCGCGACAGGGGTCAGCGTCGTCGGGCCACGTCGGGGCTCCGGCAGCCCTCGCGTGGTGCTCTCCGGTGCGGCGGCCGCCGCGATCCTCGCCGCGTCGGTCGTGACGGTCGCTGCCGTCGGAGCTATAGGTGCAGGACCCTCGAACGTCCCGCCCGAGGCAGCTGCCGCGCTTCCTGCGCCCGCCGCCGACGATGCGTCTGCGCTCGTGACGCCGTCGACCGAGCAGATCCCGCCACAGGTACCACCATCGAGTCTGCCGGGCGACCCGTCGACGACGCCGCGTCCCAGCCGGCCGCAGGACCCGTCGAGCGAACCGGATAAGGCATCCGACCCGCCTCTAGTCGATCCCCCGGCGCCGTCGCCGTCGCCGCTGCCGGTCGTGGTCGATCCGCCCACGGTCCCTCCGATCGTGGTGGATCCACCGGCCACGGTGGAACCGCCTGCGGCTCCGATGATGTTCGTCTCCACCACCGACCGCAACCTCTACCTCCCCACCGCGATGGGGACCGCGGAACCGGGCGCGATCCTCACCTTCGTCGACGACACCGCCGGCACCCTCGGCTCCACCCTCGCCGACGACACCGGCTCCTGGACCTGGACCCTCCCCACCGGCACGCCCGGAAGCCACATGCTGCGCGCCTGGCAGACCGTGAACGGCGCCACCTCGCCGGCGTCGATCCCCGTCAGCTACACCCTCGCCCCGCCCCCCTCCGCGACCCCCGCAAACGGGTCCAGCGTGGCAGCAGACGGATACGTGCTGACCATCACCGGGGAGCCGGGCACGCTGGTCGAGCGCACCCTGAACGGTGTCACCGTGACCGTGCCGCTCGATGCCAGCGGCACATGGTCAGGCACCGCGGCCGGGACCCCAGGCCAGAACACTCTCACCCTCCGCTACATCGACACCGGGGCGGGACTGGCCGGGCCGGCGTCGACCAGCCACTACACGACCGAATGAGCGCTCCTGGCCGCTTGGACGTCACCTCGCTGCTTGAGGCCGACCTGCGCCACCTCGCACCCCTGCTGCGCCGGCGAGACCACCGGCGGCTCACGGACGCCGCGATCGCTCTCACCCAACGCATCCGCGAAGGTGGCGAGACGCGTGGGCACCTCCTCGACATCAGACCAGGCGCGCCCGCGCTCTCCGCCGCGCCAGGCAACCCCTCCGCCCCCTCGACCAGCCCTCGCCACCCCCGCGCGACTGACTCGTCACGAGATTCGGGTTCTGTCACCCGAAAGTTGATCCGGGCCCATCGCGGAGCTCGAAGGGTCGATACGGTGCAGCAACCCGACAGAACACCACTCCGACGAGAGGGCAGCCCATGACAGTGACCACCCCGACCAGCAGCCCCGGCCGAGTCCTCGGCATCGTCGGGCTGATCCTGGCCTTCCTGACACCCGTGATCGGCTTGATCCTGTCCATCATCGCCCTGGTGCAGTCCAAGAAGGCCGGCGTCCGCAACGGGCTGGCCCTCGTTGGTGTGATCGTGGGGGCCGCTCTCACTGCAGCGATCATCGCCGTCATCGTGATCGCCTCCGTCACCTTCGGAGGCCGTGTCGGCACCGCCCTGGACCTGTGCGCTCAGAACGGGCCCGGCACCTACACCCAGGACGGCACCACCATCACCTGCGACTGAGTCCGCCCACCCGTCCCGCAGAGCTAGATCAGGGGTGAAGTTCCAGCCCCACCACAGCGACCGGCAACTCGCGAATGCGAGCATCAGAGACAGCCATGACCCGACCGGGAGTCCCCACCCGGAGCTTCATGACGCTGACGGAAGGCCACCGTTCCATCCCCCCACCCGGAACGGTGGCCTTCCCCTTCCCCCGGAGAACGGAGAACCCGCGATGGGCGATGACGACAACCTCGATCTGGGCACCGTCTATGGGGCGGCGAAGTTCGGCAGCCGCACCGCTACGCCGAGGATCCTCACCGTCTACGCCGGGGTCGGCGGACACCACGAACCGGTGCAGCGCCTCCGCCTCACCCGCGGGACCGCGCAGGAGCTCCGCGCCGGCGGCTACACGATGGTCCGGGTCCGGCACCGGTTCCGCACCTACGAGATCTCCCTCACCCGCTACCTGGGCCTTGACCGGTGACCCCGGGGGAGGAGGAGGTCCTCACGCCGCGAGGCGGAAGGTGAGCCGTAGTCCGCGGCCGGGCGCGGCTCCGTCCCGCCGGTGGCGAGCGCGTGGGTCACGATCGTGTCGACCGTCTCGCGGCTGTCCTGGAAGATCGCGACGGCGACGCCGGGGCTCACGCACGGGTCACCGATCGGGAGGTCGGTGAAGGTCTGGCGAACGACGAGACGACCTCAGGAGACGGGTGGGCGGGCGGTCCAGGGGAGGGCGCGCTCCAGGGCGGCCGCGGCGCGGAGGACTCGGGCATCGGCAAGGTGGCCGCCCGCGATCTGGATCCCGACCGGGAGTCCCGCGGCGGTGAGCCCGACGGGGATCGACGCGGCAGGGGTGTCCGTCATGTTGAAGGGGTAGGTGTTCAGCCAGCCGAGCATCCGCTGGCGGAGCGGGAGCCCGTCGAGGTGGGGTGGGCCGTACATCCCGACGGGGATGCCCGCGACCCTCACGGTGGGGCTCACCAGGACGTCGTAGTCCTCCATGAACGAGCGGAACGCCCGGTAGACGGCGGTGCGTCCGATCTCGCCTGCGGCGATCGCGGCCCCCGTCTGGCGGGCGCCCGCGAACGCGATCTCCTTGAGCTCGGGGTCGACCTGGCCCTCGAGGGCATCCCAGTCGTAGTAGTCGGCGTCGCCGGCGTACGCCGGGAGCCAGACCGCCGACCACATCGCCTCCTCGACGCCGGACCAGGCCGGGGTCGCGTCGACGACCGTCGCTCCCAGGTCGGCGAAGCGGCGCACCGCATCCTCGCAGAGGGCGAGGACCTCGGGGTCGGTCCGATGCGGGAAGCCCAGGTCGGGAGACCAGGCGATGCGCCAGCCGGTCAGATCGGGTGCGCCGTCTCCGAGGTCGACCGCGGCCAGCCAGTCGACGTCTCCCGCCGGCAGGCTGAGCGGGTCCACCGCATCCGGGCCGGACTCGACGCTCGCCATGAGCGCGGCGTCGGCGACCGACCTCGCGAGGACGCCGTGGCTGAGGAACGTCGCGAACCCGGTGGGGAGGAGCTCCTGAGGGATACGGCCGGTGGACGGCTTGAACCCGACGACCCCCGACATCGCGGCCGGGATGCGGATGGACCCGGCCCCGTCGCTGCCGTCTGCGAGGGCAGTCAGTCCTGCCGCCACGCCTGCGGCGCCGCCGCCGGTCGACCCTCCGGGCGACCAGTCGGGGTTCCACGGGTTGCGGGTCGCGCCGTAGAGGTGGTTGTCGGTGACGCCCTTGTAGCCGTTCTCGGGGAGGTTCGTCTTGCCGAGGAAGAGCCCGCCGGCGGCCGCGAGACGTCGGGTGACGACGGCGTCGGCCGCGGCGACATGCCCCTCTGCCGCCTTCATCCCGCCGGTGTGGGGCAGGCCCGCCGCGGCCGTGCTCTCCTTGAGGGAGTACGGCACCCCGGCGAGGGGTCCGGGGTCCTCGCCGCGGGCGATCGCAGCATCCAGGCGCGCGGCGCCGGATCGGACCTGCGCCGGGTCGTGGTGCACGAGCGCGTTGAGCGTCGGGTTCAGCCGCGCGACACGCTCGAGGCACTCCTCCGCGATGTCGGCGACGCGCAGGTCGCCGGCGCGGACGCGCTGAGCGATCGTCGTCGCGGGAAGCCAGGCGAGCTCGTCGTCGGCCATGACTCAGCCCGCTGTCCGGCCGTACTCGGCCATCGCCGCATCGATCCCCGCGCCCAGGTCGACCTCGACCCCCAGGTCGCGCAGTCCGCTGCCGAGCGCGGTCAGCCCGACGATCGGGTACAGGCCCGTCGCCGTCGGGCCCATGTGGCCGATGTGGATGATGTTGCCGGCGCCCTGCCCGGTCGACAGCATCACGCCGTAGCGCTCGCGGATGTGCGCCGAGAGCTGGGTGTGGACGATGCCCTCGGGGACCCGCACGGCCGTGATCGGGTTGCCCGAGATCGCCTCGGAGCGGGGCCAGAGGGACAGCCCCATCGCCCGCACGCCCGCGCGGGTCACCGCGGCCGACCGCGCGTGCCGAGCGATCGAGGCGTCGACGCCCTCTTCGAGCATCTGGTCGAGCGCCGCCTCCAGGCCGACGACGTCGGTCACGGACGGGGTGAACGGGAAGGTGCCGTTCTCGAGCCAGCCCTCCTTCCAGTCGATGAGCGACACGTAGGAGTACCGCGGAGCGAGCGGGTTGGCGAGCATCCGCTCCCAGGCTGCGGGGCTGACCGACACCATGGTCGCTCCGACCGGGCCGCCGAGGCACTTCTGGCCGCCCGAGACGCAGACGTCGAGCTGCCACTCGTCGGCCTCGAAGGGCACGCCTCCGATCGAGGAGAGCGCATCCACCAGGGTGAGGGCGCCGTGCCGGTGGGCGATCGGTCCGATGCGGGAGCAGTCGGAGATGGTGCCGGACGGGGTCTCCGAGTGCACCACGGTGACGAGCTCGATCTCGGGATGCTCGGCGAGGTAGGCGTCGACCGCATCCGGGTCGACGGCGTCGTCGTAGTCGACCTCGATCTCGTGCAGCACGGCACCCCACGCCGTCAGCCAGGAGCCCATGCCCTTGCCGTAGACGCCCTGCACCAGGTTGAGGACGTGCATCCCGGGCGTGACCAACGACCGCCCGGCCCCCTCGAGCGCGAGGATGCCCTCGCCCTGGAGCAGCAGCATGTCGTTCGTGGTGCGGAAGAACGCCGCCGCCTTCTCGGTCGTGCGGCGGAAGGTCTCGAGGAAGACGGGATCGAGGTGGTAGACGATCTGGGACCCGAGCGCGTCGAGCGTGCGGCCGGACGCCATCGTCGGACCCGCGGCGAGGGTGAAGTCGGGTGCTCTCATGCGTCTCACGATATGACTATGCAATATCGCAAGTCGAGAAGAACTGGGAAGACGAAACACACTTGTCACACGGCGCGCGACGACTGCTCTCCGGCGTCGGTGAGCAGTACTGCTCCCGCCCTCACGACTCGCCCGAGATCGTCGCTAGCGTCGACGCGTGCGCTCGTCACTCCTCGCCAAGTCCCTCCTCGTCCTCGCCGCGGGCGCCTTCGTCCTCGCGGGCGGAGTCGACGTCTCCGAGCCGGCGACGGCCGCGACCCCTGCCGACTGCCGGGCGATACCGGTGGAGGCCGACGGGCCCCTGCACTCAGCTGAGGCACGCGCCGCGTTCGGCGTCGATGGATCGGGCGTCACCGTGGGGCTGATGTCCGACTCGTTCGACGTCTCGCAGGGGGTGACCTCCTGGCAGGATGACGTCGCCTCCGGGGTGCTTCCCGGCCCGGGGAATCCGTGCGGATACGAGCAGCCGGTCGAGGTGCTGAAGGAGAGCGCAGACGGCGGGGCCGATGAGGGTCGTGCGATGGCTCAGCTGGTGCACGGCATCGCCCCGGGTGCTCGGCTGGTGTTCGCCAGCGACGGCACGAACGTCGACACGGCGGCGGACGCGGTGCGGGCTCTCGCCGCTGCGGGCGCCGACATCATCGTCGACGACGTCTCGCCCACCGGGGAGCTCGTCTACCAGAAGACCGCGCTGTCGTCGGCGATCGAGCAGGTGAGATCGCAGGGGGTGCTCTACCTCACCTCCGCGGGCAACGAGAACATCGTCGGAGCCGCGGGCACGCCCGCGGAAGGCCGTCCGATCTCCGGATGGTCGACCCCGTCGTATCGCCCGACGGCCTGCCCGGCCTGGGTGACCCTCGACGACACCGTGGTGGACTGTCTCGACTTCGATCCCTCGGGGACCTCCCCCGATCCGACCTACGGGCTGACCCTCGGGGAGGGGCAGTCGCCGAAGGAGCTCATCCAGTGGGGAGAGCCCCAGGACGGCGCGAAGACGCGTCTCGTGCTGCAGCTCTACTCCCTCGACTCGGACACACCCGAGCTCCTGGCCACATCCCGGCCGCTGGCTGAAGGACCCGGAGTGACCGCGGCCACGCTCGCGAGCCTTCCCGACCCCGTCGACGAGGGCGAGTACGCCTTCGTCGTGGTCAGGGCCGCGGCCGACCCCGAGTCGCTGCCGGCCGTGACCGTCGCGCCCGAGCTCGCGGGCGCGGCGGTCCTGGCTGTCGAGTACGACCGCAGCGCCGGACCCGATCGGGTGGGCGTGACGACGTACGGGCACCAGTCCGACGGCTCCGTGTCCGCCACCATCGGAGCGGCGCGCTGGTCGACTCCCGATCAGCTGCGCGACTACAGCTCGCTGGGCCCGGGCACGCTGCTCTTCGGTCCGACGCGCGACGACGAGCAGCCGGCCGCGCGGCTGCCCGAGCCCGTCGTCGTGCACGCACCCCAGATGATCGCCGTTGACGGGACGCGGACGTCGTTCTTCGGCAGCCGCTCCGTCGTCGACGGCGAGGTGCAGTACCGGTTCAGCGGTACGTCGGCGGCCGCACCCAACGCAGCAGCCGTCCTCGCGCTCGGCTGGTCGCTGCGGCCGGATGCAGGAGCGGAGGAGATCCTCGCGGCGGCTCAACGGACGGCGACGCCCCTGGCGAACCCCTACGCCGAGTTCGGCTTCGCCGACGAGGACGTGGTGGGTTCCGGGCTCATCGACGCCTCCGCGCTGCTGGCCGAGCTGGCGGTCGCCCCCGCACCGTCTCCGTCTCCGTCCGACGTCGCCTCCACCGCCGCCTTGGCGGCGACCGGCGCCCCTGCGCCGTGGGCTCTGCTCGTGGCCGCGTCCGCCGTGCTCGCTGCGGGTGCAGCTGTAGTCGGCGTTCGCCGCCGGATGTCGCGCCGCTCCGCGGTGCGCGGCTGAGAGCATCGGTCGCGTCCGGCTCCTGTGGCGCGGACGCGCTTCACGACCTCGAATAAGTTATGCAATGTAAATGATCAATCAGGTTGTAGAGTTGCTCGGTGCCCGACGACGATCAGCTCGCCTCGACCTTCCGCGACGCCCTGCGTCCGCTCCTCCGGCGTCTGACGCTCGAGCGGACGCTGTCGCTCAGCAAGACCGGGATGCTCTCCCGTCTCGATGAGCAGGGGCCGGCCACGGCGTCCGAGCTGGCGGCCGCGGAGCAGGTCAGCGCCCAGGCGGCCGCCGTAGCGCTGCGGGAGCTCGAGGATCGCGGGTTCGTCTCGCGGACCTCCGACCCGGATGATCGCCGCCGGGTGCGGGTGAGCCTCACCGACGCCGGCCGCAACCGCCTGCAGGAGGAGCGGGCTCGCGGGACGCGGTGGCTCGACGGAGCCCTCCGCGACCGCCTCGACGACGCCGATCGAGCCGCCCTCGAGGCGGTCGTCCCGGTGCTCCGGAAGCTCACGGGGGCGGGCGTCGATGAGTGAGTCCGGGCGGCGCCTGCTGCCGGCGCTCGTCTACGCCGCACTGTCGACGGCGATCGTCAGCTCCCTGGGCATGCTGCTCGTTCCCACCATCTCGCGGGAGCTCGCCGTCCCGATCAGCAGCGCGCAGTGGATGCTCACCGTCAACCTCCTCGTCGGGGCCGTCGCGACCCCGGTGATGGGTCGCCTCAGCGACGGCCCTCACAAGAAGGCCCTGCTGGTGGGGGCGCTGCTGGTGATCCTCGCGGGGTCGGTGATCGCGGCGACCGCGACGGACTTCTCCGTGTTCCTCGTGGGGCGGGCGCTGCAGGGCCTGACCTACGGCATCGTCCCGGTCACGATCGCCCTGGCGCGGCGGTACCTGCCGCGCGATCAGACGGCGCGAGGCATCTCGAGCCTGTCGGTGACGGTGGCCACGGGCATCGGGATCGGCTACCCGCTGACGGGCATCATCGCCGGCGTCGCCGACTACGAGTGGGCCTTCTGGTTCGCGGCCCTGTTCGTGGTCACGGCCATCGTCGTGGTGCTCGTCGTCGTCCCGCGCGGTCCGGACCGCGAAGCGCCACGCGCCGGGTTCGACGTCCCGGGTGCGCTTTTGCTCGCCGCCGGACTCGGCTCGCTGCTGCTCGCCGTGAGCGAGGGGCCGACCTGGGGATGGGGGTCGCCGGCGACGATCGGATGCTTCGTGGCCGCCGCCGTGCTGCTGACCGTCTGGGTCCTCGTCGAGCTGCGGGTCGCGCATCCGCTCATCAACCTGCGGGTGCTCCGCAAGCCGGAGGTGCTGCTGGCCAACGCGACGGGATTCGGGCTGGGCACGGCGATGTACATGGGCCTCTCGATCGGCAGTCTCATCGCCCAAGCGCCTGCCGAGACAGGATACGGGATCGCCCTCCCGGTCTTCTGGGCGGGCTTCGTGATGTTCCCGCTCTCGGCGGGGAGCTTCCTCGCCAACCGGCTCACGCACGTGATCACCCGGCGCATCCGGATGACGACCCTGCTGCCGCTGGGAGCAGCCGTCGTCACGGCGTCGATGATCCTGCTGCTGATCGCCCACGACGAGCTGTGGGAGATCCTCGTCGGGATGTTCCTGTTCGGTGTCGGGATCGGGAGCACCTACGCGGCGATGCCGGGCCTGATCGCCCGCAGCGTCGCCATCGAGGAGCTCGGCAGCACGGTCAGCTTCAACCAGGTGCTGCGCACCGTGGGCGGATCGTTCGGCAGCGCGATCTCGGGCGCTGTGCTGGCCGCGCACATGGCGACCGACGGACATCCCACCGGCGGGGGGATCGAGCTCGCGCTCACCCTCGCGGCGGCCGGATGCGCGGCGGTGCTGCTCGCGCTCCTCGCCGACCACGTCCGGGGCCGGCCTCGTCCGTCTGACGTGACCAGGTCCTAATCCCGCTCCCGGGGCCGCATGGAGCGGATGTATCGGGCAGCGCTGCGGACAGTCAGCCCGGGGATGTAGCAGCGGGTGAGGGCGATCGCGATGGCCGGCAGGTCGGTCGGATCCGGGTAGATCATCCACAGCGGGACGAACCGCGGCTGGAACTTGCGTTTGAAGGCGAGGAGCGAGCGGAAGCCGTACGCCGGCTCGAGGCGAGCGCCCATATCGTCGAGGAGGCGGTCGAGCGGCTCGCTCGAGTCGCCGTCCGTCGCCCCGGTCCGGGCCAGCGGGGCCCCGGAGAGGCTGAGGAAGGTGAGCCCGTCGGCCTTCATCCACTCGGCCGCAGAAGCGATCAGGAACTCCATGACCCCGTTCACCGCATCCGGCTCTCGGCGCATGAAGTCAAGGGTGTAACCGATCACCCGTCCTCGTTCGAAGCGGGGCAGCCAGCTGGTCACCGCGCGCACGCGGTCCTGCTCGTCGAGTGCGAGGAGGAGGCGCACGTCGTCATCGCGCAGTTCGTCGAGGCCGCCGAGGGTGAAGCCCATCTCCGGGAGGTCCTTCTCGGACACCCAGTCCTCGGAGAGCGCGGCGATCTGCGACTGCTGGACCAGCGTCAGATCGCGCCACCGTGTCCACTCCGATCGCAGCCCCTCCTTCCCTGCCCGATTGACGGCGGTCCGGATGTCCTGCCACTTCTTGCCGCTGGTCGTCCACGCGGTCGGATCGAGCACGGCCTCCTCTGCGACCTGGATGCTGCGCCAGCCCAGCCGGGTGAACCGTGCGCGGTCGTCGTCGGTCACGCTGTAGAAAGCGGCGGTGAGTCCGTGGTCCCCGCAGTGACGGACGAACCTCTCGACGACCTCGGGATCATCGGCACCGGGGCCGAACGGGCCTCCCACGGTGATGGCGATGAAGCCCTGCACACGGTAGGCGACCGCCGCTCGACCCGACGGATCGAACCAGTACGAGGTCTGCGGCCACGTCGACATGAACGAGACGGTGTCGCCCCCGCCCTGCTCGAGCAGCTCACGTGCTCTCGCCGAGTCCATGGAGTGACGTCCAGCGCGGCTGAGCACGAGCCGGGTCGAGGCGACCAGCAGGCCCGCCCAGCACACGATCGACGGCAGGTACCAGAACACGTCGGCGACCGGGTCGGCGGGGACGTAGCCGAGCGAGTCGGAGATCAGGAGGGACGGCGGGATGAGACGGGAGGGCAGGGTCGAGAGCACCGCGCCGACATCCACGGCCGGCCGGTAGTGGTCGGCGAAGGCGAGCTGCCCCACGACGGCGATCACGGCGGCCGCGGCCACCGACCCGCCCGCGGTCACGGCGAAGGACCGTACGGCCGACCCGGTCCCAGCGACCTGCACATGCCGTCGCATCAACACCAGGAGCATCGCGACCGCCAGGGGTGCGGCCGTGCACACGACCGAGCTGGTGACGATCTGCCAGACGAAGACCGTGTTCGCGTCCTGGAGGGAGAGCTGCTCCGCGAGCGTCACGCGCGTCTCGGCGTCCAGGAGCGCCGTGACCTGGAGCATCACCAGGAACACGACCAGCTCCAGTGCGACCCCGAGCCAGAGCGCGGCCCGTCTCCCCTTCAGGATCCCCCAGGCCGCCACGAGTCCGACGAGCACAGGCAGGATCGCGATCATGCCGGCCCACGGATGCCGATAGTCGAGTTCGGTGATCCCGTCCGGGCATCCTGCGATCGAGTCCGATCCCCAGGCGCAAGCCACCCCGTCGGCCGTGGAGACCGAGTCGTAGGACAGGTATCCATAGATCGAGAACAGGCCTGTGCCCCATCCGATCGACGCCGCCACCACGGGACCGACGACGCTGATGGCGACCAGGGACGCCAGGAGGACCCGCACCTCGTGGTGCGAGCTCTTCACGACCCGGAAACGCGTTCGGCGACCGCCGAGGACGGCGCCGAGGACAAGCCCCACCGGGACGGCGATGAGCGCGAAGAGGTCACCTGGCGCACCCGAGTACAGCACCAGCGTCACCGTGAACAGGGTCGACGCGAGGCGGATGCGTCGTCGCCAGAGCGCGTTCGTGCGATAGCTCGCCGCCATCGCCACACAGACGATCCCCGTCCCCGGCGAGGTGGCGTCAACGGCGGGTGCAGTCAGCGGGATGAACTCGAGGAAGTGCACGATCAGCCAGGACGCCGCGAAGCCGAGCAGGGTCGACGCGACACCGCCCACGACCCACGCCACGGCGGTGCGCCAGGATCCGAGCAGGCGCTCCGACTCGCCGACGACCAGGAGGAGAAGGGGGACGAGGGCGATCAGGGAGAGCCAGTCGGTCGCGACGAACGTCGACGTGATCGGGCTCCACCACTGGTGCCTGCCGAACACGCTCGCCTCGCCCGTGTCGAGCACGTCCCAGCCCCAGGGGTCGGCGGAGAGGAGGAAGCCGCTCAGGCTGAGCAGCAGGGTCAGCGAGAGGATCGTGATCGTGACCGGACGCATCCGGGCCCACCGGGGGAGCCCCGTCCCGAGCAGCGTCGTGAGGTGCTGGAAGGCGGGGACGGAGGGGCTCGCGAGGTCGCGCGGGTGCTGCACTCCCCTGATTGTCCTGATGCAGCTGTGCGCCGGTTATGAGCCACCTGTGTCCGTCGTGCGCGGGGGAGCACCGAGGGACGGTGCGGCGGACACAGGCGCCGGATGAGCAGCGGGCCGCCGATGCCGTGGAGCAGGATCATGCGAGCTCCTGTGCTCCAGCCCGCTCTACGCCCGGCTCGTCGATGCCATGCGGATCGACCCCGACCCCGGGTCGGTCGTCGGTGCAGGCGGGGATGCGGCTGCGCGGGACACGACCGCACGGGAGCGCCCTTCAGCTGGTGGACGTCACGAACGTGGACACGCATGAGGCGCGGTAGGGTTCTCGCGTGAACGGAGCAGTTCCCCCACCTGAACTCGACCCCCGGAGCATCCCGGGAGACGGATCGTGGATGCGGGGCCTCCGGCCGACGGGCGATGCCGACCAGCTGCTCCGAGACTCCGCCGCGACGCCGACCGAGTTGGCCTCGGCCGTCGAGATCCTCGGTCCTGAGATCGCGGCGTGGGCGGTCGAGACCGCCCTCCGGGTGGTCGCCGACGTGCACAGCGCCGATGCCGACTCGACCATGTCCACGGGGCGTGAACGCCAGGGCTGCGAGGAGTGCCTGCTCTCCTCGTTGGTCGCCCTTCACGAGAGCACGCCTCCGGAGAGGGTGACCGCGCCGCCCGGTGCTGTCGTGAACGCCCGAGCGGCGGTGAGGCAGGGACTCAGCGTGGGTGCCGTGCTGCGGACGGTGTGGGCCTCGCACACGAGGGTCCTCGACGCGCTCCTCGCGGTGCTGGGAGAGGAGGCGTCCAGCGGCCGGCTCGTCGCTGACGTCAGGATGCTCAACACGCGGATGTTCGACTACGCGAACGCCTACATCCGGGATCTCAGCGACGCCTTCGACGACGAGCGCCGCCTCTGGAACGGCCGGAGTGCCATCCTCCGGCGCTCCGTGCTCGAGGCGATCGCCGCGGGCGAGGCGCCTCCCGCGGATGCCGAGGCGGTGCTCGGGCTCCCGCTCTCGGGAACCCATGTGATCGCCTACGCCTGGGCCAGCGCCACGGCGTTCGTCCCGGATCGAGGGGCCGAGATGCACCGCCTCCTGGTCGACCTCGCGGTCGCGACGAGCGCCCGCGACTTCGTCGCGATCGGCCTGGGCGACGTCACGGCCCTGTGGTGGCGGTACCCCGGCGGCGTCGACCCGACGGTCGTCGAGACCATGCGCACGGTGCCGCGCCCGAGCTGGGTCCGTCTCGCCGTCGGGCCGCCAGGGGCCGGCGCTGTCGGCGTCCGGACGAGCGTCCGCACAGCGCGCGACCTCCGTCGACTGGCGGGGGACTTCGGATCCGGCGGGTTCTGGAGCTCCTACGCGGACGGTCTCGGTGCCCTCCTCGCCTCGGATCCCGAGGCGGCCGAGCGCTTCGTCGAGACCGAGATCGGACCTCTTCGCGGGACGGATGCGAGGAGGCAGGAGATCCGGGAGACCCTCAGGCTCTATCTCCGCTTCAACCGGAGCCGCTCGGCGGTGGCGACCCATCTGACCATCGCGCCGAACACCGTCGCCGCCCGGGTGCAGCGTGCGAAGGACCTGATGGGTCTGGACCTCGATGACCGGTGGGTCGAGATCCTCATCGCGCTCGAGATCGACGCGTTGAATCTGTCGTCGCGCACCTGATCTGCGCTCCGGACGCCGTCCTCTCGGTCCATCGTGGTGCCGGAGCGCTGGATCGTCACCGAGCGCAGAGTCAGGATCGATCGGACGGAGACGCCGTGCGCCAAGGGAGGCGCGCGGCCCGGTCGCGAGAGGACTCCCCATGGCGCTGTGGCCCACCGACAACAAGTTCCTGAACGGACCCTTCGCTCCGTGGGCCGAGGAGTCCGAGGCGTTCGACCTCCCCGTCCAGGGCGAGATCCCCGCCGATCTCGCCGGTGCCCTGTTCCGGATCTCCTCGAACCCCCGCTTCGAACCACGCAACACCGATCGCTACCACTGGTGGGAGGGCGATGGGATGGTGTGCGCCGTCTACGTCCGCGACGGACGGGTCGGGTATCGGACGCGCTGGGTCGAGACCGACTCGATGAAGGTCGAGGTGGAGCAGGGCGAGGCGGTCTACAGCGGCTTCGTCAGCGGCGGGACGCCCGGGCGGCTGCCCGCCGGGGCCCCGCCGGCGAAGAACGTGGCGAACACCAACGTGGGGATCTTCGACGACAAGCTGCTGGTGTACTACGAGGGCGGCCTGCCGCACGAGCTCCACCCCGAGACCCTGGCGACCAAGGGCGCCTACGACTTCCACGGGGGGATCGACACCCTGTGCACGGCGCACTACAAGATCGATCGACTCTCCGGCGACATGCTGTTCTTCGCCGCGAAGGGGCCGACGATCACCTGGTACCGAGCCGACGTGACCACCGGCCGGATCGTCGAGAGCCACGCGATCGACATCGGGCTGCCGGTGCTCATGCACGACTTCGTCGTGAGCGACAACTACGCCATCTTCTTCGTCACCCCGTCGCTGTTCCGGCTCGACCTGATCATGCAGGGCCGTCCCGGCGTGATCTGGGATGAGAGCGTGCTGCCGCATGGCACGCAGATCGTGATGATGGACCGCCGGACCAAGAAGGTGACGTGGTACGAGGCGAACGGCGTCTTCGGCCCCACCCACTTCTACAACGCCTACGAGGTCGGCGACGAGGTCGTGATCGACCTGCACCGGATCTCCCGGCTGGGCAATCCCGCGAGCGGCAACACGCCTCTGTCGTCGCACGAGTGGTTCCCGCCGGCACTGCCGTGGCAGTGGCGGGTCAACGTTAAGACGGGCAAGGTCAGCGACCGGATGATCAGCGGCGTCGCCGGGGAGTTCCCCAAGATCAACGACGCGTACGTGGGCGCTGCTCATCGCTACGGGTACTTCGTGACGACGAGGTCGCTGGACCGCCAGACCATGAGCGACGGGCTGGCGAAACATGACCACCTGCTCGACTCCACGGTCGTGATCGAGGGCGTCGGCGGGCTGACGAATCCGAGCGAACCCGTGTTCGTGGCGCGGGAGGGCGCCGTCGAGGAGGACGACGGCTACATCCTGTCGATCTGGTGGAACCCGACGACTGAGCTCAGCGAGCTGCTCGTGCACGACGCGGTCCGGATGACGCGGGACCCGCTGGCGCGCGTACCGCTGCCCGTCCGTGTTCCCTTCGGGTTCCACGGCAGCTGGGCCGGGCGGGACGTGCTCGAGGGCGCCATCGCCGCCCAGCGCGAGCCCGCGGATCTCTGATCCGGCGAGGACCGCTGCAGCGATGGTGCTCGTCGCGTCAGGCGTCGTGGAGGGTCACGCGCTCGGAGAGGCGCCCGGCCGCGCGCACGATGGTGTCGATCACAGACGGCACGGTTCCCGGATCGATCCGGGACTGGATCACCACCACGCTGAGGCCGCCCACGACCTTGTCCTCACCCGAGAAGATCGGGGCGGCGATGCCCATCGCATCCGGGTCGACCTCGCCGCGCGTCACCGAGAAGCCGTCGGATCGGATCGTGGCGAGCCGCTCGACGATGGCGTCGGGATCCACGAGCGTGGCGTCGGTGAACCGGGTGAGGGGCTGGGCGGCGAGCAGCTCGCGCACGCGCGCCTCGGGGAGCCAGGCGAGGAGCACCAGCGCACTCGCGCCCGCGTTGATGTTGAGCAGCGACCCGCGCTCGTAGGACAAGCGCACGTACTGCCCCTGCCACTCCTCGCGCTCGAGGCAGACGATGGAGTTGCCGGACAGCCGGGTGAGGAGCACCGTCTGGTGGAGCTCCTCGGCGAGCTGCCTCATGGTCGGGAGCGACAGCTCCGCCACCCCCTGGCTCCGTCGGGCGATCCGCGAGAGCTGCAGGATCCTCACCCCCAGCCGGAACCCGCTGCCGGGCTCCTCCTCGAGGAACGACGCCTTCACGAGGGTCTGGAGGTAGCGGTACGCCGTCGAGCGTGCCACGCCGAGGGTCTCGGCGACGTCGACCGCGGTGATCAGCAGGCGATCGTCGTTGAACATCTCCAGGATCGTCAGGGCCCGGTCGGCGGTGCTGTTCCGCTCGCGATAGCCGCTCTCGTTCATTCCGCTCCCTCGCTTCGCGCCGGACGTCCTCAGCGTACCGAGTCCGTTTCGCTTCCCGTCAGTCCTGTTTATCAGGTATAGTTTCCTGCATGCTAGGCAACGGCGTCGAGATACTCAGGCGCGACCGATGAGGACGTCAGGGGCCGAGTCCTGCGACGTGATCGTGGTCGGCGCGGGCCCCGTGGGGATGACGGCGGCTCTGCTGCTCGCCGCGCGCGGCGTCGACGTGGTCATCGCGGAGCGCAACCTGCAGACGAGCAACGACCCGAAGGCCATCAGCCTCGACGACGAGTCGCTCCGCTCGTACCAGGACGCCGGCATCGAGACGCAGGTGATGTCGGTCATCGTCCCGGGGACCGGCACGATGTACTTCGGCGCCGACGACAGGCCGCTCTTCCATGCCAGGGCCGCCGCGCCGTTCCGCAACGGGTTCCCGTTCAAGAACCCCTTCGCCCAGCCCGACCTCGAACGGGTGCTGATGTCCGCGCTCCTGGAGAACCCTCGAGTCCGCGTGCTGCTGGGGGCGCCCGTCGAAAGCATCCGCCTCCTGCCCGAGGGGGCCGAGGTCGTGACCGGGGGACCGTCACCACAGGAGATCCGCGCTCGCTACGTGCTCGGGGCGGATGGCGGCCGTTCGGCCGTGCGCTCCCTCATCGGGGCGACGATGAGCGGGCGCAGCCACGACGATGTCTGGCTCGTGGTCGACACCTCGGGAGATACCCGGACCGAGCGGTACGGCATGCATCACGCGCTTCCCGAGAGACCCCATGTCATCGTGCCGGGGCTCGACGGGCGGTGCCGGTACGAGTTCCGGCTGTTCCCCGGGGAGGGTGAGGCGGGGGAGGAGCCGCGGTTCGAGCTCATCGAGCGCCTGGTCTCGCAGTACCGTCCCCTCACGCCCGATCAGGTCGAGCGGGCGGTCGCCTACCGCTTCCACGGTCTCAACGCCGACCACTACCGGTACGGGCCCGTCTTCCTGCTCGGGGACGCGGCCCACATGATGCCGCCGTTCGCCGGCCAGGGGCTCAACTCCGGGCTCCGCGACGCGAGCAACCTCAGCTGGAAGATCGCCGAGCGCCTGAGGGGTCGTCTCTCGGATGCGGCCCTCGACTCCTACGAGACCGAACGTCGTCCTCACGCCGGGGCGGTCATCCGGAGCTCCGAGCGGCTCGGACGGGTCGTGATGACGACGAACCGCCGCCTGGCGGAGCACCGAGACGCCGTGGTGCGCGACGCGATGAGCACGATCGAAGGTCGCCGCTTCTTCGAGGAGATGCGGTACCGACCGGCCGCTCGATACCGGGACGGCCTCGTGGATGGCGACCATCCACTGGTGGGCGCGCAGATCGGGCAGCCGAGGGTCTTCGACTTCACCGTCCGCCGCACCGTGCCCTTCGACCGGATGGTCGGCACGGGCTGGGCGATCGCCGGCGTCGGCGTCGACTCGGTGGCGTGGGCGGCGATGGACCCCGTGGTCGAGCGCCTTCAGGCGGCCCGCATCAGCGTGCCTCTGGACGACACCATCGTCGTCGACGACCGTGTGCACGTGGCCATCGACCTCGACACCCTGCTCTACGCCGAGTTCGCCCCGGCCCGGGGCTCCTTCGTCGTCCTGAGGCCCGACCACTTCGTGGCGGCCGTCTGGACGCCGGACGAGAGGGAGCGTGCGGACGAGGCGCTCGAGCGCTGGGGGATCCCGGTCCGCGAGGCCGTCACCGATCCCCTGCCTGCCCCATGACCGAAGACCAAGGCGAAGGCCGGAACGCACCGACCCGCCGTGAGGAGAGGAGAGACGTCGTGAGCGACGCGAATCGCATCACCCTGACCCAGAACGAGAACGCGGGCACCCTGCGGAGGACTGCCGTGTCGCACATCGGATTCCGTGTGCCCGACGTCGCTGCCGCCGCGCAGTTCTACTCACGGGTGCTCGGGATGGAACGACACGGTGACCTGCCTGACGGCGGCCTGCGTCTCGGCTGGGGCAGCGGGCATCACGTGATCGACCTCCTCCCGGGTGAGCAGGGTCTCGTGCACTACGGGTTCGAGGTGCGCGACGAGGACGGGGTCGCGGGCATCGCCGAGCGCCTGACCGCCGCCGGGTACGAGGTCGCGGACCTCGACGCCTCGTTCATCGACGCCGCCGTGGGCAGCCCGGCCGGTATCTCGGTGAAGGACCCCGATGGCACCGAGGTCCACTTCCACTCCGAGGTGCAGCGACAGGGTGAGAACAGCGCGGACCCCGGTCGGCGCCCCGTGAAGTTCCAGCACACCACCCTCACCACCACCGACGTCCCGGGTCTGGTGTCGTTCTACGTCGACACGGTCGGCTTCCGCATCTCGGACCAGCTGGCCGACGGACGGTTCTGCTGGCTCCGGAGCGACAAGGATCACCACACCCTGGCGGTGGTCGACACCGGCCGGTCGGGCGACATCGACCACTACTCGTACGACCTCGCCGAGTGGGAGGACTTCAAGGCCTGGTGCGACCGGCTCTCCGAGCTCGACGTGGACGTGCAGTGGGGGCCAGGACGCCACGGACCGGGCAACAACCTCTTCGTCTTCTTCGACGATCCTGCGGGGAACCACATCGAGCTGTCCGCCGAGATGGAGAAGTTCTGGGACGACCGGGTGGCCTACGAGCCGCGTCGGTGGCAGCCCATCCCGCACAGCGTGAACCTCTGGGGCGGTCAGACCCCGACCTGGCGTCGCACGAGCGAGGCGCGCGTCTGATGGCCTACGTCAGCTACATCGTGGATGGCCTCTGGCACGTAGGCGTCCTGGACGGCGACGGGATCATCCCGTTGGAGGGCGTCGAGGCCATCGGGCCCGACACAGGGATCGACGAGCTCGCGGCGGCACCGCGTCGGGACGACCTGCGGACCGGTCGCGACCAGGTCGAGCTGCTCCCGTCGAGCCCTCGCCCGAACAAGATCTTCTGCGTGGGGCTCAACTACTCCTCGCACATCGAGGAGACCAAGCGCGATCTCCCGACCTACCCCGTGCTGTTCCCCAAGTTCGCCTCGAACCTGGTCAGCGCCGACGCCCCGATCGTGGCGCCCCCGGAGTCGACCCAGGTCGACTACGAGGGTGAGCTCGCCGTGATCATCGGCAGGGCAGGGCGACGCATCCGCAGGGAGGATGCGCTCGACCACGTGCTCGGCTACAGCGTCGCGAACGACGTGACGATGCGCGACTACCAGTACAAGACCCATCAATGGACCCAGGGCAAGGCCTGGGACTCGTCGACGCCCCTGGGGCCGGTCGTGGTGACACCGGACGAGGTCGACCTCACGGCGGCGGGCATCCGCACCACGCTGAACGACGAGGTGGTCCAGGACTCCGACCTGTCGAAGCTGATCTTCGACATCCCGACGCTGATCGCGACGGTGTCGGAGTTCACCGTCCTCGAACCGGGCGACGTCATCCTCACCGGCACGCCCGGGGGAGTGGGCTACCGCCGCGACCCGCAGCTGTTCCTCCACCCGGGCGACCGGGTGAGCGTCGAGATCGAGGGTGTCGGGCGGATCGACAGCGTCGTGGTCGCGGACGCCTGATGTCGGGCCAGCTTCGGACGGTCGACGTCGTCGAGGGCTTCACCGGGCGGCTCATCACCCCCGGTGATGGGGACTACGACGAGGCCCGCACGATCTGGAACGCCATGATCGATCGCAGGCCGAGCCACATCGCCCGGTGTCGGACGACCGACGACGTCGTCGCCGTGCTGGCGTGGGCGCGGGCGGGCGACCGCGAGGTCGCGGTGCGCGGAGGCGGGCACAGCATCCCCGGGCACAGCATGATCGACGACGGTGTGGTGATCGACCTCTCGCCGATGGACTCGGTCGAGGTCGACGAGGATGCTCTGGTCGTCCGTGTCGCCGGGGGATGCCTGCTCGGCGACGTCGACGCGGCCACCCAGGCCCACGGACTCGCCACCCCGGCCGGGGCGATCTCGCACACCGGGGCCGGAGGCCTGATCCTCGGCGGTGGGCTGGGCTGGACGATGCGCAAGTACGGATTGACGATCGACAACCTCCTGTCGGCGACCGTCGTCCTCGCCGACGGGGAGGTCGTCACCGCGTCGGAGGACGAGCATCCGGACCTCTTCTGGGCCCTCCGCGGAGGGGGAGGCAACTTCGGGGTGGTCACGGAGTTCGTGCTCCGCCTCCACCCCCGCGGGCCGGTCTACCTGGCGGCCACCGCCTTCTCTATCGAGGACTCCGCCGTCGTCCTGCGGGCCATGGCTGCTCACATGCCCACGGCGGACGACGATCTGGTGTGGTCGGCGTTCTTCCGGAAGCTTCCCGACTTCCCCTGGGCTCCGCCCGACCGGGTGGGGGAACCGGTGCTGCTGGCCCCCCTCGCCTGGCTCGGCGACCACGACGAGGGCGCCCGGGAGATCGACCGGATCCTCCAGGATCTCGGGGTGGACCCCCTCGCATCCGCACGCGGTCCGATCGAGTACGTCGACCTGCAGCGTCTCAACGACGAGCTGAACGGGCACGGGCACTGGAACTACCACAAGTCGGGCTTCCTGCGTGATCTCGACGACGACACGATCGCGTCGCTCGTGCGCTGCGGTGCGAGGATCGCGTCCGCGAACTCCCAGCTCGAGGTGCTGTCGATGGGCGGCCTGATCTCGCGGATCGACGAGAGCTCGACCGCGTTCGCGCATCGCGACGAGCTCTGGCCGGTGAACGTGTGCGGCATCTGGCGCCCCGAGGAGAGCGCGGAGGACAACCTCGCCTGGGTGAGGACGACCTGGAGCGACCTCGAGGACCATCTGCGAGCGGGGTCCTACATGAACTTCGGCGGCAGCGACGCGAGCGGGGACGAGCAGCGCGAGAGCTACGGCGAGACGTGGACACGCCTGCGCGAGGTGAAGACCCGGTACGACCCCGACAACGTGTTCCGGCACAACGCGAACATCCCTCCGCTGACGTCGGGGGCGATCCGATGAGGGAGCTGCGCGGGAGGACCGCGTTCGTGACCGGCGGCGACAGCGGCATCGGTCTCGGGATCGCCCGGGCCCTCGTGGGCGAAGGGGTTCGGGTCGCCCTGTGCGGCCTCACCGAGTCCTCCGTGCAGACCGCCGTCGACGAGCTCTCGGCCCGGACCGGCGGGCAGGTCGAGGTCGAGGGGTACGTGCTCGACGTCCGTGACCGCGACGCCCTCGAGGCGGTCGCTGAGCAGCTGGACGAGTCGTACGGCGGCATCGACATCCTGGTCAACAACGCGGGGGTCGGGTTCCTGACGCCCACCGTCGAGGCGGGCTTCGAGCAGTGGGACTGGGTGCTCGGAATCAACCTGACCGGCGTCTTCAACGGGGTCAGGACGTTCGTGCCCCGGATGCTCGCGTCCGGCAGGGACGGACACGTCGTGTCGACCGCCTCGATCGGCGGCCTGCTCGGGACTCCCGGCGGTCTCTACGTGGCGGCGAAGTTCGGGGTGGTGGGCCTCATGGAGGCACTGCGCACCGAGCTCCACGGCACCGGCATCGGGGTCTCGGTCCTGGCGCCGGGGATCGTGCGCACGAACATCGCCCACGGGCCGCGCCCGCCCGGAGTCGAGGCGAGCGAGTCGCCCGGCGGTGCTTCGCTCGACGAGCTCTACCAGGCGCCCCTCGAGCCCGACGACGTGGGGCGGGCCGTGGTCGCCGGCATCCTGAACGACGACCTCTACATCCTGACCCACGGCGAGCACCGGCCGTTCCTGGCCGAGCGCTTCGAGGCGATCCTCGCGTCGCTGCCCCCCGAGCCGGCAGACGAGCGGCGAAGCGCCGTCGAGCGCACCGTGCTCGCCAACCCGGTCTACTCCGAGGCCGTCGCCCGCAGGGAGGCTCGGTGAGCCGTCGTCCGGGAGCCAGACAGCTCGAGGGCTCCGTCAGCCTCATCACCGGGGGTGGCGCGGGCATCGGGCGCGCCACCGCACTGCTCTTCGCCGAGGAGGGCGCCGCGGTCGTGGTGGCCGACCGCGACGCGGTGGCGGCCCTCGACGTCGCCGACGAGATCGCGGCCGAGGGTGGCACAGCGCTCGGCCTCCACGTCGACGTGGCCGACGAGCAGAGCGTGCGCGACCTGGTCGATGCTGCGGTCGCGCGGTTCGGAAAGCTCGACTCCGCCTTCAACAACGCGGGCATCGCCCCGCCCGGCGCCGCCGTCCAGGACATCAACGCGGAGGACTGGGACCTCGTCCAGCGGGTCAACCTGCGCGGGGTGTGGCTGTGCCTCACGTACGAGCTGAAGCACATGCTCGCGCGCGGCACGGGATCGATCGTGAACAGCGCGTCGGTCGCCGGGCTGGTCGGCAACCCCGGGTCCGCCGGGTACTCGGCGGCCAAGCACGGGGTGATCGGGCTGACCCGGACCGCGGCCGCCGAGCACGGACGCCACGGTGTGCGGATCAACGCCATCGCGCCGGGGCTCACCGGCACGGAGATGGTGCGTCGCCTGATGGCGGAGGGGGTCATCGACCCGGAGACGGCCACGGCCAGGATGCCGCTCGGACGCCTCGCCGAGCCGCGGGAGATCGCGGAGGCGGCGCTCTGGCTGGCGTCGCCCCGGTCGAGCTTCGTGACGGGGAGCGTGCTCACCGTCGACGGAGGCGAGACGGCAGTCTGAACCCGCCGGCATCGACCGGCACGAGGAGTCGTCCACAATGGGCGGCACGGCGAAACGGAGCAAGGCAATGGCAGTCACCGGTGGAGAGCTGGTCATCCGGGCCCTGGAGCGCGCCGGCGTCGACGTGGCGTTCGGCATCAACGGCGCACACGTCGACAGCATGTACCAGGCGGCCCTGGACCGCTCCTTCCGCATCGTCGACACCCGTCACGAGATGAACGCCGGACACGCTGCCGAGGGGTACGCCCGGGCGGGACACCGATTGGGCGTCGCGCTCCTGACCGCCGGCGGCGGCTTCACGAACGCGGTCACCTCGATCGCCAACGCGTACCTCGATCGCACGCCGGTGCTGTACATCGCCGCGTCGGGCCCGCTCGCCGTCGACGAGACGAACACGCTCCAGGCCGGGATCGACCAGGTCGCGATCGCGACGCCCATCACGAGGTGGGCGCACCGCATCACCCGCGCCGAGCTGATCCCGAGGCTGCTCGCGCAGGCCATCCGCATCGCCACCCAGGGTCCTCGGGGACCCGTGCTGATCGACATCCCCTGGGACGTGCTGACCGCCGCGGTCGACGACGACCTCGCGGACGAAGCGCAGGAGCTCGGCGCCGACTCCGTCCTCGCCGCACCGGGAGCGGACGCCGTATCGAGGATCCTCGACGGGCTGGCGGCGGCGGAGCGCCCCGTCCTGATCGCCGGCTCCGAGCTGGTCAGGAGCGAGGGCGGGGCGGCTCTGCGCCGCCTGGCAGAGCGGACCGGGACTCCGCTGTTCTCCGACACCGAGGCGCTGGGCGCCATCCGGGAGAGCCCGCTCTCCTACGGGCTGCTGCAGGGGCTGTTCGGACTCGACGAGGGCGAGCGGCCGGACCGCGTGATCCTCCTGGGGCTGCGGTTCGGGCTTGCGACCGCCCACGGGTCGGGGATCCTCATCCCGACAGGATCGGCCGTGGTCCAGATCGACAGCGACGCCCGAGAGCTCGGCCGGCTGCAGCCCATCGAGCTGGGTGTCCTGGCCGACGCGGGCGCCGCCGCGGCCGAGCTCGCGGAGGCGGCCGCTCGACGCGGGGACTGGCCCGACCGGTCCGCCTGGCAGAGGCGTCTGCGCGACCTCGTCGACGGACGGTTCGACGCGGTCACGGCTCAGGCCGTGCGCGACGATCGGATCCACCCGATGGATGCGGTCACCGCGATCGCCGAGACCGTGCCCGCCGGGTCCGTCGTGGTCGCCGACGGTGCGCTGACGTACCTCTGGCTGTCGGAGACCATCTCCCGGGCACCCGTCGCCGACTACCTCTGCCACGGCTACCTGGGCTCGATGGGCGTCGGTGTGGGAACGGCGCTCGGCGCTCAAGCGGCCGACACCGGGAGGCCCGTGGTCCTCGTCACGGGGGACGGAGCGGTGGGCTACAGCCTCGCCGAGTTCGACTCGATGGTGCGAGCGGGGCTCCCGGTCGTCGTCGTCGTGCTGAACAACCGAGCGTGGGGTGCGACCCTGCACGCTCAGGAGCTCCTGCTCGGACCCGATCGGGTGGTGAACAACCGCCTGGAGAACGGCTCCTACAGCGCCGTCGCGCGGGCGCTCGGAGCCGACGGCATCAACGTGACCGAGCTCGCCGACCTGGTCCCCGCGCTGGAGAGCGCGCTCGTGTCGGGCCGACCGACGTGCATCGACGTGCAGGTCAGCCTCGCCCCGGTGCCGCCCGAGGAGAACGTCATCATGGGCGGCAAGCCCTTCTGAGCGACCCCCGAGACCGCCGGGCGACCCGTCCGGCTCACTGAGAGATGGAGACAGGATGCTCTTCGGATTCGGCCAGCCCCTGGACGGTGTGATCCAGCTGGCGTTCGTCGTGCCCGACCTCGAGAGGGCGATGGAGGAGTACTCGGCGAGGCTCTCCATCGGGCCCTGGACGGTGCTGCGTGACTTCGCGGGTGACGACCCCCGCTACTACGGCGAGCCCACGGAGGCCCGGGCCCACGTCGCCCTCGGCTTCGGCGGCCACCTGCAGTACGAGCTGATCCAGCCCGCTGACGACCTGCCGTCCGTGCACCGCGACATGATCCGCGGACGCGGGTACGGCTTCCACCACTTCGGCGTGGCGACGACGACGTTCGACCGGAGCGTGGCCGAGTACGTCGCGCGGGGCTATCCGGTGGCCTTCAGCGCCTCGGTCGATCCGACGTCGCGGGTGGCCTACTTCGACACCCGCGACGTCCTTCCCGGCATGACCGAGCTGATCGAGGCCAGCGAGTCGACCGACCAGGTCTTCACCGGCATGTACGCGTCGTCGCTCGCCCCTCAGCCCTCCGACTGAACGCCGAGGTAGCTGCCTCGCAGCTCGTCGAGCGAGGCGGCGATCTCCGCGGCCGTTCCCTCGCGCACGATCCTGCCCCTGGACATGACGTAGGCTCGGTCGGCGATCTCGAGTGCGAGCCGGACGTGCTGCTCGACCATCAGGACCGAGCAGCCTGTCTCCTCCACGATCCGGCGGAACACCGGGAGGATCGACTCGACGATGATCGGCGCGAGTCCGAGGCTCATCTCGTCGACGATCAGCAGGGTCGGCCGCAGAGCGAGGGCGCGGGCGAGGGCGAGCATCTGCTGCTCGCCTCCCGAGAGCACCGTGGCCCGGCGGTCGAGGATGTCGCCGAGCTTGGGGAAGTACCCCAGCACCCGAGCGATGTCCTCGGGATCGCGCGAGGCGACCTTGAGGTTCTCCTCGACGGTCAGGCCGCCGAACAGCGAGCGGTCCTCCGGGACGTGAACGATGCCCATCCGGGTGAGTGCGTCGGGGGACCTCTTGAGCAGGTCCCGCTGCTGGAAGAGCACGGTTCCCTTCATGAGGGGGATCAGGCCCGAGATGGCCAGCAGGGTCGTGGTCTTGCCTGCGCCGTTGGGGCCGAGGAGGCAGACGATCTCGCCGCGTCGCACGGTCAGGTCGACACCCTGGGTCACGGGCGTGCCGCCGTAGCCGACGCTGACGGAGTCGAGCTGGAGGAGGACCTCGTCCGTCTCGACGGTCACGGGTGCGCTGGTGTCGGTCATGCTTCGGCCTTCTCCTCGTCGGTGGTGGTTCCCAGGTAGGCCTTGATCACCGCGGGATCGGCGGCGATCTCGGCGGGCGTGCCCTGGGCGATCTGACGGCCGAAGTCGAGCACGTAGATGCGGTCGCAGACGTCGAGGACGAGGTTCATGTCGTGGTCCACGAGGAGCACGGAGATCCCGTCCGCGGCGAGTCCGCGGAGCTGGCGACCGAGCTCGGCGCCCTCGGCATCGTCGAGTCCGGCGCCCGGCTCATCCATGAGGACGAGGGCGGGGGATGCGACGATCGCACGGGCGACGCCGACGAGCACGCGCTGTCCGTGGGAGAGCTCCCCCGGCAGGCGCCCCGCGAGTCCGGCGATGCCGAGCCGGTCGAGCACCGGATCGATCTCCACCCGCTGCCGCCTGCCGCGGAGCCGATCAGCGAGCGGTGTGTGCCCGGCGCCGACCTTCACATTCTCGGACACCGTCAGATCCTCGAACAGGCTGACGGACTGCCAGGTACGGCTCAGGCCCAGACGGCTCCGCCGGTGGGCTCGCTCTCCCCGCAGCTCGTGACCGTTCAGCGTGATGGAGCCGGTCATCGGGGCGAACCCCGAGACGGCGTCGATGAACGAGGTCTTGCCGGCGCCGTTCGGCCCGATCAGACCCACGATCTCGCCGCGGTCGACATGCAGGTCGACGTCGCTCACGGCCTTCACACCGCCGTACGAGACCGACAGCTTGGACGAGACCAGGACACTGCTCTCCGCCATGTCACACCTCCACTCGGACGGGGGCGGCCGCCGCCGGCGCCGTCCGCTGCTTCCGCTTCGCGGCCCGTCGCGCGAACTTGTCGCGGAAGAAGCCCGCGATGCCATCCGGATTGCCCACCACCGTGGCCAGCACGGCCACTCCCGCGATCAGGGTCTGGAAGGCCGAATCGATGTTGAGGAGGTTCGTGATGGTGTACATCATCACTCCCTGCGTCACGAGGAGTCCGCCGATCACCGCCCCCGAGACCGTCGTGATCCCGCCCAGGTAGGCGATCGCGAGGAACGAAATGGCGGTGAACTCGTCGAAGCGCGTCGCTGTGACGAGGCCGAAGTTGTACCCGTAGAGCGTGCCGGCGACACCGGCGATGAGCCCGGCCAGGCCGAAGGCGAGCAGCTTGGTGCTCACGACGCTCACCCCGGCCGCCGCGGCGGCCGCCTCGTTCGCGCGCACCGCGAGCATCCGGGCGCCGAGGGCGCTCCTGCGGACCGAGACCACGAGCAGGGCGATGAGGCACGTGATGATCAGGATGAACAGCGCGAACCCGGGACTGGGGACGCTCGTGCCGAGGTTCCAGAACGAGTCCGTGGTACCGAGCTTGATGCCGAGGAACTCGGGTGGCGGCACGGTCGCAGCGGTCGTCCCACCACCCCAGTCGGGATTGCGGAACCACAGGCTCTGGATCGCGACCGCGCCGGCGAGGGTGACCACGGCGAGCTGCATGCCGCGCATCCGAAGGGCGGGCAGAGCCACGAGCAGGCTCACCGCCGCGGCGACCAGCACCGCGAGGACGGCACCCAGGGGGAAGCCGATCCCGGCGCCCAGCGCCAGCTTCGAGGTCACGAAGCCGGCGATGCCCGCGATCGCCATCTGACCGAGGGTGACCTGCCCGAGGTAGCCCGTGATCACGACGATCGACATGCAGACGATGGCCCCGATGAGGCTCGTGATCAGAGCCTGACGCCAGCCGTACGGGGCGAACGCGATGATGGCCAGAGCGAGGACGATGGCGACGGAGAACCGGATCAGGAGCTTGCGGGGCCGAGGCGCGCGCGGCAGCCGTGGTTGAGCCTCGGTGAGGCGGTCGGGCAGGTTGCGGCCGCGCACGAACAGCACGATCGCGATGATCAGGAACGGCAACACCTCCTTCACGCCCGGCAGGGGTGCGTTGTTGACGGTCGGGAACCAGTCGAAGCCTTGGGCGTAGGTGACCAGTGCCTGCGCCATGCCGATCCCGATCCCCGCGAGGGCGGCGACCCAGAAGGACGCGAAGCCGGCGAGCAGCACCGCGCTCAGCGCCGAGACGATGAACAGGCTCATCGCCGTGGGCTGAAGCCCGATCAGCGGGCTGACCAGCACGCCGATGAGACCGGTGATCACGGAGGCGATGACCCAGTTGATCGCCTCGAGCCGGGCGGGGTTCACGCCGAGGAGCAGGGCCCCCTTGCGGTTGTCCGCCGCCGCGCGGGTCTTGATGCCGAACGAGGTCCGCCGATAGACGAACGTGAGTGCCGCAGCGGCGATCAGGGCGAGCACGAGGATGATGAGCCGGTCGAGCGGGAGCGAGAGACCCCCGATCGCGAGCGGGGTCTGGGGCAGCAGCGGCGAGACGACCCGGGTGTCGGAGCCGAACGTCAGCACGACGAGCGACTGGAGCACGAGCAGCACGCCCGAGGAGGCGACCACCTTGGCCAGGGCGCCGGCGTTCCGGAGCGGGCGATACACGAGGAGGTACTGGAGGTACCCCAACAGGGCGGCGATCGCCAGGCAGATCAGCACGGCCAGCCAGCCGTCGATGCCCGATCCATCGCTCGTGAGCGGGATCTCGACGCCGAGGAACAGCCGTCCGCGGCTGGTCAGATCCCAGTACGCGTAGGCGATGAAGGCCGCTGTCGCGCCCGCGGCGAAGTTGATGACACCGGACGCCCGGAAGGTCAGCACCAGGCTGAGCGCCATGGTGGCGATCAGGGCGCCCGCACCCAGGCTGAGCAGGAGGAAGGTCAGGATTTCCACGAATCACTCGATTCCGGGGCATGCGGCGGGGGAGTCCCGCCGCATGCCCCTGGGTCGTCGTTCAGCTGGACCGTGCGGAGGTCACTTGCCGGGCAGGGCCAGGTCGCCGACGTCGAGACCCTTGCCGCCGGTCGGATCGGTCCATGTGCCGGAGCCCTCGTAGTTCACGGGGAACGCCGCCGTGGTGCACAGGCTCTGCGCGCCCTGAGCCGCGTACTGGCCGCAGTCGATCTTCTGGGGGCCGACGAACACCGGCCCGGTGAAGTTGTGCACCGCATCCCGGATCGCCTCGACGGACAGGTTGTCGTAGCCGACCTGGTTCAGCGCCCGGACCTGGCTGACGAACATCTGGAAGGTCCCGTTGGCGCCACCCGCCCGGTTGGCATCCGGCGAATAGGCGTCCATCACGGCGTTGTAGAGCTGCACGTCGGGGTCCTCGACGCCGATGGGGCTCTTCAGCGGCTGGATGTAGGTCCACTTCGGGTAGTCGCCGAGCGCGTCGGAGACCGAGGAGTCCTGGCAGAAGCCGAACGTCTCGACCGGGGCGGTCACGCCGAGCTGCTGGAGGGCTTCGGCGAACGGCACGCACGCGGTCGTGCTGCCGCTCATCACCACGGCATCGGCGCTCTGAGCGCCGGCGGAGGCGAGCGCGCTCGCCCACTCGGAGCTGTTGGTCGCCGGGACGGACTTGATGTCCATGCCGAACTGCGGGCCGAGCCCGGTGATGACCTGCGCGGCCGACGACGCGCCGGGGTCGGTGCCGTCGTAGACGAGCGCGATCTTCTTCGCCTTGAGGTAGTCGTTCGCGTAGACGACGACGCCCGGGCCGGTCGCGTAGGCGGCCGCCTCGTAGAAGGCGACGCCCGGCTGGTCGAGGTCGTTCGGGTTGAAGGTGCCCTGACCCACGACGTTCTTCGACTCACCGAGCGTCGTGTAGATGGGGCCGGTGCCCAGGACGGTCATCCCCAGCTGCACGGTGAGGATCTCGGGGTCGTTGGCGAAGTCCTGGGCGCACTTCTGTGCGTCCTCCTCGCCCTGCACGATGTTGCACTGGACGATCTCGACCGGGTGGCCGTCGACTCCGCCCAGCTGCTCGTTGATGAAGCGCACAGCGACCTGGGCGGCGTTCGTCGACTCGGGGAACGAGGGAACTCCTCCGTCGACGTTGATGAAGCCGATCTTCACCGGTGCGAGCGACGAGTCGGCGGCGCCGGCCTTGCCGCCGGTGTACTCGACGCCCAGGGCGATCTGGTCGGAGGTGAAGGTCGACGGGTCGACGGGCGTCGCCGCCGTGGTGGAGCCGCCGGACCCCGATCCGGAACAGGCGCTGAGCGCGAGCGCCAGGGCGAGCGCGGAGGCGACGACGAGCGGGGCGCTCCGTCTGAGGTGGGTCTTCATGTTCGGGTCTCCTTGATGGCGTCATCGGCATCGACCGCGGACCGGATGGGGCCCGGGTGTTGCGTGTCCTGAATATCAGGCTACGCGTCTTATTTTTTGAAGAATAGAACTCGGCGAGAATCTCGTCAAGAACGTCTTCCTGCTCCGCGACCCCGAAGACGACGATGCCGTGGGAGGGACCGGTTCTCGGTCCGCCCGACGGCATCGAAGGCCCCTCGCCGGGGCTGGCTCAGAACGGGTAGTCGGCGATCTCGGATCGGACGGTGAGCCACTGGGTCTCCGTGAACGCCTCGATGTTCGCCTCGGCGCCCCCGAAGCGCGAGCCGGTGCCGGAGTCGCCGAATCCACCGAAGGGTGCGTTCGCCTCGTCGGCGACGGTCTGCTCGTTGATGTGGACCTTGCCCGAGTCGATGCGGTCGGCGAGGGTCATCGCCATCCCGACGTCTCCGAGGATGCTCACCGAGAGACCGTAGGGGCTGCGACCGACGATCTCGACCGCCTCGTCCACGGTGCTGAACGGGATGACCGGGGCCACCGGTCCGAAGATCTCCTCGGACCAGGCCTCCATCTCGGTGGTCAGGCCCGACAGTACGGTCGGCCGATAGAAGAGGCCCTCATGGGTCCCGCCCGCCGACAGGGTGCCGCCCTGCGCGACGGTGCGCTGCACGATGCCGTCGATCCGCTCGACCTGGCCGGAGTCGATGATCGGACCGAGCGCGACCTGCTCGGTGGCGGGATCGCCGACAGGCAGGTGAGCAGCCTTCTCGGCGAGGAGCGCGACGTACTCATCGTGGAGCGACTCGTGCACGAGGTGGCGTCCTGTGGTCATGCAGATCTGACCCTGGTGGAGCCAGGAGCCGAAGGCGCCCGCCGAGGCGGCCTTGGCGAGGTCCGCGCCCGGGAGCACGATCAGGGCGTTGTTGCCCCCGAGCTCCAGATGGGCGCGCTTGAGGTGACGTGCCGCAGCCTCGCCCACCTTCCGGCCCGCCGGGGTCGAACCGGTGAACGACACGATCCGCACGGCGGGCGCTTCGACCAGCGCCGCGCCGACGTCCGCCCCACCGGGCAGGAGCTGCAGCACGCCGGCCGGCAGCCCCGCCTCCTCGAAGATGCGGGCGATGATCACGCCGCCCGACACCGTGGTCCTCGGGTCCGGCTTGAGCAGCACGGCGTTGCCGAGCGCCAAGGCCGGGGCGACGGATCTGATCGAGAGCACGAGCGGGAAGTTGAAGGGCGAGATGACGGCCACGACGCCCGCGGGTCGGCGGCGCGAGAACGACCAGTGGTCGACGTTGGACGGGAGGACCTGACCGTGCGGGTGGGTGGGCAGCGCGGCGGCCTCGAAGCATTCGTCAGCCGCGGTCGCCGCCTCGATCCCGGCCTTCGCCGGGATGCTCCCCGCCTCTCGGATGACCCAGTCGATGATCTCCTCGGCGTGCTGCTGGAACAGGATGCCTGCTCGACGAAGGACGGCGGCGCGTTCGGAGGGGAGGGCTGCGGCCCACTCCTTCTGCGCACGGGAGGCGCCGGCCGCCGCCTCGGCGACGTCCTGGGGATCCGCGAAGCCGATCTCCGCGAGGGTGTCGCCGGATCCCGGGGAGAGCACGGATCGAGTGCCGCCGCGGCCCTCGCGCCACTCCCCGGTGAAGATGGTCCCAGCCCAGGTGTTGTCTGTCAGAAGCGACATCCGATTCCTCCTTGAATCATCGAGTGATGGTCACACTACGTCGCCCCGTCGGGACAACGAGATCCTGTTTATCGCACATGGTGTCCTGATTAATAGGCTAACAGCCTCTGACGTTGCTAGCATCGCGCCATGGATCGAAATCTCTTCACGGCCGACGCTGTCCGTCCCGAGGTCGCCGCGTTCAATGCGGTCATGGCGGAGAGGACCCGCGATCTGCCAGGGATCTGGGATCTGGGGGTCGACGTCGCACGAAGCGGTGGGTTCATGCCCACCCCGCCCCCGTCCCCGCGCTCCTTCGACATCGAGATCGGTTCCGGAGTGTCGCTGCATGTCGTGCCGAGCGAGGCAGCGAGGGGGGTGCTGCTGCACATCCACGGGGGCGGCTTCATCCTGGGTGGCGCCGCCCAGCAGGATGGGATGCTGGAGAGGATCGCCGACGGCACAGGGCTGACCTGCGTGAGCGTCGAGTACCGGCTCGCCCCGGAGCACCCCTACCCGGCCGCCTGGGATGACTGCGAGCATGCGGCGCGGTGGCTGATCGACAACGCCGCACGAGAGTTCGGATCCGACTCGCTCGTCATCGCGGGGGAGTCCGCCGGCGCGCTCCTCGCCGTCGCGACCCTGCTGCGCTTGCGAGATCGGGGCCCGGCTCAGCCGTTCCGGGGCGCGGCGTTGAGCTTCGGCGTGTACGACTCGACGATGACGCCCAGTCAGGCGCGGGCGACGACCGGCGTGCTGAAGGCACGCGACATCGCCAAGATCGTGGACTCCTATGCGCCCGACGCGAGTCTTCGCCGCGATCCTGAGCTGTCGCCGCTCTACGCCGATCTGCGGGGATTGCCGCCTGCGCTGTTCTCGGTCGGCACCCTGGATGCGATGCTCGACGACTCGCTCTTCATGTACGGCCGCTGGCTGGCCGCCGGGTCGGAGGCGGAGCTCGCCGTCTATCCCGGGGCGGACCATGCGTTCATCGAGGGCCCTCATCCTCTCGCCCCCGAGGCGAACGCGCGGATCGACGCCTTCCTCGCGGCGCGGGCGTCCGGCGAGTGAGGAGGGTGCGGTCCGTCGCCGCATCCTCGTGAGGGAACGAGAGAGGCCCCCGTGTGAGTCGTCACGCGGGGGCCTCTCTCGTCGCTCGGATGCGCGAAACGGATCGTCGGGTCAGGCCACGGCCGGGACGGGGTAGGCCACCTGGCGGAAGGCGCCCTTGTGGAACACCAACGGCGATGCGGTGTGCTCGGCGGACAGCGTCTCGACCTCGCCCAGGACGAGGACGTGGTCGCCGGCATCGCCCACGGAGTAGAGCGAGCATTCGATCCAGGCCACCGCTCCATCGAGGAGAGGCAGCCCGGAGTCGGAGACCCGGTGCGCGACGCCGACGAACTTGTCGCCGCCCTTGCTGGCGAACTGCCTGCCCAGGTGCTCCTGGTCGTCTGCGAGGACGTTGACGCAGAAGCGTCCCGCTGCGGCTATGCCGGGCCAGCTGGTGGAGCGGCGGTCGGGGAAGAAGCCGATGAGCGGCGGGTCCAGGGAGACGGAGGTGAAGGTCCCCACCGTCATCCCCACCGCCGTGCCCTCGGGCGTGACGGCCGTCACCACGCAGACGCCGGTGGGGTAGTGGCCCATGATCGTGCGGAAGGTCTGGGGGTCGATAGGCATCGTTGCAATCCTTTCCCGTGGACTCGGTAGCAAAAGAGTACCTAAATTGTCACGATAAGGCAATCCCCGTCTTTATTGCGTCTCTCCGGAGGCGGATGATGGGCGCGATGCCCCCGTCCGTGAACACCACGGGGGCGTTGACGTCGAGGGCGGCGAGGACGCGCAGGCCGACCAGGGCAGGGTCGGCGCCCTGGGAGAGCATCGCCCGCGCGTGCGTCTGCCGTTCCGCGAGCTCCGCATCGGAGCCGCGCACGCCGCTGTCGCCGAACTCGACGGGGCGCATCGTCTCGTGATCATGGATGTTGGTGTTCACCCCGGCCGGGCAGAGGGTGGTCGCCCCGATGCCCTCGGCTGCGAGCTCGGCCCGGAGGCAGTCCATCACCGCGACCACGCCGTACTTGGCGGACGAGTAGATGGCTCCGTCGTCGGCGACCATGAGGCCGCCGGCCGAGGAGGTGGCGAGGATGCAGCCGCCTCGCTCCTGTGCGCGGAGGATGGGCAGGACGGCCTCGATCCCGTTCGTGACACCGCCGAGGTTGACGCTCATGAGCCACGACCAGTCGGCGGGCGTGCTCTGGAGCATGGTGCCCAGGATGCCGATGCCCGCGTTCAGGCACAGCACGTCGATGCCGCCGAAGCGATCGAGGATGGAGCTCGTCGCCTCGTCCCAGGCCGCTCGGTCGGTCACATCCAGTCGAACGGCCATCACGCGGGCGTCGTGCTGGGCGAGCCGGGTCAGGGCCTCGGCGATGTGGTCCTCGCGGACGTCCGCGATCGCCACGTTCATCCCGCGTTCGAGCATGGCGGTGACGATGCCGAGTCCGATCCCGCTCGCTCCGCCCGTGACGATCGCCGTGCGGCCTGGGCTGAGGGCCGGGGAGGGCTGCGAAGCAGGATCCGAACCGGATGCCCGAGGCATCCTGTCGGTGCTCTCCTCCGAGGAGGCGTCGCTCGCCGCCCGGCCGCCGGCGGCGTTCCTCTCGAGCTCGATGCGGTACACCGCTCCCATGGGGCCCATCGGGGGAAGGTCGAGGGCTGCGGGGGTGTCGGCGAGCCCGCGCATCCAGGGATCGAAGACCCGGGCGACGTCTGTCTCGGAGATGCGCGGGGGAAGGACGTAGAGCGCACCGCCTCCGAGTGCCCCGTCCAGGCGCTGGATGAGCGATGCCTCGTCGTCCCACGCGTCGGTCAGCACGATCGACACCGGGAAGTCGCGGCCGAGGAGCTCGGCTCGCAGCCCCTCGGCGAGGCCGATCAGGCAGCGAGCGAGCACCGAGTCGGCGGTCCGGCCTGCGTCGGCGATGAGGCCGGTCGCGGGCGCCGCGATGATCACGCGTCCCCCGGCGGGATGCTCGAGGAGCTCGGGGACGAGTCCGCGCAGTGCGGTGAACGCGCGGCGGAGCGGACGGTGCACCCTCGACTCCCAGTCGACGGAGGCGACCCCTCCCTGGGGTGACGGAGCCACGGACACGACCAGCGCGGTAGCTGCTGTGCTCGAGGGCGGGGTCGCCGCACGCAGCGCGTCCGGCGAGGCTGCGGCGGCGTCGACCAGGTCGACGGCGATCTGCGTCACGGATCGGTCTGTGCGGTCGAGTGCCCGCCCCAGCGGACTGGCTCCGGCCGCTTCGACAAGAAGAATCGCAATATTGGAAACGTCATTGTTTGTCACAATTTGACAGTGTAGTGTTCGTAGCGCGTCCCGCCCCACGACGCGCAGGATCATCGTCGATCACGAGGAGAAGTGAAATGCACGTAGGCTATGCGACCGGTTTCCAGCACCAGAGTGCGGACTCGGTCAACGACACCCGTTTCGTCAAGCAGGATCTGGAGATGGCGATCGAGGCGGAGGAGCTCGGCTTCGAGTCGATCTGGGTCACCGAGCACCACTTCTCGAACTACTCGATCTCGCCCTCCCCCCTCCAGACGCTCGCCTACCTCGCGGGCCGGACGAAGTCGGTCAAGCTGGGCACCCAGGTCATCGTGCTCCCGTGGAACGACCCGGTCCGCGTGGCCGAGCAGGCTCTGTGGCTCGACAACGTCACCGAGGGCCGTCTGGTCCTCGGGTTCGGGCGCGGACTCGGGAAGTTCGAGTACGACGGCCTGCGCGTCGACATCAACCAGACCCGTCAGCTCTACCGCGAGTACGCCGAGATGATCATCCGCGCGCTCGAGACGGGCGTCATCGAAGGCGGGGAGATCACCCAGCAGCCGCGCCGCGAGCTCCGGCCCCGCCCCTTCCGCAGCTTCGAGGGTCGCGTGTTCGGCTCGGCGGGATCGCCGGAGTCGGTGCGCACCGTCGCGGAGCTCGGCATGGGCATCATGATCATCAACCCCGAGCCGCGCGCCAACCTCGGCGTCGACACCGAGACGTACGACCGCGTCTGGGCCGAGACCCACGGCGACACCCGCGTGGCGCCCGCGCCGATGCTCTCCGGGACGATCTTCGTCGACGAGAGCAGCGACCGGGCCCGAGAGCTGTCTCGCCAGTACCACCGGGTCAACTTCCGCGCGGCGGTGCACAACTACGGCATGGCCGAGGAGCACTTCGGCAACACCAAGGGCAACGAGTTCTACAAGAAGATGCGCATCGAGCCCGACAAGATCGACGAGATGGCCGAGGTGACGGCCGACGTCATGCCCGCCGGCACCCCCACGGAGGTCCTCGAGCAGCTGGAGCGCATCAACAACGACCTCAACCTCCAGGGCTTCTTCCCGCACTTCCACTTCGGAGGGATGCCCCGCGAGGAGGCCGAGCGCAACATGCGCCTGTTCGCCGAGAAGTGCCTGCCCGAGCTGAAGAGCTGGCCGTCGGAGAGCTCGCTCGACGGCGAGACGCGTTCGCTCCAGGCCGTCTGACACCATGAAGGACCTCTCCGGAAGGACGGCCTTCATCACGGGAGGAGCGAGCGGGATCGGCTTCGGCATCGCCGAGGCCCTCCTCGCCCGGGGTGTGAAGGTGATGATCGCGGACCTGCGCGACGATCACCTGGCGGAGGCGCGCGAGCGCCTCGGCCACCACCCCGACGTCCTCACCCTGGCCGTCGACGTCATCGACCGGGACGCCATGCACGACGCAGCCCAGCGGATGCTCGACCTGTTCGGGGGATGCGACATCCTCGTCAACAACGCCGGCGTCGGTGCCAACCCCTCGGTCGATGCGGTCACCTACGCCGACTGGGAGTGGGTGCTCTCGGTCAACCTGTGGGGACCCATCAACGGCGTGATGGAGTTCCTCCCGCTCATGCTCCGTCGTGGCGAGGGGCACATCGTCACCACCTCGTCGATGGCGGGGCTGCTCCCCACCGCCGACAACTACATCTACGCGGCGTCGAAGTACGCGGTGCGAGGCATGAGCGACTCGCTGCGCCTCAGCCTCGCCCCGCGCGGCATCGGCGTCTCCGTCCTCTATCCGGGGCTCACCCGGAGCCGGATCCTGGAATCGGAGGAGAACCGGCACCCGCGCTTCCGGACGGGGGCCGGGTCCACGCCGCCGAGCGGAGGGCCCGTCGCCCCGCCGAAGGACTCCGGGATGGACCCGCGCGACGTGGGCGAGGCCGTGGTCGAGGGCATCATCCACAACCGCGGGTACATCATCAGCCACTCGGAGTTCCACGACGAGCTGTCGGAGCACTTCGAGTCGATCCTCGCCGCGTCCCCGGCGCCTCAGGAGATCGACCCGGGCCGGCTGATGCTCGAGAACGCACGCCGAGCGCAGACCGCTGCGGCCATGGAGGCCGTCGAGGCTCTCACGCTCGGCGGAATCGAGGGGAGTCGAGCGCGATGAGCTCATCACCATCCGGTGTCGAGGACGACATCGCCCTGGCACCGCCCGAGCCCGACCTGACCCCCGAGGCGATGGTGGCGCGTGCACGCGACATGCGGGGTCTCCTCCGGGAGCGTCAGGCGGAGACCGAGGCCGCCGGGAACATCTCCGAGGACACCGTCGATCTCCTCGTCTCGTCGGGCTTCTACCGGGTCCTCCAGCCGCGCACGTTCGGCGGCTACGGCTTCGACCTGCCCACCTACGTGCGCCTCGCCACCGAGGTCGCCCGGGGTTGTCCGGAGACGGCCTGGGTGCTCTCGCTCGTGCTCGGCCACGTGCATCAGCTGGCCACCTTCCCGATCGAGGCGCAGCGCGACGCCTACGCGCGCGACGGCGAGTTCCGAGCCCCCGAGGTGGCTGCCCCGCAGGGTCGCGGAGTGGTCGTACCGGGTGGATACCGCGTCACCGGCGCCTGGGACTACGCCTCGGGCAGCGCGCATGCCACGCACATCCTCCTCGCCTTCATCGTGCCCGAGGGCGCCCCCGGCGGCGGCGGGCTGCGGATGGGGCTGTTCGATCGCGACGACTACACGATCGAGCACAACTGGGACGTCATCGGGATGCAGGGCACGGGATCGAATCGTGTCGTCCTCGACGACGTCTTCGTGCCCGAGCACCGGACGAAGCCGTTCCCCGTGCTCTCGCCCGTGATCGACCACGAGGTCTACGACGACAGCCCCGTGTTCTTCGGACCGTCCCGTCCGTTCGTCGTCATGGAGTCGGCCGCGGTCATCGTGGGTGCAGCCGAGGGTGCGCTCGATCTCTACGAGGAGACGTTCCGAGCACGCAAGACGGGACCCTCCGGGGCCCCGCGCGACGAGCTCGCCGAGTACCAGCTCAACTTCGGACGATGCCGAGCCCTGGTCGACACCGCGCGCGCGGCGCTGCTGCAGACCGCCACGGACTACATGTCGGTCGCCGAGACGACGCGACGGACCGGGATCCCCTGCCCCGACGATGACGCTCGGCGCATGACCCTGGTCGTCCTCCAGAGCATCCACCTCGCGCACGACGCCGTGGACATCATCTTCCGCACCGTAGGATCGTCGGCGTCGAAGCGGGACTCCATGCTCGGGCGCTACTGGCGGAACGTCGGGGTGCTGCGCGGACACCTCGCGCACCAGTCCGACAGCGCGGCGCTGAACTACGGGCGCACGCACTTCGGGCACCCCGCCGTGGGCATCTCGTGACGGGACGAGCCGAGCTGCTCGACGGGCTCGACGCCTATCTCGACGCGGTCGCCGCGGGAACCCCAGGGTCCCTCGCGCTCGCGGACGGCTTCCGATCGACCGAGAACGGCGCCGTCGTCGCGCCGGGCACGGGGCTCTGGAGCGCACACCCGCGCTTCGAGGGGATCCAGGGCTTCGCCGATCCCGAGACCGGCCAGGCGGTGTGCATGGGGGTCGCGTTCGTCGACGACGAGGCCCGCCCCTTCGCCCAGCGCATCAGGGTGGTGGATGGCGACGTGACCGAGGCGGAGGCCATCGTCAGCACGGACGGCCTCGGCCACTTCGCGGACGTCGAGCAGCTGCTCAAGCCGGACATCATCTACGGCGCCGTCGTGCCGGCTGAGCGCCGCTCCGACCGTGAGGGGCTGCGCGACGCGGCCGACCGCTACTGGGAGGGGCTGCAGCAGAGCGACGGCCGGATCCCGCGCTTCAACTACCGCTGCGACAAGTACGACAACGGTGCGAAGACGACGAACACGCTCCGCACCCTCCTCTCGCCCGACGGCAAGGTCCACACCCCGGCGTCCGCTCTCAACGACACACGAGCGGCGCGCCCGCTCGCCCGTGAGCGGCGCTTCCCCGTGCTGGACACCGAGCTCGGGGTGGCGGCGAGCTTCGTCGTGGTGGATTTCCACCCGATCCCGGATCATCCCCGACCCGATGCGGGGTCGATGTATATGCTGGGGGCCTTCAAGGTAGTGGATGGCGAGCTGCGGATCATCGATGAGATCCGTGAGATCCTCCCGCTGGGCTCGACGAGTCAGTGGTAGGACGACGCGCCCGCAGCAGATCGGACGAACACGGCACGATGAACGCGACGAGTTCCGACCGGATGCTGTCCGTGATGGACCTCTTCACGCCCGAGAAGCCCGAGTGGACGGTCGACGAGGCCTGCGCCGTGCTCGGCCAGTCGGAGAGCACCGTGTACCGCTACTTCCGCAGCCTCAGCGCGGCGGGCCTCATCTTCAGCGTCCGAGCCGGCCGTTACCTCCTCGGCCCGGGCATCGTGCACTTCGACCGGCAGCTGCGCACCAGCGACCCGCTGATCCGCGCCACCGAGCCGGGCATCCTGGAGATCGCGGCCCAATACGACGAAGCGGGGATGCTGTTCATCAGCCGCATCCATCGTGACTACCTGATGACCATGCACGAGCACCGGCTCGGGTCCTCGCCCTTCCCCGAGGGGTCCTACGACCGGGGCAAGCTCGCGCCCGCGTTTCTCGGCGCGCCGGCGCTCGCGATCCACTCGTTCGCCGAGGTGCGGATCGTCCGGTCCATCTTCCGCTCCACCGGCGGGAGTGCGGAGGACTGGCTCGAGATGAAGCGCCAGATGCGCGCCGTCCGGGCGCAGGGCTACGCGTTCGGGGTCGGCGATCCGGACGAGGGCATCGTCCACGTCTCGGTCCCCCTCAAGCGTGCCGACCTCGGCGTGGCCGGAAGCCTCAACATCGCTCTGCTCGGCCGTGATGACGACGAGCCCGTCATCGAGCGGGCCGCGAACCTGCTCATGGCTGCGTCCGCAGCCGTCGGCGAGGCCTTCACCTCCTCCGCGGACTGAGGGCTCAGCTCTTCACCCCGCCCGAGAAGCCCTGCATGAGGCGACGCTGGGTGAAGATGAAGAAGATCATCACGGGGATGAACGCGATGACGACGACCGCGAAGATCTTGTTCCACTCGGCGACCAGGTTGCCGACGTACTGGTACATCACGACCGGCAACGTGGGGTAGTTCGTCCCGCCCAGGAAGATGAGCGGGGTGAAGAAGTCGTTCCAGATGGCGACGCCCGCCAGGATGGCGACCGTTCCCGTGACAGGAGCCATCAGGGGGAGCACCGAGTGCCAGTAGGTGCGGAAGGGGCCGGCGCCGTCGATGGCCGCCGCCTCCTCGTAGTCGCGGGGGTGGCCGCGGAAGAACGAGGCGTACAGGAACACGCACAGCGGCAGGAACATCCCCGAGTAGATGATGATGAGCCCGATCAGCGAGCCGGTGAGTCCGACGGCTCGGGCGCCGACGTAGAGCGGGACGATCCCGAGCTGGGTCGGGAGGATGATGGCGACGAGGAACAGGTAGAAGGACGCCCGCGCCCATCGCCTGGTCGACCTGACGATCACGTAGGCGCAGAACGAGCCGAGCAGGATGATGACGACCAGGCTCCCCACGGTGAGGATGAGGCTGTTCATGAACCCGGCGACGATGCTGTTCCGGCCGGTCGTGGTGATGACCTCGAGGAAGTTCGACCACTGCGGGTCCGTCGGCAGCGCGAGGGGTGAGGTGCTGCGGAACTCGGCGGTCGTCTTCATCGACCCGACGAGCAGGATGTAGAGCGGCAGCGCGAAGATCGCGGTGACCAGGATCATGATGATCTCCCTCACGAACGTGAGGGGCGTGTATCTGAACATGTCGGCTAGTCTCCCGGGCGCTCTCGCGTGATGAGCTGCTGGATGATGGCGAAGATGAGGATGATCACTGTCAGGATGAGGGACAGGGCGGCTCCGTAGCCGAAGTTCCCCTGCGTGAAGGCCTGCTCGTAGACCAGGAGCGCCAGGTTCTTGCTGGAGCTCACCGGGCCGCCCCCGGTCAGGGCCAGGATCGGGTCGAACAGGCGCAGTCCGAAGATCAGCGAGAGCATCGTCGCGACCGTCACGGACGGACGCAGCGCGGGCAACGTGACGTAGCGGAATCGCTGCCACAGGTTCGCCCGGTCGAGCGACGCGGCCTCTTCGAGCTCTGCGGGGATCCGTGACAGACCGGCGAGGAAGATGACCATGGAGATCCCCACGCCCTGCCAGATGATCACCGTGACGACGGTCCAGATGGCCGTCTCCGGGTCTCCGAGCCAGGTGCGCTGGAACTGCTCGAGGCCGAGGGCGCCGAGCGCCTGGTTGAGCAGCCCGTCGTACTCGAAGACGAACTTCCAGACGTAGGAGACGGCGAGCGGGCTGAGGGCGATCGGCAGGAAGACGATGGCCCTCAGGACGTACCGCGACTTCAGACCGCGGTGGAGGGCGAGGGCGAAGGCCAGGCCGAGGATGGTCGTGCCCACCATCTGCGCGACCGCATACAGCAGCGTGTTGCCGATGACGCCGAGGACCGAAGGATCCTGGAAGATCGCGACGAAGTTGTCGAGACCGGTGAGGGTGAACGTGCCGACGCCGGAGTAGTCGGTGAACGCGAAGAACGTGCCGGCCAGCGTCGCCGCGTACTGCACCAGCAGGACGGCCAGGAGCGCCGGGCCTGCCCACCACCACCGTCCGAACGCGATCAGCGGTCGTCCTGCCCGGGGCTCGGGGGTGGTGGCACGGGGACGGGTCCGGCGCTGCATCGGCTGCTCTGCCTTTCGAGTAGAGCGGGATCGCCGCAGCCGGCCAGGCCGGCTGCGGCGATCCCGCGTCGTGGATACTACGACTTGGCCCACGCTGCGTCCATGTCGGAGAGCACCTGGTCGACCGTCTTCTGGCCGGTGAACAGGCCCGGGACGTCCTCCTGCATGGCCGCGAGGACCCCGTTGGGCCACGTCAGCCCGGGCTCCGAGATGACCTTGCCGTCGGCCACCAGCGACTTGATGGGCTCGTAGACCGACTCCAGCGAGTCTGCGGTGACCTCGCCGGCTGGCACCGTGCCCGTGATGTCGGCGATCTGCTGGAGGTTCTCGGGCTGTGAGAGCCAGTCGATGTAGGCCTTCGCCGCCTCGCTGTTGGCGTTCGCCGCCGCGTAGGACAGGGTGAACTTCACCGAGTTGACGACGCGACGGTCGTCTGCGGTCTGGCCGGGGAAGGCGTAGACCGAGGTGGTCTCGTTGGGGAGAAGCTGGGACAGGTCCTTCCAGATGTCCGCCTCACCCGTCGTGAGCGAGAGCACCGACGGCGTCTCACCCGCGCCCACACCGGTCCAGAACTCGCCCTGGGCTGCCTCCGCGCCGTCCTGGTAGCAGCCGGCGGCGTACATGTCGGACAACGTCTGGATGGCGTACCTCCACCCGTCCGTGTCGCTGAAGGTGACGTCGCCCGCTGCTCGCTTCGCATCCCAGTCGGGGTCGTTCGCGTACACCGAGCTGGCCGCGATGAGGAGCGCCTGACCGTCGGCGGTGAACGAGGATCCGAACTGTCCGAGCGTGAACGCGTAGCCGTTCGACTTCGACGTCTTGCAGGTGGCCAGCATGTCGGAGATGGTGTCCGGCCACTGGACGCCGGCCTTGTCGAGGTTGCCGTCGAAGACGACGGCCGCCCGTGGCGCGTTGTAGAGGGGGAACCCGTACACCTTGCCGTCAGATCCGTACGCCGAGGTCTCCGCCGAGTTGATCAGATCCGCGGCCTGGCCGGTGACCTCTCCCAGGAGTCCCGCGCTGCCGAGCGTCACGAGACCCTTCGGGCCGGATCCGGGCTCGGTGAGGAACAGGTCAGGAGCGTTCCCGCTCTGCAGCCTGGTGCTGATCGCGGCGTCGTAGCCGTCGATGTAGATCGGTTCGACCTCGACCTTGATCCCGGTCTCCTCGGTGTACTTCTCTGCCATGGTCTCCCAGGGCGTCGTCGCGCCGGCCTTGGGGTACGCGAACGTCAGGGTGACGTCGCCCCCGCTCGAGTCGCCGCCGCTCGAGGGCTCAGCGGTGGAGCAGCCGGCGAGGAGCAGAGCGGAGGCCACTCCGATTCCGAGGATGGCCAGCGGCCTGCGGGGACGTGAATGCTGTGACATGTCTCTCCTGACGTCGTTGTCGCGCCTCGCCGTGGCGAGGGAGAAAGGTGATCGTGGTGGGTGTGCTTGTCAGACGGAACGGTAGATGTGCTTGACTTCCTGGAACTCGGCGAGGCCGCCGGGGCCGTTGAGGCGGCCGAGGCCGCTCTTCTTGTAGCCGCCCTCTTCGAACTGGTCGAAGATCTGCGCCCACGCGTTCGTCCAGACGGTGCCTGCCTCGATGGCCTGCGAGACGCGGAGCGATCTCCCACCGTCTCGGGTCCAGACAGAGGCGGAGAGGCCGTAGTCGGTCGCGTTCGCCCGGAAGACCGCCTCATCTTCGCCGTCGAAGGTCTCGAAGGTGGCGACCGGGCCGAACACCTCGTCCTGCACGAGGGTCGAGCCGAGGTCGGTGATGCCCACGAGCGTGGGTCGGTAGAAGGCGCCGGGCCCCTCGATCGGGCCGCCCTCGAGGATGGTCTCACCACCGCTGACGGACACCATCCGGTGCACCCGCTCGACCGACGCCCTGTCGATCAGCGGGCCCATCTGGGTCTCGGGGTCGATCCCCGGTCCCACGCGGACGGCCGAGAGCGACGATGCCAGCCTGTCGCGGAGCTCGTCGGCGATCGACGCCTGGGCGATGACGCGGCTGCCCGTCATGCAGAACTGACCCGCGAAGGTGGTGACGGCAGCGGTGAGAGTCGGGACGACGACATCGAGATCGGCGTCGTCGAACACGACCATGGGCGTCTTGCCGCCCAGTTCGAGGGAGACGCGCTTGAGCTGGGGGGCGGCGGCCGCCATGATGCGGGCGCCCACCGCGGAGCTGCCCGTGTAGCTGATCACGCCCACCTCGGGGCTGGCGACGAGCGCCTTCGCCCCTTCGTCGCCCGACTCCGTGAACAGGTTCACGATCCCCTCCGGCAGGGAGGTCGTCTCGGCGAACAGCTCGGCGATCAGCGCGTTCGTCAGTGCCGTCTGGGCCGGCATCTTGACCGCGACGGTGCAACCCGCCGCGAGCGCGGGGGCGATCGAGCGGATCGAGAGGATCCCCGGGGAGTTCCACGGGACGATGACCCCGGCGACGCCGATCGGCTCGCGCGAGAGGATCGAGAATCCGGACGGCGTCTCCGCCGCCGTCCCGAGATCCGTGAGGGCCAGGCCTGCGAAGTAGCGCAGCTTGGGAGCCGCGATGCTGAGCTCGAACTGGGCCTGCGCGAGCGGCTTGCCGTTCTCCAGCGTGATCGCCAGGGCGATCCGATCGAGGTTCCGCTCCAGCGTGAGGGAGAGGTCCCACAGGGCTCGTGCGCGACGTTCGCGATCACTCCGCCACGATCCGCTCGTGAAGGCGGTGCGGGCGGCGGCGATGGCCTCGTTCGCGGCCTCGAGGCCGCCGTCGAAGTACTCTCCGAGGGGCTCGCCGGTGGCCGGATCGAAGGACTGCGCTCGTGGACCGATGGCCCGCCATTCCCCATCGATGTAATGCCGGGCCGGCTCATCCGTGAACGGGGTGCGAGGCATCTGATCTCCTGAAGGCTCCATCGACATCGGGTTGAGCTGCCTTACCGCCGAAATCATCTCTGATTATCACCATGCGGCATTGAAAGCAGCTGCGCGGACTGATCCTGACGGATTCTCTCGGCGCCAGCCAGAGCTGGGACGACATGATCGGCACCTTCGATTGCGCTCTCGGCGCAGGTGCTGCCGGGGCGTTCTTCGCGCACTCATAGGCGAGGGCAGGGATCCCCATAAGGCGCCTCCCTACGGTCGATGCAACTTCATTGAGTTGAGTCGAGTCGTTCGAGTAGGGAGACCATGGGACTGCGGGAGAGAGCGGGACGGGCGGCGAGCAGAGCGCGCGCGCTGCGGCCACGCACCTGGATCATCGGCGGCGCGGTCGCGCTCGTCGTCCTCGGTGGGGGCACGACCTGGGCGGTCCTGGCGACCACGGGCGCCCAGGCGGAGACCCGGCCCACCACGACCACCGTCGCGGCGAGCCTGGAGACGCTGGAGAAGACCGTGTCGTCCTCGGGGACGATCGCTCCCACCACGACCGAGGACGTGAGCTTCGGGGTCGAGGGCACGGTGCAGACCGTGAACGTGCAGGAGGGACAGCAGGTCGCCGCGGGCGACGTGCTGGCGACCGTGGACACCCTGCACGCGAACGCCGCGGTGCTCGAGGCCAAGGCCACCCTCGCGGCGGCCCAGGCGAAGCTGTCCTCTGCCGAGGCGGACGACGACGGCAGCGACTCGTCCGCGACGGCGATCGCCTCGTTCCAGGCACAGGTCGACGTGGCCCAGACCGACGTGACGGAGGCGGAGACCGCCGCGACCGGCACCACGCTCGTCGCCCCGATCGCCGGACTGGTCACGAACGCGAGCGTCGAGGTGGGGGACGTCGTCTCCGGATCCAGCTCCTCGGGATCATCCAGCTCGACGGGTTCTGCCGCCTCGGGCACGTCCTCGAGCGGAGGCCTGGGGGGTGCGACCGGCTCCGGGGGCACGACCTCGGGGTCGAGCGGATCCACGAGCTCGACCGGCCAGTTCACGATCGTCAGCACGGACTCCTGGACGGTGAGCCTGTCGGTCAGCGAGACCGAGGTCTCCGAGATCGCCGTCGGCGATCAGGTCGAGCTGTCCACCGACGACGGCACGAGCTTCTTCGGCACGGTCGGCTCGATCGGCCTGCTGCCCTCGACCAGCTCGGGTGCCGCGGCCTACCCGGTGGTCGTCGACGTCACCGGGTCCCCGGATGGCCTCTTCGACGGCGTCTCCGTGACGGGCGACATCGTCTACGAGCGTCGCGCCGACGTGCTGACCGTGCCGTCCGCGGCCGTCACCACCGGGACCGACGGCACGTCGACCGTGACCGTGGTCGCGGACGACGGCACCGAGACGGTCACGACCGTCGGGGTGGGCGAGACGAGCGGGAACCTCGTCGAGATCACGTCCGGCCTCGCCGAAGGGGACATGGTGAAGGTCACGGTCTTCACCCCGGGCAGCGGCGGCGGTGGGCAGGGCACGGGAGGTACGGGTGGCACGTTCCCCGGCGGCGGCACCGGAGGTACGGGTGGCACGTTCCCCGGCGGCGGCACCCTGCCCGACGGCGGCAGCCTCCCGGGCGGCGGCCAGTTCCCGAGCGGCGGCACCTTCCCCGGCGGCGGACAGCAGGGGGGTCGGTGATGGCGGCCCTCACCTCGCGGCCGGAAGCGACGACGGCGGCTCGCGAACCCGTCATCGAGCTCCAGGACGCCCGCAAGGTCTACCGCTCCGGCGCGATCGAGTTCGAGGCGCTGCGTGGCATCGACCTCGAGATCCACGAGGGCGAGTACGTCGCGATCATGGGTCCGTCGGGTTCGGGCAAGTCCACCCTCATGAACGTGCTGGGCTGCCTCGACACCCTCACCAGCGGCAGCTACCGCCTGGCGGGGAGCGATGTCCGCGACCTCGACGAGGCCGAGCTCGCCGAGGTGCGCAACCGCCGCATCGGGTTCGTGTTCCAGCAGTTCAACCTGCTCCCGTCGCTGGCCGCGTGGCAGAACGTCGAGCTCCCGCTCATGTACGGCCGCGTCCCCCGCGCGGACCGCCGGGCGCGTGCGGCGCGCGCGCTCGATCGCGTCGGCCTGGGGTCCCGTCTCGACAACCGGCCCGGCGAGCTCTCAGGCGGTCAGCAGCAGCGCGTCGCCGTGGCCCGGGCCCTGGTCGGCGAGCCCACCATGATCCTGGCCGACGAGCCCACGGGGAACCTCGACACGGTCTCGACGAACGACGTGCTTGAGCTCTTCGACGAGCTCCACGAGGCCGGGCGCACCATCGTGCTCATCACCCATGAGACCGAGGTGGCGGCGCGCGCCAAGCGCGTGGTCGTCGTCCGTGATGGTCGTCTGCAGGATGCGGAGGTGCTCGCCTCGTGAACTGGTCGGAGACGCTGCACACCAGCTGGGCGGCCGTGCGGTCGCACGCGCTCCGGTCGCTGCTCACGGTGCTGGGCATCCTCATCGGGATCGCGGCGGTGATCATGACCGTAGGGCTGGGTCTCGGTACCCAGAAGGACGTCAGTGCCCAGATCTCGTCGCTCGGCAGCAACCTGCTGATCGTCTCGCCCGGTTCCAGCACCGACAGCTCGGGGGTGCGCGGCGGCTTCGGGACGGGTGCATCCCTCACCCAGGCGGATGCGACAGCCTTGGCATCGAGCATCAACGCGCCGGACATCGGCGGGGTAGCGGCCGAGACGACGACGTCCCTCTCGCTCGAGGCGAACGGGACGAACTGGACCACCACCGTCACGGGGACGAGCCCGTCGTGGCTCGACGTGCGCTCGCGCACGCTGGCCTCGGGCGAGTTCCTCGACGCCGAGGACGTCGCGTCGAACGCCTCCGTCGTGGTGCTCGGCTCAGAGACCGCCGACGAGCTGTTCGGCTCGCCGTACGTCGTCGGGCAGTCCGTCTCGATCGACGGCCAGGACTACGAGGTGATCGGGGTGCTCGCCTCGGCAGGGTCCGACTCGTCCTCGAACCTCGACGACGTCGCCCTCGTGCCCTCGAGCACCGCGACCACGCAGCTGTTCGGCGGCTCGTCGGGCGGCTCGGTCTCGACGATCTACATCAAGGCGGCGTCGGATACGCAGCTGTCGGCCGCGTACCAGGAGGCCCAGACCGTGCTGCTCAACCTGCATGGGATCGCCTCCGCCGACGACGCCGACTTCACGATCTCCAGCCAGGACGCCTTGGTCGGCGCCGCGACGTCGATCTATCAGACGCTCACCGTGCTGCTCACCGGGATCGCCGCGCTCTCGCTCCTCGTGGGTGGGATCGGGGTGATGAACATCATGCTGGTGTCGGTCACGGAGCGCACTCGCGAGATCGGACTGCGCAAGGCTCTGGGCGCGCCGCCCTGGGCCATCCGCCGGCAGTTCCTCGTGGAGGCGGCCATCCTAGGACTCTCGGGCGGGGTGCTGGGCGCGGTTCTCGGCATCGGCGCGGCCCTCGCGCTGCCCGGGGTGATCGGATCGTCGATCGTCGTCTCGCCCGCCGCGGTCGGCCTGTCGATCGCCGTCGCGGTGGCCATCGGGATCGTCTTCGGCGTGTATCCCGCCACCCGGGCCGCTCGGCTCGCGCCCATCGATGCCCTACGCAGCGAGTAGGCGTCCCTCCTCCTCTCTTCCCTCGTCCTCACGAATGGAGCAACCCATGATCACGAACAAGCGCACCGTCGCGGTCTCCGCGGGCGTCCTGCTCGCTTGCGCCGGCATCTTCGCCCTGGCCGCCTGCGCCGCGACTGAGGCGTCGACGTCCTCGTCATCGTCGTCCGCCACCTCGGCGCCGCCCGGCGGAGGAGGCTCGGGCTTCCCTGGCGGGGGGACGTCGGGTGAGATCGCCGCCCTGAGCGGGACGACGCTCCAGGTGCAGGACGCGTCGTCGCAGACCGCCGTCACGTACTCCGAGTCCACGACGATCTCGGCGAGGGTGAGTGCGACTCTCGCCGACGTGACCGTCGGCTCCTGCGTGACGGTGATGAGCGGGCAAGTGCCCACCGACTCGTCGTCCTCGTCGTCCTCGACGGGATCCGGCGACACGGCCACGTCCGTCGCGATCTCGGCGGCGACCGACGGCACCTGCACTGCAGGCTTCGGCGGAGGCGCGCCAGGTGGTGGGGGCGCCGGCGGCGGCACCCCGCCCACCGACTTCCCGACCGACGGCGCCCTGCCGACCGACGGCGCCCGACCCACGGGCATGCCCTCGGCTCCCGACGGATCCGGGGAGGGGCCCGGCGCCTTCGGCGGCTTCGTCTCCGGACTCGTCACCGCGGTCTCGGGCACGACCATCACCGTCGACGCCGCCGACATGTCGGGAACGACCTCGCCGACAGACGTGACGGTCGGCGAGGGCACGGCCTACACCGTCACCCGCGCCGCAGACGCCTCCGCGCTCGTCGTGGGCCAGTGCGTGACGGCTCAGGGCGAGTCCGACTCGAGCGGCGCGGTCGCCGCGACATCCCTCCTCGTCTCGGAGCCCACCGACGGGAGCTGCACCATGGGCTTCGGCGCGGGCCGCCCCGGTGGCCCCGGCGGTGGATCGGCTCCCTCCACGTCCTGACCGGACCGACACCCGCATCCACCCCCGACCCTTCTGGAGCAACCCCGCATGACCGAGCAGACCGAGACCACCGGACCCGAGGCGTCGGCGGCACGCAAGCGCGTCGTGCGGAGACGCAAGGCGATCGCCATCGCGATCACCACCGCCGTGCTCTGCGCGGCGGGTGGCGGCACGGCGTTCTCGCTGGCGCAGGCAGCCGGGCCGTCGTACCGCACGGCGACGGCGGCGCTCGGGAGGGTGGCCGAATCGCTGGACCTCACCGGGACCGTGGCGTCGGTCACCCGACGGGACATGGCCTTCCAGGTCTCGGGCACGGTCTCCTCGGTCGCCGTGTCGGTCGGTAAGCACGTGACCGCGGGTCAGACGCTCGCCGTCCTCGACACCGGGAGCCTACAGGAGGCGATCGACTCAGCCCAGGACGCCGTCGACTCGGCGAACGAGCAGCTCGACAGCGACCTCGAGGCGCAGTCGTCCGACTCGATGTCGACGTCCGGCGCGGCGGGTTCGGGTTCGGGAGCCCTGGTGTCCCCGGATGCCGGGGCCGCCGCGCCCTCGGGGGACGCCCCTTCCGGAGGTTCGCCCTCGGGTGGGTCGGCGTCCCCGGGGTCCGGCTCCGCAAGCCCGGGCTCGGGCGGTGGTGACTCCGGTGGAGGGTCCCCCGACACCGCCGCCATCGAGGCCGCTGTCGCAGCGGTGCAGGTGGCTCAGCAGACCCTCCTCACCCAGTACCGGTCGGCGACGGACGCCTACGACCTCGCCCAGCAGACCATCGCATCCTCGGACGAGACCTGTCGACCGTTCCTCGAGGCGAGCCTCGCGGGAAAGGACGTGAACGCCGATTCGGACGCGGACGGCGCCGTCGACGGTGCCGGAGGCCCGTCCGCCTCGGGTGGGTCGTCCACCACGGATCCGGTCACGGGTGGTTCGTCCACAGGCACGGACTTGGCCACTCTTCAGGCGCAGCTGGCTGCCTGCCAGGCCGCGATCCAGTCCGTGCAGACCGACCAGCAGACGGTCTCGACCGCGCAGCAGGCCGTGCTGGATGCCGCATCCGCACTCGACACCGCGGTGACCAGCCTGCAGTCCGCTGTCGCCTCGACCTCGTCATCGACGCCCGCTCCCGCTCCCACCGCCGAGACGACCTCGGCGGCCTCCGGGTCGGCGCACGTCGCGGTCCTCGCCTCCGCCGTCGTCACCGCCGGGGACACCGTGGGAACGGGCGGTGCCTCCGGTTCGGGGAGCTCGATCCCGAGCTCGGGAGGGTCGACCACCATCACCGCGGACACCATCCTCTCTGACCAGGCTGCAGTGGACGCAGCGGAGGCGCAGCTCGCCATCGCGCAGGCGAACCTCGCGTTCGCCACCCTCTCGAGTCCGATCGAGGGTACGGTCGCGGCGGTCTCGATCAGCGCGGGCGCCACCGTGTCCGCCGGCTCGACCGACACCGTCATCACGGTCGTGGGCGACGACGGCTACACGGTGTCCTCCACTGTCACGCTCACGAACGTCGCGAAGCTCGAGGTCGGCCAGACGGCGACGGTGGAGCTGCCCTCCTCAGGCACCACGGTGTCCGGCACCGTGAGCGCGATCGGCCTCCTCGACACGAGCGGCTCGTCCACGCCCAGCTACGACGTCACGATCGCGCTCGATGACGCAGGCAAGACGCTCCTGAACGGCGCCTCGGCCTCGGTCACCGTGGCGGTGGCCGCAGGCGACTCGGTGCTCACCGTGCCGACCTCGGCGGTCCACCGATCGGGCACCGAGTACAGCGTCGACGTGCTTCGCGACGGGACCTCCACAGCTGCCCCGGTGGAGATCGGCGCCATGGGCTCCGAACTGACGGAGATCGCCTCGGGGCTCTCGGAGGGAGACGAGGTGGTGCTCGCCGACCTCGACGAGGCCGTCCCCTCCGACGACTCCGACACCGATTCGGGCACGGGGCTCACCGGGCTCGGCGGCACGACCGGCGGCAGCGGTTCGTTCCCCGCCGGCGGCACGTTCCCCGGAGGGGGAGCAGGGGGAGGCTTCCCGGACGGCGGGTCGCTGCCCGCGCGGTAGGCGCGCCGTTCAGGCCGTCCGCAACTGCCGCGACGCCCTCGTCGGAGACCCGACACCTCGACACCGAATCGGCCCAAGCCCCGCGATATCCGCCGAGGTCCGCCTGGTTCGGTGTCGAGGCGGGGGTGAGGTGTGGCTTCGCTTGCTGGCGCGGGCAGCGCCCGATTTCCTACGGTGTGAGCATGCAGGAGCGCATCGACGGGTCGCATCCCGAAGAACCGCACCGCGAAGGGCTCGCCCAGCGGCTGAACTGGCTGCGAGCGGGGGTGCTAGGGGCGAACGACGGGATCGTGTCGGTCGCGGCCGTCGTGGTCGGTGTAGCCGGGGCGACCCCGGCGGTGCCCGCGATCGTGACCGCCGGGCTCGCGGCTCTGGTCGGAGGAGCCATCTCGATGGCTCTGGGGGAGTACGTGTCGGTGAGCAGCCAGCGCGACAGCGAGCGCGCCCTCATCTCCAAGGAGCGACGTGAGCTGTCGGAGATGCCCGAGCAGGAGCTCGAGGAGCTGACGGGTCTCTACCGGGCGAAGGGGCTGAGTGAGGAGACCGCCCGCCGGGTGGCCGAGGAGCTCACCGCCCACGATGCTCTCGCGGCCCACCTGTCGGCCGAGCTGGGCATCGACGAGGACGACGTGGTGAGCCCGTGGCACGCCGCGCTGGCGTCGGCGGTGGCCTTCACACTGGGCGCGATCCTGCCGATGCTCACGATCGTCTTCCTGTCCGAGCAGATCCGCATCCCCGTCACGTTCGCCGTCGTCCTCGTCGCGCTCGCGGTGACCGGTTACGTGGCGGCGTGGATCGGCGGCAGCTCGCGGGGCAAGGCCGCGCTCCGCGTCGTCGTCGGCGGGCTGCTGGCGCTGGGGGCGACCTTCGCGATCGGGACCCTGCTGGGCACGACCGTGCTCTGATGATCCCCCTCCCCGATCTGCTGCGACCCGACGAGGACGGATGACAGAAATGACCTCGACCCCCAGGCACCGCGCCGCGGCGCAGGACGCGATCCTGCAGCCATCCGCCCATCCGCGTCGCATCCTCGTCCTCGCGGCGGTGGTCGTGGTGCTGGTCACGGTCGTCGGGTTCGTTCTGCGCGGGCATCCGCTCGACGCCGGCCTCTCGGCCTGGCTGAACCAGGCCCATGTGGGTCTGTTCGGCGCGCTGGGCTCCGCGGTCTACGCCGCCTTCTCGCCCATCCCCGCCATCATCGAGACGACGATCATCGCGGCCCTCCTCTGGCTGTGCACGCGGCAGCTGCGGATCGCCCTCGCCTTCGGCGTGACCATCGCCGCCACCTGGATCCCCTCCGGGATCCTCAAGGAGATCATCGACCGTCCGCGGCCGGACCCGGCGATCCTCCCGCATCCCTTCGATCCCGTGCAGCTCGACCCCTCCTACCCCAGCGGCCACACGGTCTATGCGACGGCGTTGGTCGTGACGCTGGTGCTCCTCGCCGGCCGGACGCGCTGGCGGGTCCCCGTCGTGGTGGGCGGGACGGCGCTCATCCTCGTGGTCGGGGTGTCGCTGAGCATCGACGCCGTGCACTACCCGACGGATGTGGTCGCCTCGATCGCGTGGGGTCTCGCGGTCGCCCCCGCGGCGCGGCTCCTCGTGGTGTTCCTGCTCGCGAAGCTGCCCCCGGGCCGTCGAGTCGCGAGAAGCGGCCCCTCCTCGGGCCGCGAAGCGGCGCCTTCTCGCGACTCGAAGCGGGGGTAGCGGGCGCTGCGGCGGCCGCGGGTGCCTCAGGCGCGGTAGCCGAGGTCGCGGGAGAGGTCCTGCGCGTTCTGCGCGACGAAGCGCGCGAGCGAGGGGAGGCGGTCGCCGATCCGCATCTTCGGGGCGCTGACGTTGAGGGCGGCGACGATCCGGCCGCTGAAGTCGCGTACCGGCGCCGAGGCGCCGACGACACCGAGCTCGAGCTCCTCGTCGAGCAGGGCGTAGCCGGTCGAGCGGATGCGCGCGAGCTCGGCGCGCAGGCTCGCGAGGTCGGTGACCACGGCCTTGTCGCCGGGCGGCGATTGAAGGACCGAGAAGCCGGCGCCCCGCGGCGGGATGGGGCCGACGATCGGCTGGTCCTGCCCGTGCTCCTGGTACCACTGCGCGAGGGCCTCGTCGTCCCAGTCGGAGAGCAGCACGCGGCCGGACGGAGTCCGCCACGCCGCCGTCGTGATGCCCTCCCACCCCGTCGTGCGGAACTCGTGGGGGCTCAGCTCGCTCGCGATCGTCAGGACGTTGCCGCCCCGGAGCACGCAGAGATGCGCCGTCTCGCGGGCGTTCTGGGCGATGCGGCGCAGGCGGAAGCGCGACTCGCCGATCATCCGACTCTCCATCGTCATCGCGGCGAGGGCGAAGAGGCGGTGCCCGAGCCGATAGCTCAGCGTGTTCTCGTCGCGGTCGAGGAGTCCCGCGTCGGCGAGGGTCGCCAGCGTGCGCGAGACCACAGACTTGTCGCGGCCGGTGAGCTGCGCGATGCGCACGACGCCCATGCCGTTCGAGACCTCGGCCTCGGCGCCACCGAGGAGTTCGAGGATCTCGATGTCGCGGGTCAGCCCGGACGAGTTGCGGCGGGGCGAGCCAGTTTCGGTCATCGCCCCACACTACGTTGTCATTTGCGCACCCTCAAGTGGCCGGAGGGCACCTCCACTCCCTAGAGTGCGATACGTCCACACGCAACACGGACGAGCTCGATGGAGAGAAGAGAGGGTGCCCTCGGCATGGACATGAACATCGGCGAGAGCTTCGTGGGAGACGGCGTCAACGCCGCCCACATCAACACGGTGGCCGGGCCCCGCTCCGGCCCGGCGGGCACGGCCTGGGCCACGGCCCTCGCCAGCCCCAGCGCCGGGCACGTGCCCTTCGTGGCGGTGCTCGCGCCGTCGCTACCGGTGAAGCCCCTCACCCTCTTCGTCACCAAGTCGGCACCCGCCGGCGACGAGCACGGCAACCACATCTGGGGTCCTGCGCAGGCGGGGGTCGCCGCCGGGGTCGCGGATGCGGTCGCCGCCGGTGTGATCACCCGCGAGGAGTGCGACAGCCACGTCATCATCGCCGCGGTCTGGGTGAACCCGGGCGCCGACGACGCCGACGCGGTCTACCGCAACAATCGCACCGCCACCGCGACGGCACTCCGCAACGGCGTCGAGCGCCTCCCGGCCATCGACGACGTGCTCGCTGTGAAGGACCGCCCGTCCAACCCCTTCTACACCGCCCCCGAGTCTGGAGACCGCGCATGAGCGACCCTCGCCCCACCGTGGGATTCATCGGCCTCGGCAGCATGGGCGGCGGGATGACGCGCAACCTGCAGCGGGCCGGCTTCCCCCTCGTCGTCACCGATCTGCGCCCCGAGTCGGCGACCGAGCTCCTCGCCGGGGGCGCGGTCTGGGCCGACACCGCAGCGCAGGTGGCGGCCGCCAGCGACCTCGTGATCACCATGCTGCCGACCCCGCGTCACGTCGCGGATGCGGTGAGCGGACCGAACGGCGTGCTCGACGGCATCCGCGACGGCGGCACCTGGATCGACATGTCGACGTCGGTGCCCGAGGTGGCCGACGCCGTCCGCGCCGCGGCTGCGGACCGCGGTCTCCGCATCCTCGACGCTCCCGTGAGCGGGATGTCGGTCGGTGCGGCCAACGGGATGCTGCAGATCTTCATCGGCGGCGACGCCGACGACGTCGCCCGGCTCCGCCCGGTGTTCGAGGCGATGGGCGACCCGGAGCGCATCCTCCATGTCGGCGGGCACGGCGCGGGATACGCGGTGAAGCTGATGATCAACCAGCTCTGGTTCTCGCACCTGGTCGCCACCGCCGAGGTGCTCGCCGTCGGCGTCAAGGCCGGGGTGGATCTCGGGGTGCTGCGCGACGCCCTCGTCGCGAGCCCGGCGAACAGCAACTTCGTCGAGCACGACGTGCTCTCGATCCTCGAGCGCGGCGACTACGACGAGGGATTCGCGCTCGCCCTCGCCTGCAAGGACCTCGGCCTCTCGGTCGACCTGGCCCGGGCCGTGAACGTCCCGGTCGAGCTGTCGGGCCTCGTCGAGCAGGTCTTCCGCCGGGCCAAGGCGAGCTACGGTGACCGGGCGGGCGAGATGACGCCTTTCCAGCTCTACGAGGACCTCGTCGGCACCCCGCTCCGCCTGAACCCTGTCGAGGAGGGAGTCCGATGACGATCGAGCAGACGACGGGAGCAGCCGAGGTCGCGCTCCTCGAGCGGGTCCCCACGGGCCTGTTCCTCGACGGCGAGTGGCGAGACGCCTCGACAGGGGCGCGCTTCGACGTGATCGACCCCGCCACCGAGCGTGTGCTCGCCCGCGTCGCCGACGCGAGCCCCGAGGATGGGAGGGCTGCGCTCGACGCCGCCGCGCGGGCGCAGCGCTCGTGGGGCCGGACCGCCCCGCGGGAGCGGGCCGAGATCCTCCGCCGCGCGTTCGAGCTGGTCACCGCGCGGGCGGAGGAGTTCGCCCTGCTCATGACGCTCGAGATGGGCAAGCCGCTCGCCGAGTCGCGGGGGGAGGTCGCCTACGGCGCGGAGTTCCTGCGCTGGTTCTCGGAGGAGGCGCCGCGCATCGCGGGCCGCTACTCCACGGCCCCGGACGGGCGGAACCGCCTCGTGGTGGTGCAGCGACCCGTCGGGCCGAGCCTGTTCATCACCCCCTGGAACTTCCCCCTCGCCATGGCGACCAGGAAGATCGCCCCGGCGATCGCGGCGGGCTGCACGATGGTGCTGAAGCCCGCGGCCCTCACGCCGCTCACGGCGCTCCTGCTGGCCCGGGTCCTGGAGGAGGCGGGCCTGCCGCCCGGCGTGCTCAACGTCATCCCGACCACCAGGGCCGGCGCGGTCACCGGTCCCCTCCTCAAGGACTCGCGACTCCGCAAGCTCTCGTTCACGGGCTCGACCGAGGTGGGCCGTCGGCTGATCGCCGACTCGGCCGATCAGGTGCTCAGGGTGTCGATGGAGCTCGGCGGCAACGCCCCGTTCCTCGTGTTCGAGGATGCGGACCTCGACGCCGCCGTCGACGGCGCCGTGCTCGCCAAGATGCGGAACGGCGGCGAGGCGTGCGTCGCGGCGAACCGGCTGCTCGTCCACGAGGACGTCGCCGCCGAGTTCACGCGCCGCTTCGTCGAGCGCATGGCCGGATTCACCGCGGCCCGCGGCACCGAGCCCCAGTCGACGCTCGGTCCGCTCGTCGATGCGGCGACCCGCGACAAGGTCGCGTCGTTGGTCTCCGGGGCGGTGGAGGACGGCGCCCGGATCGCGCTCGGCGGGACCGCCCCCGAGGGGCCCGGCTACTTCTACCCCGCGACCGTCCTCGTCGACGTGCCGAAGGATGCGCGCATCCTCGACGAGGAGATCTTCGGCCCGGTCGCCCCCATCACGACCTTCCGCACCGAGGAGGAGGCCGTCCGTCTCGCCAACGCGACGCCGTTCGGACTCGTCTGCTTCGCTTACACCCGCAGCCTCGACCGCGGTCTGCGCCTGGCGGAGGAGCTCGAGACGGGCATGCTGGGCATCAACGCCGGCGTGGTGTCGAACCCCGCGGCGCCGTTCGGCGGCGTCAAGCAGTCGGGGCTCGGCCGCGAGGGCGGATCCGAGGGCATCCACGAGTACCTCGAGACCACCTACGTGGGGATCGCGGACCCGTTCGCGAGCCTCGCTGGAAGGGACGCGTGAGCATGGAGATCTCGGACTTCTCGACCTCGTGGTTCTCGCTTGAGGGCAAGCGCGCGATCGTCACCGGCGGCAACACCGGGCTCGGGCGCGCCTTCACCGTCGCGCTGGCGGCGGCCGGAGCGGACGTCTTCGTCCCCGGTCTCGCCGCCGACGACGGGGAGACCGAACGGCTGGTCTCCGGCCACGGACGGCGCTTCGCGTTCGTCGAGGCCGACATCACCACTCCCGGACGGGCGGACGAGGTGGTCGAGCAGTGCGTCGACACCCTCGGCGGCCTCGACATCCTGGTCAACTCGGCGGGGATCTCGCTGCTGGCCGAGGTGCAGGACTTCGGGCGGGACGAGTGGGACCCGATGGTGGCGGTCAACCTCACGGCCGCCTTCGAGTTCGCGCACGCCGCTGCGCGGGTGATGATCCCGCAGCGTTCGGGGAAGATCGTCAACATCGCGTCGCTCTTCTCCTTCCTCGGCGGCCGGATGTCACCGGCCTACGCCGCCACCAAGGCCGGGATCGCCGGGTTCACCCGGGCCTACGCCGATGAGCTCGGCGAGCACGGGATCCAGGTCAACGCGCTGGCGCCGGGGTACTTCGCGACCGCCATCACGGAGCGCACCCGCTCCGACCCCGACACGAACCGTCGGGTCCTCGAGCACATCCCCACGGGGCGCTGGGGCGACCCGGCCGACCTCATGGGCGCGCTCGTCTTCCTCTCGTCCCGCGCGGCCGACTACGTCACGGGGACCACGCTCGTCGTCGACGGCGGATACCTCGTGCGATGACCGCGCCGCATCCCGTCCGCCCGCCGCACCCCGTTCACCCGCCCGTCGCCCTCTCCCGATAGGACAGTCCCCATGCCTGCCTCCCGTTCCCCGCTCAGCCGTGACGAGATCGCCGCCGCCCTCACCGGGCTCCTCGGCGCCGACGCGGTCGACACCAGCGACGCCGCCCTCCGGGAGGCGAGCGTCGACCGCTTCAAGAAGTACACCGCCGCCCACGGCATCTTCGACGGCCCGTTCCCCTCGGCTATCGCCTACCCGGAGTCGACGCAGCAGGTCAGCGAGGTCCTCCGGTTCGCGAACGAGAACCTCGTCGCCGTCGTGCCGCGGACCGGTCGCACGGCGACCGAGGGCGGACTCGAGACCGTCGTCGCCGACTCGATCGTGCTCGACTGCTCGCGCATCGACTCCATCATCTCGATCGACGCCGAGAACATGATGGTGACCGTGGGATGCGGTGTGCCGCTGCAGAGGCTCGAGGACGAGCTGCGGCCCCTGGGCCTGACCACCGGCCACTCGCCCCAGTCGAAGCCGCTCGCCCAGTACGGCGGGCTCACCGCCACCCGCTCGATCGGCCAGTTCTCGACCCTCTACGGCGGCATCGAGGACATGGTCGTCGGGCTCGAGGCCGTGCTCGCCGACGGCACGATCACCCGGATCAAGAACGTGCCGCGCCGTGCCGCAGGGCCCGACATCCGCCATCTCGTCATCGGCAACGAGGGCGCCCTCTGCATCATCACCGAGGTCACCATCAAGGTCTTCCGCTTCCAGCCCGAGAACTACCGGTTCTTCGGCTTCCTCGTCGACGACTTCGCCACCGGCGTGGATGCTCTGCGCGAGCTGGTCACCGCCGGCTACCGGCCGAGCGTCGCCCGGGTGTACTCGCCGGAGGACGCCGGGCAGCACTTCTCGCACTTCTCGGACGGCAAGAACGTCGTCGTCCTGGTGGCGGAGGGGCCGAGGAGGATCGCGGACGCGACGGCCGACGCCATCCTCGAGACCTTCGCGGAGCGCCCTCACGTGCGCGTCGACGACGAGCTCATCGAGCAGTGGTTCAACCGGCTCAACTGGGGTCAGGACGCGATCGACAGGGAGCGCGCCGACATGATCGAGCGCCCCCATCTCGGCTACACCACCGAGGTGTCGGTCGACTGGTCGCGCGTCGACGAGCTCTACCACGCGGTCATGGACCGCGTGCGGAGCGAGTTCCCGAGGGCGGAGGATCTGACGATGCTGGGCGCGCACTCCTCGCACAGCTACCAGACCGGGACCAACCTCTACTTCGTCTACGACTACTGGATCAGGGTCGACCCGCGCGACGAGATCACCGAGTACCACAAGCCCCTCAACGCGATCATCGTCGAGGAGGCGCTGCGGCTCGGCGGCTCGATGGTGCACCACCACGGGATCGGGAAGTACCGCACCGACTGGACGCTCGAGGAGCACGGCTCCGCGTACCCGCTGCTGGAGCGGCTGAAGACGGCGCTCGACCCGAACGGCATCATGAACCCGGGCACCATCTTCCCGCTCGAGGACGGTGGTCCCGCGGCCGCGGTGCGGACGTCCGCGTGACCCGGCACGTCGTCGCGATCGACAACGGATCGCAGTCGACGAAGGTGCTGGTCGTCGACGAGCACGGTGCGGTGAAGGCGTCGGCGCGCGTGGGCCTGCGCCCGTACGAGACGCCGGCGCCCGGACACGTCGTGCATCCGGACGATGACGTGTGGGACTCCATCGCCGCGGCGACGCGCGTCGCGTTGGAGCGGTTCGACGGCGACCACGGCAGCATCGTCGGGGTCGGGCTCTGCACGATCCGGTTCTGCAGGGCGCTGCTCCGGGCCGACGGGTCGCTGGCGGAGCCGCTGCTCAGCTGGATGGACGACCGCGTCGGTCGTCCATTCGACGGGGCTCCCGGCGTCGAACGTCTCTCCACCTCGTCCGGGTACGTCGCCCACCGCCTCACCGGCGAGTTCCGCGACGCCGCCGCCAACTTCCAGGGGGTCTGGCCGATCGACCAGCGCACCTGGCGCTGGTCGGACGACCCGGCCGCCTACGAGGCGACGGGGATGCCGAGACGGATGCTGCCGGAGCTCGTCGAGCCCGGGGGTCTCCTCGGCACGGTCACAGCCGACGCGGCTCGGGCGACGGGTCTGCCCGTCGGGCTGCCCGTGTACGCCACGGCGAACGACAAGGCCGTGGAGGCCCTCGGTGCCGGACTGGCGCGGGGCGACGAGCTCCTGCTCTCGCTCGGCACCTACATCTCCTCGATGACGATCGCGCCCGGGCCGGAGAGCGGCTCGGCCTACTGGACCAACTTCGGATCCCGTCCCCGTCAGTACCTCGCCGAGAGCGAGGGCATCCGGCGCGGGATGTGGACGGTGAGCTGGTTCCGCTCGCTGCTCACTGAGTCCCCGCCGCCCGGTCCGGCGACCGACGTCCCGGCGGTCGTCGCCTCGCAGGACGACCTCTACGCACTCGAGGCCGAGCTCTCGAGGGCGGCGGCGTCCCTGCCGCTCGGCAGCGAGGGCGTCACCGTCGTGCTCGACTGGCTCGCTACGGCCGGCGAGCCCACCCGCCGCGGTGCGATCGTGGGATTCTCCGGCTCGCAGGGGCGGGCCCACATCCACCGCGCCATCCTCGAGGGCATCGCGTTCACCATGGCGGACCACGCCGAGGCGATGGCGGACGAGCTCGGCAGACGGTTCACCTCGCTCGTCGTCACGGGCGGGGGCGCGCACTCCGACCTCATGCTGCAGCTCGCCGCGGACGCGTTCGGCCTGCCCGTGCGCCGCTCCCGCGTCGACGACGCGGCAGGCATCGGCGCGGCCGTCTGCGCTGCGGTCGGGGCGGGCGTGCATCCGTCGTGGGACGACGCCGTCGCCCGGATGGTCGGGGTGCTGCCTGCGACCGAGCCGGGGAGCGAGGCGCCTGCCGCCGCGCGCCTGCGCGTCGTCCACCGCGGCATCCGTGAACGGGTACGCGCTCTCTCGGCGTGGGCTGCGGAGCAGGAACGCTGAGGTCGTCGTTCCGCAGATGTCATTTCGCCAACTGCGATTGAGTAGTGAACAAGTGAGCCCCTACGGTGGAGACCACCTCGATGATGAGAAGGAGACGATGTGGACGGTCTGTTGACGTTCTGGTCACGTCGCTGGGATGACATCCTGCAGCTGGTGCTGGAGCACCTCGCGGTCGTCGCCCTCTCCATCGCGATCGCCTCCCTCATCGGCGTGCTGATCGGCCTCCTGGTGTGGAACCGGCCGATCCCGCGCTCGGTCGTGATCGCTGCCGCGGGAGTCGCTCTGACCATCCCGTCGCTCGCCCTGCTGGCGCTCATCACCCCGGCCTTCGGGCTCGGCTGGGCACCCACGGTGTTCTCGCTCGTCTTCTACTCGCTGCTCCCGATCGTGCGGAACACGGTCGTCGGACTGCGTGGGGTGTCGCCGGCCATCGTCGAGGCGGCGAAGGGCGTCGGGATGAGCCCGCTGGCCGTCCTGCTCCGCATCCAGCTCCCCATCGCCTGGCCCGTGATCCTCACCGGCGTCCGGGTGGCCGCGCAGCTCACGATCGGCATCGCCGCCATCGCCGCCTACGTCGCCGGCCCCGGGCTCGGGCAGTTCATCTTCCAGGGCCTGTCGTCCCTCGGATCGAAGAACGCCCTCAACTACGCGCTCACCGGGACGCTCGGCGTCGTCATCCTGGCCCTCCTCGTCGACGGCCTGTTCGTCCTCATCACCCGCTACAGCACCTCAAGGGGGCTCCGTGCCTGATTCCACCGCCACCGCGGTCACCGCGATCTCGACCACTGCCGAGGGAGCGGGCGGCGCCTCGCTCAGCCTCCGTGACGTCTCAAAGGTGTATTCCGGGCAGAGCACCCCCGCCGTCGAGGACTTCACCATGGACATCCGTCCCGGTGAACTGGTCATGTTCGTGGGCCCCTCCGGATGCGGGAAGACCACGACCATGAAGATGATCAACCGGATCATCGAGCCGACGTCGGGGTCGATCCTCATCAACGGGCGCGACGTGCTCTCGCTGAACCCGAACGACCTGCGTCGCCACATCGGCTACGTGATCCAGCAGATCGGACTCTTCCCGCACATGACGATCTCCGAGAACATCGGCATCGTCCCGAAGCTGCTCGGCTGGTCGAAGCAGAAGACGGCCGCGCGTGTCGAGGAGCTCCTCGAGACCGTGCAGCTCGATCCGCGGGAGTTCTCGGCCCGCTTCCCCAGGCAGCTCTCCGGCGGTCAGCAGCAGCGGGTCGGGGTCGCCCGCGCCCTCGCCGCCGACCCGCCCATCATGCTCATGGACGAGCCGTTCGGCGCCACCGACCCGATCACGCGCGAACGACTCCAGGCGGAGTTCCTCCGGCTGCAGGCGAGCATCGGCAAGACCATCGTCTTCGTCACCCACGACTTCGACGAGGCGATCAAGCTCGGCGATCGCATCGCCGTCCTCAGCCAGCGCAGCCGCATCGAGCAGTTCGACACCCCGGCCGCCATCCTGGCCGAGCCCGCCAACGAGTACGTCTCCTCCTTCATCGGGGCCGGCGCCGCGATCAAGCGCCTCGCGCTCATCCCGGTGTTCGAGGCCGACCTGGGACCGGTCGCCGGATCGCCCTGGTCGGTGCCGATCGACGCGACGCTGCGCGATGCGCTCGACCTCATCGTGCTGCACGGGGCCGGCGCCCTCGACGTGGTCGAGGCGGGCAAGGCCGTGGGGTCGCTCGACGTCGAGCGGATCTCGGCGGCACTCGGCGCCGACGTGCCCATCGGCAGGCTGCCCACCACCGGGCATCCCGGAGGGCGGCTGTCGTGAGCGTCACCGTCGCCGACGAGATCGCCGCCGAGACCGAGAGGCCCGTCCCGATCTCGCGCGTCCGGCGCCTCGTCGTCTGGCATCGCTTCATCACGCCGCTCATCGTCGTGGTCGTGCTCGCCCTGCTCCTGCTCTGGCTCTCGAGCATCCAGCTCGACAGCATCGAGCAGCGCACGCTCAACGCGGACTACATCGCCCTGCGCGTCGGCGAGCATCTCAGCCTCACGGTGGCGGCGTCCGCGCTCGTGGCCGTGCTCGCGATCCCGGCCGGCATCCTGCTCAGCCGCACCCGATCGCGGGTGCTGCGCGGCACCATCCTCGGCATCGCGAACGTCGGCCAGGCCACGCCCGCGGTCGGCGTCGTGATCCTGCTCGCGATCGTCTGGCAGACCGGATACACCACGGCGCTCGTCGCGCTCGTGATCTACGCCTTCCTCCCGGTGCTCCGCAACACGATGATCGGCCTGCAGCAGGTCGACGCCACCGTGACCGAGTCGGCGCGCGGCATGGGCATGACCGGCGGGCAGGTGCTGCGGCGGATCGAGCTGCCGCTCGCCGTCCCGGTGATCCTCGCGGGACTGCGCACCTCGCTCGTGTTCTGCGTGGGCGTCGCGACCATCGCCACCTTCATCAACGCCGGCGGCCTCGGCGACATGATCGTCAACGGCCTCAAGCTCCAGCGCTTCCCCGTGCTCGTCACCGGAGCCGTCCTCGTGGCCTGCATCGCCCTCCTCATCGACTGGCTCGCCGCCGTCGCCGAGGACCTCCTCCGCCCCCGCGGCATCTGACCGCGCCCCGACCCGCATCCCCACCGTCACCGCACCCTCGCATCACCTAGGAGAACCACCATGAGATCACGCACCGTGCTCGCGCTGGCCGGCATCGTCGCCGCCGGCGCGCTCGCCCTCACCGGCTGCTCCGGCTCGTCCGGCACCGGAGGAGGCGGGGGAGGAGACGCCCAGGGCGACGAGCTGTCCGGCCTCACCGGAGACATCGGCGCCAAGGACTTCTCGGAGCAGTACATCCTCGCCCACCTCACCAGCCAGCTGCTCAACGCCCACGGCGCCGACACGAAGGCGAACACGCAGCTCGTCGGTTCCGCCAACGTGCGCCAGGCGCTCGAGAACGACGAGTTCCTCGGCTACTGGGAGTACACCGGCACGTCGTGGATCACGTACAACGGCAACACCACCCCGATCCCGGACGCCCAGGAGCAGTTCGACGCGGTGAAGAAGGCGGATGCCGAGAAGGGCATCGCCTGGATCGACCCGGCCGAGCTCAACAACACGTACGCGTTCGCCATCCGCTCCGACAAGGCCAAGGAGCTCGGCGTCACCAAGCTCAGCGACATCGCGAAGCTGCCGGAGAGCGAGCAGACCTTCTGCATCGAGAGCGAGTTCTCGACCCGCGACGACGGCTGGCCCGGGCTCAAGTCGGCCTACGGCATCACCGTGCCCGACTCGAACGTGTCGCTGCTCGACACCGGCGTCATCTACACCGCCACGCAGAAGGGCGACGACTGCAACTTCGGCGAGGTGTTCCAGACAGACGGTCGGATCTCGGCCCTCGACCTCACCGTGATGCAGGACGACAAGAAGTTCTTCCCCGTCTACCAGGGCGCCTTCACGCTGAAGCAGTCGACGCTCGATGAGTACCCCGCCATCGCTGACGTGCTGAAGCCGCTCAGCGACCTGCTCACCACCGAGACGATGCAGCAGCTCAACGCCAAGGCCGACGTCGACGGCGAGGACCCGGAGGACATCGCGACCGACTTCCTGACCGAGAACGGCCTGATCGGCTGACGCTCGCGAACCGATGGGCACGGAGGGGACCCCTCCGTGCCCATCGTCTTCCTCCGCCGCGTCGAGTCCGTCTCCCGAGGAGTCCCGATGAAGATCACCGAGATCCGGCTGCACCGGATGAGCCTCCCGCTCGATCCGCCGTTCCTCGCCGCGTGGGATCCGCATCCGCGTCGGTCCTTCGCCGCGACGCTCGTCGAGGTGCGCACCGACGAGGGTGTCACCGGGTACGGCTCGGGCGACACCATGACGGGGTTCGAGGAGTACGAGCACCTGTTCCTCGGCACCGACCCGCTGCGGATGCTGGAGCAGGTGCGCCGGCTCGAGACCGTCACGTTCCACGGCGGCCGGTACTGGCCGCTCGAGGCCGCGCTCTGGGACATCGTCGGCAAGACTGCGGGACTGCCCGTGAGCGTGCTGTTCGGTGGGGCCCGGGATCGGCTGCCGGTCTACGCCTCCAGCGGGGAGCTGAAGTCGCCCGGCGACCGCGCGGAGTCGGTGCTCGCTGCGCGTGAGCGGGGATTCCGGGCGGTCAAGATACGGATCGCCCGAGACCGCTTGGCCGAGGGGATCGCCGCGGTGCGAGCGACGCGCGAGGCAGTCGGCGACGGGTTCGACCTCATGGTCGACCTCAACCAGATGTGGCGGATGGCCGGCGACGTCGAGCCCGCGCTCTCGCTGGCGACCGTGCACCGGGTCGCCGCGGAGCTGCGCGACCTCGGCGTGCTGTGGCTCGAGGAGCCGCTGCCGCAGACCGACGTGCGGGGCGCGCAGCGCGTCCGCGCGCAGACGGGGATCCAGGTCGCCGGCGGGGAGATGGTCAGGAGCCTGCCCGAGATGATCGCGCTCGTCGAGGCCGACGCCTTCGACGTCTACCAGCCCGACGTCGTCCTCGCCGTGGGGATGCTGCGGGCGCGCCAGGTGGCGGAGTCGGCTCAGCTGCGCCACCGCCGCTTCACCCCGCACACCTGGAGCAACGGGCTCGGCCTGCTGGCCAACCTCCATGTCGCGGCCGGCGTCGACGCGGGCCCCTACCTCGAGTACCCGTTCGATCCGCCCGGGTGGACGCCCGAGCGCCGCGACTTCTTCCTCGAGCCCGTCCAGATCGCCGCGGATGGCACCCTCCCGGTCCCGTCCGCCCCGGGCCTCGGCGCGGTCATCGACTGGTCCGCCGTGGAGCACTACGCGGACTGACCCCCCCGCAGGCGCCGATCGATCGGGCATCACGCGGAGAGCGGCGAGGTCAACCCCCTTGCTGGGATTCTGCCGCGAGCGGTGAGGAGGAGGTCGGCATACGCTCGGCCGCAGGTCGACGCGACGGGATCCTGGACGCCGCACGCGGGCCATCGTGTGCCCGGAGGAGAAGTGCCATGGGAATCCTGACGTCGCTGGACGAGGTGCGTCACGCGGGGAGCATCGTCGAGGCGATGCGCCTGTCCGACGACCTCGCGTTCGAGGCGAACCGCGATCCCGGGGCGCGCACCATCCGCGTGCTGACCGCAGCCCTCGACGACGAGGACCAGCTCGTCGCCATCGCCGCGACCCACGCTCTCGCCCAGGTCATCGACGAGCAGGCGGACCGCGCGCTCTCTAAGCTGCTGTCGAGCGAGCGCGCCTTCCTGCGCGAGCACGCCGCGTGGGCGATCGGGTCGCGCATCCCCCGGCCGGATGCGATCGGCCGGCTGATGCGGATGGTCGCCGCGGGCGGGTTCGGCGGCATGCTCGCCCAGCGCACGCTCGAGCAGTGGGCCGTCGTCACGCCCGAGCCGATCGCCGTGGGCCTCGAGGGCGCGCTGCTGGGCCACGCGGATCCCGCCACCCGCTACCGGCTCGTCGAGACCCTGGGCCTCGTCCCCGGCCGGGTGGCGACGCGGTCGCTCCTCGTCGTGGCGGCCGACGCGACGGAGGACGACCACGTCCGCGTCGCCGCCGTCGCCGCTCTCGGCCAGCGCCGGAACGACGAGGACGCTCCCGCCATCCGGGCCCTCGCGGGCGGCCTGTCGCTCGGCGGCGACTACCTCGCGGATGCGGCACGCCTCGCGCTCGTCGACCTCGACGGCGGCTCCGCGGTGCGGACCGAGCCCCACGACGACCTCCGCGTCGCGCAGCTCTTCCTGCACGCCGACATCGACGCCGACCTCAGCCACGCCGGATCCGGTGACAACGGCGGCATCGCGACCCTCCTGGTCCGGCTCGGCGACGCGCTGGTCGCCGAGCCCGGATCGCCGGTGCGTCAGGTGATCACGATGTCGCGGGGCTCCGTGTCGGAGGCGCTCGAGAGCGTCGACGAGCTCCGCGGCGCCTCGGCCGGGCACCGCTACGGCCGCATCCCGCTGCTCAGCAACCCGATCCCCGGTGCGACCGCCTGGCCGCTCCGGATCGCGGCCCGTCGCGGCATCCGGCGCATCCTTCGTGCCGCGGGCGGCGTGGACGTGCTCCACCTGCGGATGGCCGACGTCGGCAGCCTCGCGGCCGCCGACGTCGCGCGCGAGCTCGACGTGCCGATGGTGTTCACGGTGGCTCCCGACCCGCACTCCGTCATCCGCTCGCTCGAGCTCTCGGGGCGGCTCACGCGCGAGAACTTCGGCGAGGCGGATGCGCGGGAGCACTTCTGGTTCCGCACCCGGCTCGTGCAGCGCCTCGCCTCCGACGCCGACCACAGCGTCTTCTTCCCCCGCCCGCAGCTGGCCGACGACATGCGCGAGCTCGTCGGGATTGACATGAGCGCGCATCCGGAGCGCCACACCGTGGTCCCCGAGGGCATCGACCTCGGTGTCGTCGACCGCGCCGTCCGCGAGGCCGCCGACCTCGTCGCCGGGATGCCGGCGGCCCCCGCCCTGCGCGAGCTGACGGAGCTGCTCGAGCAGCTGCCCGACGAGCGCCGGGGCCTGCCGCTGCTGGTGAGCGTCGGCCGGTTCCACCGGGTGAAGGGGATGGCGTCGCTCGTCGAGGCGTGGGACGCCGGTGCGCTGCGCGACCGCGCGAACCTGCTGCTCATCGGCGGCGACCTCGCGCGTCCGTCGGCCGACGAGTCGGAGCAGCTGGCGCTGATGGACGCCGTGGTGCCGCCGGCATCGCGACTGTCGCGGGGGCTGCTGCTGCCCGGGCACCGCCCGAACGACACCGTCGCGCGGTGGGTGGCGGCGGCGCGCTTCGGCGTGCCCGGGCTGGCCGCGCCGCACGGCGTCTACGTCTGCGGGAGCGTGAAGGAGGAGTTCGGCATCGCGCTGCTCGAGGCGATGGCCACGGGGCTCTTCGTCGTGGCCCCCGACGGCGGCGGGCCCGCGACCTACGTCACGCCGGGGCGGACGGGCATCCTCACCCGGACCTGGGATCCCAGGGCCCTCGAGCAGTCGATGTCGGAGGCGCTCGCCCTCGCCGCCGCCGCCTCCGACCAGGGCCAGCCCGCGGAGTCGCGGAGCGTCGTCGAGCGCAGCTTCACCGTCGGCGCCATGGCCCGGGAGCTCACCGGCGTCTACGACACCGTCGGCCTGCGCGCGCGCGAGGCGGCGGCCGCGTGACGCTGCTCGTCATCAGCCCCGACTACGCCTCCCACCTCCTGCCCCTCGCCACCCTGGCGACCGCGTGGCGCGACGCGGGGGAGCGGGTGGTCGTCGCGACCGGATCGGCGACGACCGGCATCGTGCGATCGTTCGGCTACGAGCACACCCACCTTCAGCTCGGGCGCGGGTCCAACCCCGGCGTCATCCGGGCCGAGGACCAGCCGAAGGGCGAGGACGACGCGCTCCGCGGGTTCTTCGCCGCGACCCGCGTGGGCATGGTGGAGACGCTGCGCTTCCAGGCCGAGGCGCGCCTCAGCGACCTGATGTGGGAGCCGGTGCAGGCGGCGCGGGCCACGCAGGAGGTGGTCGCAGCCCTCCGGCCCGACCGCATCCTCGTCGACCACCTCGCCTTCAGCGCCCGGCTCGGGCTGACCGCGGCGGGCGTCCCGTACGGCGACGTCGTGCTCGGGCATCCGTCCGCGCTGCCGCTGCCCGGGAGCGGCGAGGTCTACGGCTTCCCGCCGGCCTGGCCCGCGGCCTTCCACCCGGATGCGGACGAGCTGGCCCGCCTGCGTGAGCTGTGCGAGCGCGTCGACCGCTCGTTCACGGCGGAGTGGAACGCGGCGCTGGCCGAGCTGGATCCGTCCGCCCCGCCGAGCGCGAGCGCCTTCGAGGAGCACGGCGAGACCGTGCTGCTGAACTACTCCGTCGAGCTGGCGGACGAGCGGCGACGAGCCGCATACGGACCCGCCGCGTTCCTGGGCTCCGCCGTCCGTGAGGAGAACGGGCCCGACGTCGACACCGTCATCGAGTGGATCGCGGCCTCGGACGTCCCGATCGTGTACGTGAGCTTCGGGAGCTTCCTCTCGGTGCGCGACGACGTCCTCGCTCGCGTCGTCGAGGCTCTGCGCGACCTCTCCTCCTCGGGCTCCGCGGTCCGCGTGGCGCTCGCGGTGGGGTCGGCGGACGTCTCGACGCTCGGCTCCCTGCCCGAGGAGTGGCTGGTGCGAGAGTTCCTCCCGCAGGTGACCCTGCTCGGTGCGGCCGCGGCGGCCGTCACGCACGGCGGCAACAACAGCGTCACCGAGGCGATGACCGCGGGCGTCCCGCTTCTGGTGCTGCCCTTCTCCACTGACCAGTTCGCCGGCGCCGCCGCCCTCGAGGAGGCCGGGCTCGCGAGGGCGCTCGACCCGAACGCCGCCGCCCCCTCCGAGCTGCGGGCCGCGCTCGCGGACGTGCTCGCCCTCCCCGCGGGCGCCCGCGCGCGCCTCGCCGCGCTCGCGGCGTCCCTCCGCGACCGCCCGGGCCCCGCCCGCGCCCGCGCCGCCCTCCTCCGCGCCCCCTCCACCCCCACCGGCGACGTCCGGCCCTAGATCCGCCCCCGGAGGGGCGGGTTCTCGCGGATCGGCGGTGGGGAAGCGCCGCGTGGGGTGGGTGCGGGTTGCGCCGCGTGAGCGTCGCGTCGTGTCCGTGTGAGCGGTGACGGCGCGGTGGGCGGGCGCAACCCGCGCCTCCGCCCGCGTTCGCGCCTCGAGCGGCGCGACCTTGCGTCGAGCGGCGACATTCTGCCTCTGGAGCGCCCGCCGAGTGGCGGGTTCTCGCCGTTCGGTGGTGGGAAGCGCCGCGCGTGGGGTGGGGTGCGGGTTGCGCCGCGTGAGCGTCGCGTCGTGTCCGTGTGAGCGGTGACGGCGCGGTGGGCGGGCGTAACCCGCACCCACCGCCCTCGGTAGGCGCGACCCTGCGTCGAACGGCGACATTCCGCCCCCGGAGCGCCCGCGGAGGGGCGGGATCTCGCCAGTCGGCGGGCAGCGCGGGCGCGGGCAGCGCGAGCGCGGCGGGCAGCGCGAGCGCGGGGAGAGGCTACGGGGCGAGGAGGGCGCCGTCGGGGGCGCGGACGCCGGCGGCCCAGGCGTCGTGGCCCGAGAAGGTGGCGGGGAAGCGGGCGGCGGCGGCCTCGTCGAGGTCGATGCCCCAGCCGGGGGCGTCGTTCGGGGTGAGCCAGCCGTCGACGATGTCGATCATGCCGGGGAAGACCTCGTGGGCGGCCTCGTCGTAGACGTGGCCCTCCTGGATGCCGAAGGCCGGGCTCGACACGTCGAGGGCGACCGCGGCGGCCACCGCGAACGGGGAGGCGTCGCCCGGCGAGTGCCACGCGGTCCTCACGCCCTCGAGCTCGGCGAGCACCGCGAGGCGACGGGCGGCGCTGAGCCCGCCCACGTCCGAGATGTGGCAGCGGAGGAAGTCGACCGCGTGCGACCGGACGAGGCGCGCAGCTTCGACCGCGCTCGTCGCGAGCTCGCCGACGGCGATCGGCACGGGGGAGGCGGCGCGCACCTCGGGCAGTCGGTCCCAGAACTCGGGCGCCAGGACGTCCTCGAGGAAGAACGGACGGAACTCCTCGAGCGACCGGGCGAGCATCACCGCGGTCTTCGGGGTGAGCCGCGAGTGCACGTCGTGGAGCAGCTCGACGTCATCGCCGAGCAGCTCGCGCATCCGGGCGAAGAGCGCCGGGGTGCGGCGGAGGTACTCCTCGACCCGCCATCCCGTCGGGGTCTTCGCCCAGGTGTACCGGTCGGCGCTCGGCGGGGCGCCGTAGTGCCCGATCCCCGGCTGCCCGGTCTGGATGCGGATGTGCCGCAGCCCCGCATCCATCAGCTCGCGGGCGTGGTCGGCGGTCGCCTCGGGGGTGGGACCCTCGGCGTGGAGGTACACGTCGGCGGCGGCGCGGACGCGCCCCCCGAGCAGCTCGTAGACGGGCATCCCGGCGCGCTTGCCCGCGATGTCCCAGAGGGCCAGGTCGAGTCCGGAGAGCACGTTGTTGCCCACCGGGCCCTCGCGCCAGTACGCGGTGAAGCGCACCATGCGGAGGATGTCCTCGATGTCGCCGGGGTAGCGCCCGATCACCAGTCGCCGCACGTGCTCGAGGTAGGCGACGACCGCCTGCCAGCGCTGGGTGAAGGTGGCGCAGCCGAGGCCGTAGAGTCCGTCGTCGCTGGTCTCGACCTTGATGACGACGAGGGGGATGCCCTCGGGTGCGGTGACGATGGCGCGCACGTCGGTGATGCGGACGTCGTCGCGCGGCTCCCAGGGCTGCCCGAACGTCGCGGGCAGCGGCTCCGCCTCGACGAGCCGGGTGACGACGGGGACGGAGGCGTCAGACACGCTGTTCTCCTCTGCGTGCGGGCTCGGGGGTGGCCGAGCCGTCGTGGATGGACTCCTCCGCCTCGAACCCCAGCAGCACCCGCGCGCGGCGGGTGTCGACGAGGGTGCCGTTGCCTCGCACCGGCGCGGTGAGGGGCACGCCCGGGGCGTACCGGGCGAGGAGCTCGGTGCTGAGGCCGTCGAGCAGGATGTCGCGGGCGCTCAGGGCGATCACCTGGGCGCCGGGCGCGGACGACTCGAGCGAGCACTGCACCGCGCGGGCCGCATCCGCCATCGTGAGGTACGACCAGCCCTCGCGCACCATCTGCGCCGGATCGTCGGCCACCTCGTCGCGTACCTCCTCGAGGACGTGGGGCCACTTCACGAGGGGGAAGCGGAGGGCGACCACGTCGATCCCCCACCGGCGGTGGGCGAACAGGGCGGTGCGCTCGTCGGCGAGCTTGGACAGCGAGTAGGCGTCGGCGATGTCCGGCACGGTCGACTCGTCGAGCGGGAACCGGGGCGGCATCACGTCGTGGGGGTTGTTCGGATAGCCGATCGCGTTGATGCTGCTCGCGATCACCGCCCGGCGGATCCCGAGCTCGCCGGCCTGGCTCAGCACGTTGAAGGTCGAGTCGGTGTTGACCCGGAACACCTCGTAGGGCGTGCCCAGGCTCGGATGCGGGATGGCGGCGAAGTGGGCCAGCGCGTCCGCCCCCTGGAGGGCACGGGCCACGTCGGCCACCGACGTGGCGTCGCCGGTGAGCACCCGGTCCGCGGGGTGATCGGCGGTATAGCCGAGCGAGAGCGCGGTGACCTCGTAGCCCTCCGCGAGGAGGCGCGAGGTGACGGCGCGGCCGATCTGGCCGTCCGCTCCGGTGACGAGGACGCGCGTCATCCCTTCACCCCGCCCGACATGCTCGCACCGCGGAGGAACTGACGCTGGAAGATCAGGAACAGCACCACGGGCACGAGGAGGGAGAGGAAGAGGGCGGCCATCTGCACGCTCAGCTCGGTCTGATCGGCGAGCCTCGGGAGCGCGACCGACACCGGCTGGTTGTCGGGGTTCGGCAGCACCAGCAGCGGCCAGAGGTAGTCCTTCCAGGACGCCACGATCGTGAGCAGCCCGACCACGCCGAGGATCGGCCGCGCCAGCGGCAGCACGATGCTCCACAGGATGCGCAGGGCTCCGGCCCCGTCGATGCGCGCGGCCTCGTAGAGCTCGGCGGGGATCGACTCGAGGAACCGCGAGATGATGAGCACGTTGAACGCGGTGGCGGCGGCGGGCAGCCAGACCGCCCAGAACGTGTTCACCAGCGAGATGTTCAGCACCGGCATGTCGCGCACCGTGAGGTACAGCGGCACGAGCGAGACGATGCCCGGGATGAACAGCGTCGCGAGGATCGCCCCCGACAGCAGTCCGCCCCAGCGCGGCCGCAGCACGGTGATGACGAACGCGGCCGTGGTCGAGATGAAGAGCGTCGCCACCATCGAGCCGAGGGCGAGCGCCGCGGTGTTCAGGAGGTAGTGCCCGATCCGGCCGCGCTCCCACGCGATCCCGAGGTTCTCCCACTGCACGGTGCCGCTGCTGAAGAACGAGAACGGTCCCTGGATGAGGTCCTGGGTGGGTGAGACGGCGGCAAGGGCCAGCCAGATGAGCGGACCGAGTCCGGCGACCAGGAGCAGCACCAGCACGACGATCTGGCCCACGCCCATCCAGATGCGGACGACGGGCCTGGAGCGGTCGGCGCTCGAGATGTTGGTGCGGGTCTCCGGCTCGATCTCGCGCTCGCGGCGCAGCCACCGGGGACGGAGGCGTTCGGCGGTGGTCATGAGCGGCTCCAACGGCGGGTGAGGAGGAGGTAGGCGACGGAGAAGAAGGCGAGCACCACGGCGAGCAGCACGCTGAGCGCGGTCGCGGCGCCGTAGTCGACCCGGATGAAGGCGTAGTCGTACACCGACATCAGCAGGGTCTTCGTCGCGTTCTGCGGGCCGCCTCCGGTGAAGAGGAAGGGCTCGGTGAAGATCTGCATCGTGCCGATCACCTGCAGCAGGAGCATCGTGCCGATGATGCCGCGCATCTGCGGCAGGGTGACGTGCCAGACGCGCTTCCAGATGCCGGCTCCGTCGAGCTCCGCGGCCTCGTACAGCTCGCTGGGCACGCTGGTGAGGGCGGCGATGTAGATGATGACCGCGGATCCGGCCCCGGCCCACGTCGTCTCGAGCACGATGGAGGGCATCGCCATGGCCGTGGAGTTGAGCCACGGCAGGGGGCCGATGCCCACGAGGCCGAGGATCGAGTTGAAGACGCCGTCGTCGCTCGGCTCGTAGAAGAACTTCCAGAGCAGGATGGCGACCACCGGAGGCACCACGACCGGCAGGTACGCCAGGCCGCTGAAGTACCACGCGCGCTTCTTGAGCTCGGAGATGAAGACGGCGAGCGCGAGGGGCACCGGGAAGCCGAAGAGCACGGCCAGCACCGTGTAGTAGACGGTGTTGAGGGCCGCTTGCGGGAGACCCGGGTCGGTGAGCACGTAGACGAAGTTGTCCCAGCCCACCCACTCGGCCGTGCCGCCGGGCACCGGGTTCTGCCAGCTCATGATGAGCGAGCTGACGATGGGACCCCACGAGAAGTAGAGGTAGACGAGGATGGCGGGCAACGCGATGCCCAGGGCCACGAGGCCCGGCCGGGCCCGTCGCCATCGTCGGGTGAGACCCGAGGCCCGGTTCGCGGGACGGACTGCGCTGCGGCTGAGACGCGCCTGCTCGCTCATCTGTCGCTCCTCTCGCGGTGGAAGGGAAGGAGGGAGGCGGGCCCCACCACGTGGCCCGCCTCCCCGGTGCGAGTCAGCGACCGAGGCGCGACTGCACGTCGGTCTGGGCCTGGCTGAGCAGACCCGAGACGTCGGCGTTCTGGTCGGTGAGCACGGTCTGGACCACGGTGTCGAGAGCGCCGTAGACCTCCTGTGCGTTGTTCACCGGCTCGGGGATGACCGGGATGTCGGTCGACGCCTCGCGGTAGGGGGTGAAGTTGGAGGTCGGGACGTTGATGTAGTCCTTGATCCAGTCGAAGTACTGGTCGTACTCGTCGGAGTTCACCACGGGCAGACCGGGGAGGCCGGTCACCGAGCCCGCCTCGTTGGAGGCCTTCGCGTCGGACACCGCGGTGTCCTGGTCGAGGTAGCGCTCGAGGTAGAAGAAGTCGACCCACTTCACGGCCGCGTCCTTCTCGGCGTCGGTCGCGTTCGGGTTGACGATCTGCACCGTGCCACCGCTCAGCGTGCCGTTCGTGCCGTCGTTCTGCGGCATGCCGCCGATGCCGAACGACTCCGCCGGCAGCTTCAGGTTCTGCACCGCGGTGTAGTAGTAGTCGGAGGCGCCGATGACCATGCCGATCTTGCCGGCGGCGAAGTCCTGGGCCTGCGACTGGACGTCGTAGAGGGCGTTCTCGGGGAGCGTGCCGTCCTGCCAGCGCATCTCCTGGATGGTCTTCAGCGCATCCTTCGAGGGGGTGTCGTCGAAGGTGGCCTTCGAGCCGTCCTCGTTCTCGACGGTGCCGCCGTAGGAGTACGTGATGCCGGTGAACTGCCATCCGCCGGTGTTGTTGGTGCTGAGCACGGAGAAGCCCGCGGCGCCGGTCGCGGCCTTGATGGCCTTGGCCGCCTCGCGCACCTCGTCCCAGGTCTTCGGCGGGTTGTCGGGGTCGAGCCCGGCCTTGGTGAACAGGTCGCGGTTGTAGACGAGGCCGAAGGAGTAGGCGTTCGTCGGGATCGCGTAGACGTTGCCCGAGGAGTCCTCGGTGAGCTTCCGGACGGTCGGGTTCAGCGAGTCGTAGATGCCCTCGGACTTCAGTGCCTCGGTGATGTCGGCGGCCTGGCCGCGCTTGATCAGGCCCTGCGGCTCGGTGAGCGGGACGCTCATCACGTCGGGGAGGCTGCCTCCGGCGGCGAGCGCCTGGAAGGTCGTCGCGTCGTACCCGGTCTCGACGGGGTCGAGGTCGATGTTCGGGTTCGCCTCCTCGAAGGCGGCGACGCGCTCGTCGAAGTACTTCTGGTCCTCGGGCCGGTCTGCGCTGGGACGGTCGCCGATCTGGATGGTGACCTTGCCGTCCGTGCTGCCGGACGAGTTGTCCGACGAGCAGCCGACGAGGGTGGCCGCGGCGATGCCGCCGAGCGCGAGCAGCGCCGCAGCGGAGCGGATGCGTTTCGTCATTGAAACTCCTAGGGAGTGGTTCTGTGGGGGACTGGTGCTGGGGAAAGAAAATCGCTTTCCCTGATCGATGTCTACCATCGATCCCCCTCGGCGTCAAAGCCGGATCGGTGAGATTGCCCCAACTCTACGCTGATTCGCGCCCCTGGTTCAGAAAGAACCGTTTGACACCCTCTCTGGCATGTGCAGACAATGGGCGCGGTTAGGAAACCGATTTTCCTGTCTAGCCCACTCGATGAGGAGTATCCAGGTGCCAGGTCGAACCCCACCCGCCCCCCGCCGATCCCGGCGGCCGCTCGCCGCTCTCACGGCCGTCCTCCTGGCCGGCGCGGCCCTGCTCGTCCCCGCGACCGCCGCGAGCGCAGCCGAGACGAGCCTCGGCGTCGAGTCCGTCGACGGCTGGTCGGGCGTCAGCTTCGACGGCTCGGCGGGCACGGGCGTGCCCGCCGCCGTCTCGACCGAGGCGCACTCCGGATCCGCCTCCCTGGCCCTCGACCTCGACACCGCGACGGTGACGGACAACGGCTGGGTGATGGCCTACCGCGCGCTGCCCTCGGTGGCCGTCGACTCGCTCACCTTCTGGGTGAAGGCCCAGAACGCGTCGAGCCTCGGCGTGCAGCTCGTCGACAGCACGGGCCAGACCCACCAGACGTTCCTGCCGCTCGCCGCGACGGATCAGTGGCAGCAGGTCACCCTGGCCTCGCCCACCGACGACCCCTCTCACGGGGCGTGGGGCGGAGCGGCCGACGGCGTCTGGCACGGCCCGGCCACGCAGCTGGGCTTCGTCCTCAACGCGTTCGCCCGGGCGGACACGTCGGTGTCCACGGCCTCGCTCCTGGTCGACGACATCGTCGCGCACTCCGCCGACGCTCCCTCGTCGCTGACCCTCGGCCAGAGCACCGTCGGCAACGTGTTCACCCCCGGCGACCCGACGGCGTTCCCGTACTCCACTGAGGCGGATGAGCTGCGGTGGAGCGTCGCCGACGCCTCCGGCGCTCCCGTCGCCTCCGGGACGCAGGCCGTGACCGCCCCGACCGGCACGCTGACGCTCGACGGCCTCGACCTCGGGTGGTACTCCCTCTCGGTCGACGCCACCCGTGAGGGCGCCTCCGTCGGCCACGCGGAGACCACGTTCGCCCGGGTCGCCGATCCGGCCGCCGTCGATCAGGACGGACGCTTCGCCGCGGCCACGCACTACGGCCAGAGCTGGAGCACCGACAGCATGCCGCTGCTCGCCGACGGGGGCTTCCCGCAGCTGCGCGACGAGGTCTACTGGAACGAGGTCGAGACCCAGCCCGGCGTCTACGACTGGAGCCGCCCGCGCAGCGAGTTCCTGGACCGGGCCGAGCAGCAGGGTGTGAAGCCGCTGCTGCTGGCCGGATACGGCAACCCGCTCTACGACGCCGGCAACGGCCCGAAGAGCCCTGAGGCCGTGGCGGCCTACTCCGCCTACGCGGCGTCGATGGCGTCGGAGTTCGCGGACGTCGCGACCGGCATCGAGGTCTGGAACGAGTGGGATCTGGGCCTCGGCGGCAACACCAACACCTCGGCGGCGGACTACGTGAACCTGCTGAAGTCGGCCGCTCCGGCGATCAAGGCCGCTGCCCCGAACCTGCCCGTCATCGGCCCGGCGGTGGCCGACCTCAACACCTCCTGGCTCGAGGACGCCTTCAAGCTGGGCGCTCTGCAGTACGTGGACGGCATCGTCCTGCACCCCTACAGCTACCCCGCCGGCGCCGAGGCCCTGGACGCCCGCCTCGAGCAGGTGGACGCCCTGGTGAAGGAGTACAACAACGGCCAGTCCAAGCCGATCTACATCACCGAGCACGGCTGGCCCACCGGCACCGACGCCCGCGCGGTGAGCGAGGGGTCGCAGGCCGCGAACATCGCGAAGTCGGCGCTGATCGCCGCCATGAACGGGGTCGCGAAGTACTACGTGTACGACTTCGTCAACGACGGCACCGACGCGACCGAGACCGAGCAGAACTTCGGGCTGGTGCACAGTCAGGACGATCCGCTCGGCGCCTTCACCCCGAAGCCGAGTTACGTCGCCTACTCCACGGCCGCGCATCAGCTGAGCGGTGCCACCTTCGCCGACCGCGACACGAGCATCGCCGACGTGTGGAACATCGGCTACAACACGCCGACCGGACCGCTCCGCGCCCTGTGGGCGGTCAGCCCGCAGACCGTCCAGGTCCAGGCGACCGGCATGGTGACGGTGACGGATGCGTACGGCGCGGCCCACACCATGGATGCGGGCACCGGCACGACCCTGACGCTCGCGCTGGGCGACGCCCCGGTCTACGTCTCCGGTGCGATCTCGGCGGCCACGCCCTCGGCCACCTCGCTGGCGCTCGATCCCGCGTTCGTCGGTCAGCCCGTCTCGGCGCACTGGACGATGGACAACACCACCGGCGGCAGCGCGGCCGAGTTCGCGCTGGCCTTCACCGACGGCACCCGGGTCACCCAGACCGTGGCGGCGGGCACCACGGCGACGTCCGACTTCACGCTGCCGGCGCCGACCGCGACAGGCGCGTACAGCGTGTCGGCGCAGCTGACGCAGGGGGACGTCTTCCTCGGCACGCTCCGTGCGTCGACCACCGCGTCGGAGGCGCTCGGCCTCACGGGCGAGCACGCCATCGATGAGGACGGACGGTCGGTGCTGCGCCTGCGGGTGTCGAACGCCGGTGCCGAGGCGACGAGCGTCGACGACCTCTCGTACACGCTGGGCGGCGATTCGGGCACGCTGACGACGGACGCGGCGCTGCCCGCCGCGTCCACCGTCGAGTCCGACGTCCTCCTCGATGCGCTGACCGAGCCCACCGCCTGGTCGGCCTCCGCGACCGTCGACGGCCGCGTGCTCACCGCATCCGGCACCGTCTCGCCGCTCGACGTGGCGGGCGCGTCGCCCGTGGCGTACAAGAGCATCGACGTCGACGGCGTGCTCGACGACCTCGACGGCGTGCCGTCGATCGATCTCGCGACGCAGGGCACCGACGAGACCGTCGGGTCGACCGGCCCGGCCGACCTCTCGGGCACTGTCTGGTACACGTGGGACGACGACAACCTGTACCTCAGCGCCGACATCGCCGACGACGTGCACGACCAGCCCTCAGCGGGCAGCACGATCTGGCAGGGCGACTCGATCCAGTTCACCGTGGCGGCCGGCGCGCCCGGGGAGGCCTCGGCGTGGAACGAGATCGGGGTGGCGCTGACCGCCTCCGGGCCGCAGCTCTACCGCTGGCTCTCGGTCGGGGAGGGGTCCGGCACCGTGACGGGGTCGCAGGTCGCGATCACCCGCGACGACGCTGCCGGTCGGACCGTGTACGAGGTCGCGGTCCCGTGGAGCCGCCTCGGCGGCATCCGCCCCGACACCGCACTGGTGAGCAGCTCGATGCTCGTGAACGAGGCCGACGGCGCGGGCCGCGCGGGTTACATCAGCTGGGGTGGCGGGATCGCGGCGGAGAAGGACTCGGCGCAGTTCCACGCCCTCCGTCTGCTCGCGGCACCGGTCGCCCCCGAGCCCGGCACGGGCGAGCCCGGCGCCGGGACCCCGGGGACGGGCGGCTCGGGTGCAGGCTCGAGCGGCGCAGGCGGTGCCGGCGGTGCAGCCGCGGCCGCCGCGGGGAGCGGTGCGCTGGCGTCGACCGGAGCGGCCGACGCGGCCTGGCTCCTGGGCGCTGCGGTGCTCCTGCTCGCGGTGGGCGCGGGCGCGATCCTGAGGCCGCGCCGGACCGCCGGCTGAGCGGACGCACGCCCCACCCGATGCCGGCCCGGACCCCCCCGGGCCGGCATCGTCCTGCATCACGACGGAGGAGGACCGCACCATGAGCACAGTGACGATCTCGACGCTGCGCGTCGGACGGCGACGAGACCGGCCGGTGACCGCGGACGCTCGGCCGCCCGTGTCCTGGACGGTCGACGCGGAACCCGGCTGGGTGCAGTCGGCGGCGCGTCTCCGACTCGACGGCGAGCGCATCGCGGAGCTCGAGGGTGAGGGGTGCGTGCTCGTGGCCTGGCCGTTCGAGCCCCTCCAGGGGCGACGCGTCCACACGCTGGAGCTCCAGGTCGTCGGGGCCGACGGCAGCGCGTCCGACTGGAGCGCGCCGGTGACCTTCTCGGTCGTGCGCCGCACGGAGCCGTGGACCGCCCCGTCGATCGGTCTCGCGCATCCGGACCGGCCCGCCCAGCCGGTCTACCTGCGTCGTGAGTTCGACGTCGAGCCGACCGTCGTCGCGGCGACGCTCGACGCGACCGCCCACGGCGTCTACCAGGTCGCGATCGACGGCGTCGACGTCGACGACCATGTGCTGAAGCCCGGCTGGACCTCCTACCGCCATCGGCTGGCTCTGGAGAGCACCGATGTGTCCGCGCTGCTCCGCCCCGGTCGTCGGCAGGCTCTCACGGTGCGCGTGGCGGGCGGATGGTTCACCGAGCGATACGGATTCGGTTCCTCGGCCCGACGGGTCTACGGCGACCAGCCGGCGGTGTCGATCGAGCTCCGGCTCGAGCACTCCGACGGTCGTGTGGAGACCGTCCGGAGCGACGAGCGCTGGCGCGCCTCCTCCGTGGTCGAGCTGGAGAGCAGCGGCCTCTACGCGGGCGAGACCCGCGACGCCCGTCGACACCAGGAGGGCTGGGACGCGCCGGGATTCGACGACGGAGTGTGGGAGCCCGTCGCGGTGGTCCCGCTGCCGCCTTCCCTCGCGGTCGAGGCCCTCGACGTCGAGCCTGTCCGGCGGATCGAGGAGCGCCCGCCCCTGGCGGTGCTCACGACGCCCTCCGGAGCGACGGTGCTCGACTTCGGGCAGAACCTCGTCGGGCGGGTCCGCTTCACCGTCGAGGGCCAGCGAGGGGCGACCGTCACCCTCCGCCATGCCGAGGTCCTCGAGCAGGGCGAGCTGTGCGTGCGCGCGCTGCGGGCGGCGGAGTCGATCGATCGCTTCACCCTCGCCGGTCGAGGCCCGGAGGTGATGGAGCCCGAGTTCACCTTCCACGGCTTCCGGTACGTCGAGGTGAGCGGATGGCCGGGAGAGCTCCGCCCCGAGGCCTTCAGGGCCGTCGTCCTCCACACCGACCTCGACCGCACGGGCGGCTTCGGCTGCTCCGATCACCGTCTCGAGCGGTTGCACGACAACGTCGTGTGGAGCCTGCGCGGCAACGCGGTGGGCCTGCCCACCGACTGCCCGCAACGGGACGAGCGGATGGGATGGACGGGAGACGCCCAGGTCTTCGCGCCCGCCGCCGCGTCCCTGTTCGGCGTCGACGCCTTCCTCGCCTCCTGGCTCGACGACCTGGCTCTCGAGCAGGGCGACCGTGCCGGACTCGTCCCCACGATCATCCCGGACGTGCTCGGCGAGCTCAGCGACGTGGCGGCCGCGGGATGGGGCGACGCCGCCACGGTCGTGCCGACGGTCCTCCACGAGAGATACGGCGATGTCGCGCTGCTCAGACGGTGTTTGCCGAGCATGAGGGCGTGGGTCGATCGGGCCCACCGCGAGGCGGGACCGTCGCGGCTGTGGGAGACGGGATTCCAGTACGGCGACTGGCTCGACCCCACCGCATCCAGACCCGACAAGGCGGCGGCGGACCCCGGACTGGTGGCGACCGCCTACCTCTACCGCTCGACCAGGCTCCTCGCCGACGCGTACCGGGCGGTCGCCGAGGCGGAGCCCGGCGGCGCGGGGGAGCGCGACCGCGAGGATCTCGTGGCGGCGCAGGGCGGGTACGCGGCGCTCGCGGAGGAGGTGCGGCAGGCCTTCCGGCACGCGTACCTCACGCCGGCCGGACGGCTGATGTCGGATGCGCCGACCGCCTACGCGCTCACCCTCGCGTTCGGGCTCGTCGACGACGAACCGACCGTGCGGCGCCTCGGCGAACGGCTCGCCTTCCTCCTCCGGGCTCGGGGGTACCGGATGGCGACCGGGTTCCTCGGGACCCCGGTCGTGCTCGACGCCCTCCTCGACAGCGGCCGATCCGCGGCCGCGGAGCAGCTCCTGCTGCAGGACGCGTGTCCTTCCTGGCTCTACCCCGTGACGATGGGCGCGACCACGATGTGGGAGCGCTGGGACTCGATGCTGCCGGACGGCTCGATCAACCCCTCGGGGATGACGTCGTTCAACCACTACGCACTGGGCTCGGTGGCCGACGTGCTGCACCGGCGCGTGGGGGGTCTCGCCCCGGCCGCGCCCGGCTATCGCCGTGTGCGCATCCGGCCCTGGCTCGTCAGCGCTCTCGATCACGCCCGGGTGCACCAGGAGACCCCGTACGGCCGTGCGGCGGTGAGCTGGCGCCGGTCCGGGGGATCGGTCACGGTGGTCGCGGAGCTGCCCGCGGGCGTGACCGCCTCGGTCGAGCTGCCGGACCGGCCGGCGTTCGAGGCCGGCTCAGGGCGGCACGAGTGGGTCGTCGACGAACCGCGCTCGTCGACGCAGGCTCCTGCCCTCGGGGTCGACGCCGACCTCGCCGATCTCGCCGACCGACCGGGGGTGTGCGCTCTCGTCTCGCGACGGCTCGCCGGCGCCGATCCGGAGCTCGGCCGTGAGTTCGACGAGTTCGTGCGCTGGGTGCCGGGTCGGACGCTGCGGGCGGAGCTCGCCGCCGTGTCACCTCCGCCGGAGCTCGTGGCGTCGCTCGACGCGGAGCTGCGCGCGCTCACCGCTCCCGCGAGCTGAGCGACGACGACGGGTCAGCGGCGGAGGTGCGTGCCCGAGGCCCGATCCCAGTCGAGCGACTTGAACTGCAGGAACGTGCACAGGTTGCCGGCGACGACGATCTCGGCCGCGAGTCCCGCCAGCTGATAGGGCGTCAGGACCAGGTCTTCGCGGCGAGCCGTCAGGGTCGCCTCCCAGAGCGGATTGTCGAGCCCGACGGGCTGCATGTAGATGTCGGCGAACTCGTTCTGCAGGTGGACGATGACGAGACCCGTGTCGCCGCCGTCGGAGCCGTCCTGCAGGGCGACGTTCAGCTCGCCCGCGATCGCATGACCCTGGCTTCGGAACTCCCTGACCCACTCCTCGAGGAGCTCCTTGGAGCGGTAGGGGACGACGGATTCTTCAGACATCTCCGGAATCGTCTCATTAACGACTGACATTTCGATCCGGAGACGGGCGGATCGGACCCGCTTCCCTCGGCTCGCGGAGTCGGATACGGTCAAGCATGAGCGAACGTCGTCGTCGCGCGGTGACGCGGTGGACCCTGCTCAGCGCCACGGTCGGGCTGGCCTTCGTCGTGCTCGTCAGGGCGACGCCGTGGCCCTCGGCCCTCCTCATCCGCTCCGTCTTCGAGAAGGGCGGCGCGGAGACCGTCGCCGAGATGACGCCGTACGTGCCGGCCACGGGCGTGGAGTCGCTCGGGGTCTTCTCCTACGCCGACGCCGACGCCGTGCACGGCGGGGCCGCCGCGGACACCACGCTCTCCGCCTTCTCCTCGACGGACCAGGACGGACCGCTGCCCGCCGTAGTGTGGATCCACGGCGGAGCCTGGATCTCGGGGGAGCGGGGCAACGTCGAGCCCTACCTGAAGATCCTCGCCTCGCACGGCTACACGACCATCGGCCTCGACTACACCGTCGGCCCGGAGGCGACCTACCCGACGGCCGTCACCCAGCTGGACACGGCGCTCGGCTACATCGTCGACCACGCGGAGGAGCTGCGAGTGGACCCGCAGCGGATCGTCCTCGCCGGCGACTCCGCGGGCGCGCAGCTCGCGAGCCAGCTGGCCGCGCTGGTGACGAACCCCGAGTACGCAGACCTGCTGGGTCTCCAGCCGAGCCTGCGGCCCGAGCAGCTCGCGGGCGTGATCCTGAACTGCGGCGTGTACGACCTGCGCCGGATGGCCGACCTCACCGGCATCGTCGCCTGGGGCTTCAAGTCGGCCCTGTGGGCCTACACCGGCACGAAGGACTGGTCGTCCACGTACGCCGGCGCGACGATGTCGACCATCGACTTCGTCACAGCCGACTTCCCGACCACCTACATCAGCGGCGGGAACGGCGACGGCCTGACGTGGCTCCAATCCGTGCCGATGGCGCAGCGCCTGAGGGCGGAGGGGGTCAGCGTCACCGACCTGTTCTGGCCCGAGCCCCACCAGCCGGCGCTGCCGCACGAGTACCAGTTCCATCTCGACCTGCCCGAGGCTCAGCAGGCCCTCACCGCCACGCTGGACTTCCTCGCGACCGCGACCGACACCGCTTCCCGCTCATGACGGACCCGGCCCGACGACAGGCGAGAGCGACGCGTGACGCCGCCGTCGCGCCAGCCCGAGATCTCGCCGCGGAGGCGCAGGCCCACGCGGCCGTGCGCTCGACGTTCGTCAAGCACGCCTTCACCCGGCTGCCCCTGGTGGGCGCGTTCGTCATCACGATCAACCTCTTCGTGCAGGTGCGCGGAGACGTGGGGCTGGCGGTGGCAGTCGCGCAGAACCTCACGTTCGGCGGCCTCCTGGTGGTCGTGCTGTTGAACCTCGCGGTCTTCATCATGCTCGGCGTGATGGTCGCGGCGATGCCGCTCGTCTTCGATCGCGACTACGACGTCTGGACCAGGGTCATCGGCGGCGCCGTCATCCTGATGCTCGGCGCCGTGCTGTTCCATACCGCGTCGTGGCTGCTCCTCGTCGGTCTCGCCGTCGTCTTCGCCGCCATCGGCGTGGTCGTCCTCCGCGGGCGCCGTCGGCCTCCCACCCCGCTCACCGCCGACTCGCTGCCGTCCGTGCTCCTGCCCTCCGTCCCGCCTCGCGACGTCGTGCTCCGCTCGCTCTGGGCGGAGGGCCGGGCCCTGCTGAGGGGCTTCTCGCCGCCGGGCCCGGAGCGGACGCGGGCCGAGGCAGCGCTCGAGCCGTTGCCGGAGCCCACGCCCCTCGCCGACATCGCGCAGCGGTGGAACGAGCGCGTCGACGCCATCCGCGAACCGGCGGGGAAGTCGGTGACCCGACTCGCCTTCGCGGCGATCATCGGCTTCATCGCCCTGTTTGGGCTCAACATCCTCACCTCGCCCATCCGCTTCGCGCCCCTCGAGCTGGTCACCCTCAAGGGCGAGGACCCGCAGGTCGGCTTCATCCTGCTCCAGAGCGGCAACGGCGTGTTCGTCCCCGAGCCCAGTGGGGCCGCGCAGTTCGTCTTCGCCAGCGACGTCACCTCGCGGGAGCTCTGCGAGCCGCAGCGGCTCTGGTACGAGCTGACCCCGCTCGACGTCTTCTGGCCCGTGCCGCCGAACGGCGTCGACTGCCGCGCCGGCTGAGCCTGGGCGCCTCCGCGGCCCGTGCCGTCTCACTGCATTGTGCGGCAGCTAGGGAGACGTCTTCGGCGGGCGCGACTCGCACCGCGAGCCAGGTGGGTCTACGGCGATGATGTCGCGACGTATCGGAGCGTGATCTTCCCGTTCTGGACATAACGGTGACTATCAGTCGTGCGTGCCGTACTGCACCGCCAACGGGGGAGTGGACTGATTTTGCGTCGCGGTCGCGGATAGTTCGTGCAGATCCTCCCGATCGAATCCGGCTCACACGGAGAGTGAGAGTTGAGGGAAAGAAATGAGGGCGCTAGGCGCCTGGCAGTTGTTGTCGAGGCGCATCGTCCGGGTCAGCGGTCGATGCCCACCTCGTGATGCACGTAGTCGCGGGTGCCGACGATCTCGTCGTCGGGTAGGGCCGCCGTCAACCGGGCGAGCTCAACGGCGTCGAGCCGGATGCGCGTGGCCGCGGTGTTCTCGTCGAGGCGGCTGCGTCGGCGGGTGCCGGGGATGGGCACCACGCCCTGGGCGATGAGCCAGGCGAGGGCGATCTGCGCGCTGGTCACGCCCTTCTCGGCGGCGATCGTGTGGACACGGTCGACCAGGGCGAGGTTGGCGGCGATCGCGTCGGGCTGGAACCGGGGGAGACCGAGTCGAGCGTCGTCGGGGTCGAGGTCGGTGACCGAGCGGATGTCACCGGTGAGGAATCCCCGTCCGAGTGGTGAGAACGCAACGAAGCCGATGCCGAGCTCATCGACGGTGGCTTTCTCGTCGTTGTGCAGCACGTCGCGCGCGAAGAGCGAGAACTCCGACTGCACGGCGGCGAGCGGATGCACGGCGTGCGCCCGACGGATGGTCGCGGCCGAGGCCTCCGACAGCCCGATGTGCCGCACCTTCCCTTCGGCGACGAGCTCGGCCATCGCGCCGACGCTCTCCTCGATCGGCACCTGCGGGTCGACGCGGTGCAGGTAGTAGAGGTCGATCACGTCGGTGCCGAGGTGACGGAGTGATCGCTCGGCGGCCCTGCGGATGTAGGCCGGGGTGCCGTTGCGGCCGTGGATCGCGCCGTCGTCGTCGGTCTCCGCCGACGCCTTGGTGGCCAGGACGACCTCGTCGCGACGATCGCCGAGTGCCCGTGCGATGAGCTTCTCGTTCTCGAACGGCCCGTAGGCCTCGGCGGTGTCGATGAAGGTCACCCCGGTGTCGACGGCGTGGCGCAGGGTGGCGATCGACTCGCGCTCGTCGCTGGAACCGTAGTAGGCGCTCATGCCCATGGCACCGAGCCCGATGGCCGAGACGGTCAGGCCGTCGCCGAGCGGTGTGGTGGGGAGGGTGGAGGTGGTCATGCGGTGTCCTTCCGGGTGGTGATGTCTGCGATCCAGTCGCCGAAGGTCTGGGTGCCGAGCGTGGCTCCGGGGCCGGCGAGGAGGGTGCCGTCGCGGAGGGCCCTGCCGAATCCTCCGGGCAGGGGGACCTCCCAGATGGGCCCCGTGTCGCCGGTCGCCCGGGCGTAGTCGCGCACCATGTCGCCCATCCGCAGCACCTCCGGGCCGGCGAGATCGGGAGCGTGACCGGATGGGCCGTGTTCGGCGAGCTCGACGAGGCGCAGGCCGACGCCGCGGGCGGCGACCGGCTGGGAGATCATCTTCGGCACGAGGGAGATCGGGCCGAATGCGATCTGCCGGTAGATCTGCGCGGCGAACTCGTGGAACTGGGTCGCGCGGAGGATCGTCCAGGGCGTGCCGCCGGCCGAAACCAGCCGTTCCTGCGCCGCCTTGCCCGCGTAGTAGCCGAAGGGCGCCCGGTCGCTGCCCACGATCGACAGCGCAAGGTGATGGTCGACACCGGCCGACCGTTCCGCCTCGAGCAGGTGGGAGGTGACGGTTCTGAAGAACGTCTCGGAGGCCTTGGCCGATTGGGTCGAGATCGAGGTGGCATCGATCACGGCGTCCGTCCCGCGCAGCGCTTCGACGAGTCCGGTTCCGGTGGTGAGGTCGGTTCCGGTCGCCCGGGACAGGGTGGTCACTTCATGGCCCCGCCGCCGGGCCGCGTCGACGACGTGGCGACCCACCGTTCCGGTTCCTCCGGCGACGGCGATTCTCATGGGTGTGTTCCTTTCGAGGGTGTCGGTCCGGTGCGCCGGGGCGGGATGGCGATCCCTAGTCCGAGTAGCGCGGCGACGGCGAGCACGATCACCTGGGCGGTGCCATCTGCCGGCGTCATGTGGTCGAGGTGGGTGACGTGGTAGCCGAAATGCAGCACGCCGAAGGTGGCCCAGGCGATGCCGAGCACCCGGTAGACCACCTGCGATCGCCAGATGAGGGCGGTCACGCTCGCCGCTCCGAGCGCCAGGTACTGCGCTCCGTGATCACGGATGAGGTGCTCGTTGTAGGGGCCGTCCTGCGAGATCCACTCGCCGAGGAAGGAGGGGAAGTGGTCGTAGAACTCACGAGGCAGCACGTACGCCCACACCCCGACCACGGCGGCGATCGCGATCGTTCCGATGAGAGCGGCGAGCTGGAGGCGGCCGATGCGGTCGCTGGTGGCGCGGTCGGCGGTCGCCGGCGTCGTCGACGTCACTGGGCCACCGCCGGCACGGCGACTGGATAGGGGTGGGAGCCGGTGCGGTGGGCGCCGAGTGGCACGAGCGAGTCGGCGGAGTCGGCGCCGAGCGCGGTTCCCTCCACGGTGACGACCTCGCGCGTGTCGGCGCGGGCGGCGAGGGTGGCGCGCAGAAGGTCATCGAGTCGGTAGCGCTCAGCGCCGGCGATCGCGACGACGTCGTTAAGGGGCGCGCTCGTGGCGACCTCGGCGAGGAGGTCGACGACGTCCTCGACGGCCACGGGCTGCAGCAGCATCCCCGGAGCGTGCACCGACCCGTCGACCGTGAGCCAGTCGGCGATGGTGGGCACGAAGTCGTGGAACTGGGTGGCGCGCACGATCGAGAAGGACACGTCCGCATCGCGGACGGCGTTCTCCTGGGCCACCTTGCCGGCGTAGTACCCGTTCGCCCGGGCGCGGTCGACCCCCACGATCGACAGCAGTACGTGGTGTCCGACGCCCGTCGACTGCTCGGCCGCGAGCATCCGCTCGGTGGTGCCCTGGAAGAATGCCGTCGCGGCCGCGGCATCCATCTCGGCCGTGTTGAGCACGTCCACGACGACATCCGCGCCCGCCATCGCCTCCCCGAGGCCCTCCCCGGTGACGGCGTCGACACCGTTCTGCCGTGAGCCGATCCGCACGGTGTGCCCGAGCTCCCGCAGTCTCGCGCCGAGGCGGCTTCCGACGTGTCCGTTGCCGCCGACGATGAGGATCTCCATCACTGTCCCTTCCCTTGCCGGTTCGTGCCGGTCACAGGGATGACGACGCAAGGCCGCCGGGTGTGAGGTCAGTGCGACGGGAGCCAGGCGCTCAGCTTCTGCGGGTTGACTTGCAGCCACACGTCGGTGACGCGCCCGCCGTGCACGTTGACGTTGACCACCGCGCGCACCTCGCCGCCATCGAGGGCGGTGAAGGCGATGCCGTCGCCGGTGCGGTGCTGCTCGAGCATGAAGCTCGGGCTCTTGCGGAAGAGCCCGAGCAGGAACCTCGCCACGTTCGAGACGCCGAGCACGGGCCGGCGGGCGGCGCTCACGACGCCGCCGCCGTCGGATCGCAGCGTGACCGACGGATCGAGAAGCGCCATCAGACCGGCGAGGTCGCCGCCGGCGCAGGCGGCGGCGAAAGCGAGGGCGACGTCGTCGTGCTCACGGGTGCTGCGGGGGTGGGCACCGTGTTCGCGCACGCGCCGCCGCGCCGAGGTGGCGAGCTGCCGCACCGCGGCGGGCGAGCGCCCCACGATCGCCGCGATCTCGTCGAAGGGCACCGCGAACACGTCGTGCAGCACGAAGGCGACGCGCTCGGCCGGCGTCATGCTCTCCATCACGATCAGCAGCGCGGTGCTGACCTCGTCGTCGAGGGTGATGCGGTCGAGAGGGTCCTCGGGACCAGGCCCCGACGAGATGGTCGCGGTTCCGGCGAACAGGTCGGCGGGCACGGGTTCGGGGAGCCAGGGACCTACATATCGTTCGCGGCGGGCGCGGGCGGAGCCCAGGGCGTCCAGACAGACGCGACTCATCACGCGGGTCAGCCAGCCCTGCGGGTTCTGGATGGCCTCGCGCTCGGCATCGGTCATGCGGTACCAGCGCACGTAGGTCTCCTGCACCGCGTCCTCGGCGTCGGCGAGGGTGCCGAGCATCCGATACCCGATCGCGAGCAGGCGGCGCCGCTCGTCGAGCACTGCCACGGGCACCCCGCGGTCGTCACGCACGCTGTCGACCATCCGTCACCTCGCCTCCCCGACCTCAGCATGCCCGAAGTCGGCCTCGCCCGCCGACCGAGCGCCGCCTCCGGTCGGCGCATCCACCACCCCGCCGGTCACGAACGCCCGCCGCGGCTCGGTGAGCGACCCGAGTGAGGCGATGTCGCGGCCGCCGAGGAGCGCGCTCAACCAGATCAGCAGCACCCGGATCTTGCGCTCCCACGTCGGCACCGCGAGCACGTGGTATCCGCGATGCATCACCCACCCGGCGAAGCCTCTGATCACGATCCTCTTGTACTGGAAGATGCCCCGCCCGAGACCCAGCGTGGCGACGACACCGAGGGTGTGGTGCACGTAGTCTTCGGGCTCCCCGCCTCGCAGCACCGCGACGAGGTTCTTCGCCAGGCGCTTGCCCTGCCGCACGGCGTGCTGCGCGTTCGGCACCGTCAGAGCGCCGGGCGCCGAGGAGGTCAGGTCCGGAACCGCGGCGTCGTCGCCGGCCGCCCAGGCGTCCGGAATGATGCCGTCGTCGCCCTCCACCCGCAGGTCGGCGCGCACCCGCAGGTAGCCGCGAGGGCTCAGCGGCAGATCGGTGTGGCTGGTCACGACGGGGTTCGCGGCGTTTCCGGCCACCCAGACGATCAGTCCCGAGTCGTATTCCTCGCCGGTGGACAGCACGACGTGGCCGTCGACGGCCGACTGCAGCTGAGCATCCAGGTGCACGTGACCGCCGCGTGAGCGCAGGTGATCGACGACCCATCGTCCGGCGGCTTCGCCCACCTCGGGCAGGATGCGGTGGGTCGCCTCGACGAGGTGGAAGGAGACGTCGTCCTCGCTGAGCTCCGGGTAGTAGCCCAGCAGGGCGTGGGCGAGTGACAGCGTCTCGCCGAAGCCCTCGACGCCGGAGAAGCCGCCGCCGACGAAGGTGACCGTCAGCAGCTTCCGCCGCTCAGGGCCCTCGGGGAGTACCGAGGCCCGGTCGAAGGCGGTGAGGATGTGGTCGCGAATTGCCACGGCCTCCTCGACCTGCTTCATGCCGATCGCCTCCTCCAGCAGCCCGGGGATGGGGAACGTCCTCGTCACCGCACCCGCTGTCACCACCACGATGTCGTACGGCACGTCGAACGGCTCACCGTCTTGCGCGACCACGGTCACCCGCCGGTCGGCGTGGTCGATGCGCGTCACGGCTCCGGAGATCAGACGGGTGCGCCGCAGATGCCGTCGGAACGAGATCACGACGTGACGCGCCTCCACCGACCCGGCCGCCACCTCGGGCAGGAACGGCTGGTAGGTCATCGCCGGGCGGGGATCGATGACGGTGACCCTGGCCTCACCGCGCCGCAGCGCCTTCTCGAGCTTCCACGCCGTGTAGAAACCGGCGTACCCGCCGCCCACGATCACGATGTCCTTCACGATCCGCCCCTCGTCCGTCTTCCTGTGCCTTCACCGAGATGACGACGCAGATGTCTCAGATGTGAGATCGGCAGGAGCATTCGTCCTCACATCTTCGACGTCTGAATCGTCAATCTCCTGACGGTGATTTTTGCCGTCCGGAAGGAGCAAGGACAGTCATGAAGGTGCTGATCGCGGGTGGACGAGGACGAGTGGGCTCGAAGTCTGCCCAGAACCTCCAATGCTCTGAGCAAGGTGTCGCGCATCTCGAAGGCGTCGCCGCCCGGGTCGTCCACCGAGCGGCAGGTCGGCTGACGCCGGCCCGGGTGCGATCCCAGGGACGACTCCCTCCCATCCGGTAACGTCGCTCGGGCGAGTGCGGGCAGGGGGCCCGGTTGCGGGGCAAGGAGAGTGACGTGGACGCGGCACGACGATGGGTGTTCCCGATCCTGAGGCTGGTCCTCGTCGCGGTCGTCGCGGTGGCGCTCTGCAAGCTGGCGTTCTTCCCCGACCACCCCGCTGAGGCCGACCTCGCGGTGCCCACCGGCGAGGTCACCGCCCCGACCGTCGTGGTGGCGAAGGGCAGCATCGCGAACGACGTGGTGGTCGATGCGACGGTGTCGGCGGATCCGGCCGTGCCCGTCAAGGCGACGGCTGCGGGAACGGTCGACGAGGTGTTCGTCGCCGAGGGCGCGGCAGTGGCCGCGGGAGACGTCGTCTACGACGTGAAGGTCGAGATCGAGCGTGATCCGGCCGATTCCGTGGATGCCGAGGGCAAGCCCCTGCCGGTGCGCTACCGGTACGTCGACGTGACCGCCCCCATCGGCGGGACGGTGAGCTCGCTCGGAGTCATCGAGGGGCAGACCGTGTCGATCGGCGAGGCCACCGCCCAGGTCGCGCCGCCCACCTACTCCGTCTCCGGGACGCTCGCGCCCGAGCAGCGCTACCGCCTCGTGAGCGCCCCGACCGAGGCCCAGGTCGCGATCACCGCCGGGCCGGCTCCCTTCACCTGCAGCGGCTTGCGCATCCAGAACCCGCTCCAGGGCGCGGGTGGCCAGGGCGGCGGCTCGGATCCGTCCGGAGGTTCTGCAGGCGGCCTCGGCGCGACCGGCGGCGGCTCGGGGGGATCCTCGACGACGACGGTCACCTGCCCGATCCCCGACGGGGTCACCGTGTTCCCCGGCCTCACCGCGACGATGACGCTCTCGGGCGGCAAGGCCGACGGCGTCCTCATCGTCCCCACCACCGCCGTGCAGGGCGCGGCCCAGAGCGGCACCGTCTGGGTGGTCGCGCCCGACGGCACGCAGGAGGAGCGACCGATCGGCCTCGGGCTGACGGATGGATCACAGGTCGAGGTGACCGGAGGCCTCGACGAGGGCGAGACCATCCTGCAGTTCGCCCCGGGCGCCGCGGCGGTCGTGGACGAGGGGATGGGCGGATGCGTGTCCCTGCCGTCCGGCGGCTCGGTCTGTGGAATGACTCCGTGACGCTGCTCCGTCTCGAGCAGGTCACCCGCACGGTCCTGCCGCCCGACCAGCCCGCGCTCACCATCCTCGACGGCGTCGACCTCGCCGTCGAGGAGGGCGACCGCATCTCGATCGTCGGCCGCTCCGGATCGGGGAAGTCGACGCTGCTCAACATCCTCGGCCTCCTCGACCTGCCCACGAGCGGGGTCCTCGAGTTCCAGGACCGCGCGGTGCGGAGCTACTCCAGCGGCGAGCGGGACCGGATCCGCGGGCAGCACATCGGGTTCGTGTTCCAGCAGTTCAACCTCCTCCAGGGGCGGACCGCCCTCGAGAACGTCGCGACGCCGCTGCTTTACGCGACCGGCAGGTCGTTCTGGCGCCGCCGTGCGATCGCCGCGGAGATGCTCGAGCAGGTCGGTCTCGCTCACCGCCTCGACTCCCTCCCTGAGCGACTCTCCGGCGGCGAGCAGCAGCGGGTCGCGATCGCTCGGGCGCTCGTGCGAGGACCGCGGCTCATCCTCGCCGATGAGCCGACTGGAGCACTCGACCTCGACACGGGCCAGAGCGTGATGGCGGTGGTGGAGGAGGTGGCCACGCGGACGGGCGCTGCCCTCATCGTCATCACGCACGACCCCACCATCGCGGCGACCGCGCGGACCAGGTACCGGCTCGACCGCGGGGTCCTCAGCTCAGCCGAGACAGGGGCGGAGGCGGCATGAGCATCCTCACCGCTCTGGTGGGAGCCGTCGTCGAGGCGTGGCAGGAGCTCAGGATCCATCGCACGCGTGTGCTGCTCTCCCTCATCGGCGTCGCTGTCGCCGTGTGCTCGCTGACCACCGTCGTGGCCCTCGGGGCCGTCCTGCAGCAGGTGTCGACCGAGCAGGCCGAGCGGTCGAGCGGTCGCCCCGCGACGCTCTACGTCGGGGCCTACACCACCGACGGGAGCGAGATCGACCCCGAGCGGATGCAGCAGGCGTGGACGGATGTCGTCGAGCGGTACGACATCACGTACGCGACCCGCGTGGTGAGCGCGACGGTCCCGGTCGACTCCCCGTCAGGGGTCCTCACGGTGGGCACGCAGGCCGTGGACCAGCCCTACGGCGAGATCCACCGGGTGCGGATCAGCGAGGGCGCCTGGTTCTCGCGCGACGCCGCGAGCATGCTGGCGCCCCAGGTCATCGTGAACCAGGTGTTCTGGGACCGCCTCGGCCGGCCCGACCTGCTCACGCATCCGACGCTGAGCCTAGGCGGCCCGAAGGGCACGACCGCGGTGATCGTCGGGGTGTATCCGTCGGCGTCGTGGGAGACGCAGCCCGCGATGTTCATGCTGGCCGATCAGCTGGCCCGCTATCAGGAGGTGGCCGAGCAGACCAGGCCGGCGCAGGACCCGAACGCGGGCTTCCCGCCGCAGTACGAGCTCTGGGTCCCGGAGGGCGACTGGCAGACGCTGGCCGACGCCGTCAAGCGCGACATCTCCGCCGTGCTCGGCGGAGGCGTCGAGGTCGACGTGAACCGGCAGGATGCGGCTCAGTTCGGCGACGACGCGTTCCTCGTCGCGCGCCTGGTCGTCGGCGGGATCGCGGTGCTCGTCCTGCTGCTGGGCGCGCTCGGACTGGTGAACATCGCCCTCGTGACCGTCCGCCAGAGGATCCGCGAGATCGGGATCCGGCGCTCGTTCGGCGCGACCGCGGGACGGGTGTTCTTCGCGGTGATGATGGAGAGCGTCGTGGCCACGGTGATCGCCGGCGCCCTCGGAGTGGTGGCCGCGATCCTGCTCGTGCAGAGCCCCTTCGTGCGCGACGCGATCGGGCAGGGCGTGATCAGCGACTTCCCGCCGTTCCCGGTCGACGCGGCCCTCCTCGGCCTGGTGGCCGCCACCGCGGTCGGTGCGGTGGCGGGGCTGCTCCCCGCGCTCGTCGCGGTCCGCGTGAAGGTGATCGACGCCATCCGCTACTGACCGGGTCAGGATCACGTTCCGCCACACCCACGCTGCTTCGCCACGTCGATCGGTGTGGCGAGACCACGTGCGTGTGGCGGACAGCGTTGTGGTCCTCCGCGTCAGCGGGTGCGGGCGTAGCGGATCTCGGGGCGGCCCGGGCCGTTCTGGTGGGTCGATCTGCTCAGCGCCCCCGCGTCGACGAGGTGCTCGAGGTAGCGGCGGGCGGAGACCCGCGAGAGGCCCGCGCGCGCGGCGACCTCCGTGGCGGACACCTCCGACTCGCCCCGCACGACGGCCAGGACACGGGACATCGTCTCGTCGGACAGGCCCTTCGCCAGGGCGGACGCGGAGGACCCTCGTCGAAGCGACGCGAACGCGTGGTCGATCTCGGACTGCGTCGCCGTCCCCGTGGCGTCCACGCCGGTGACGAACTCCCGATACCCCTCCAGTCTCTCGGTGAAGGACGCGAACGTGAACGGCTTGATCAGGTACTGCACGATGCCGAGCGACACTGCTGCCCGCACGGTCGCCACGTCGCTCGCCGCCGTGACCGCGATCACGTCGATGTCGATCGCGGAGGCGCGCAGTCGACGGCACACGTCGAGACCGTGCCCGTCCGGCAGGTTCATGTCGAGGAGGACGAGCGAGATCTCGGGATGCCCGGAGTCCCGGTCCGCACGGAGCGTCCGCAGCGCGCTGTTGGCGTCGGGCGCCGTCGCGGCCAGGACGAAGCCGGGGACGCGCTCGACGAAGCGCGCGTTGACCTCCCGGGTGTGCTCGTCGTCCTCGACCACGAGCACGCCGATCGCGTCGGTCATGACGCCGATCCCCGGTGCGGTCGCCGTTCGCCGGCGAGGGATCGCGAGGGGATGCGGACGGTCGCCACACATCCGGACCCGGTCTCTCCCGTGGTGAGCCGCACAGTCCCGCCGCGCCGCCTCACGGCGTCGTCGACCAGGGCGAGACCGACCCCGCGGCCGAAGGCCCCGTGGTCCTTCGTGGAGAACCCGCGCCGGGCCAGATCGCCGAAGCCGAGGTCGGCGGGCACACCGGTCCCCGTATCGGCGACGAGGAGCTCGAGGTCGGATGCGTCTCCGCCGGAGATGCGCACGACGAGCCTGCGCTCCGGCGCCCGAGCCAGTGCGTCCAGGGAGTTGTCGATCAGATTGCCGAGGATGACCACGAGGTCCTCCGACAGGCTCGGATCCCATCGCGCGCCCGCGCTCACGTCGATCTCGGCCTCCATTCCGCGCTCCCTCGCCTCGGTCCACTTGCCGAGGAGCAGCGCGGCGACGACCGCGTCCTCGATCCCCGAGAAGAGCTCGTCGGCGAGATGCTGCGAGCGGGCGGTGCTGTCGACGGCGAAGGCGACGGCCTCGTCGTATCGGCCGAGTTCCACCAGGGAGGCGACCACGTGCATCCGGTTCGAGTGCTCGTGCGTCTGCGAGCGCAGGGCGTCCGAGAGCGTGCGGGTGGCGTCGAGCTCGCCGCTCAGCCGTTCGATCTCCGTGCGGTCGCGGAGCGTCACGACGGTGCCGAGGAGACGCGCCGGACGACGGCCGCGCCGCGGTTGCGTGGCGGGGCGCCGGGTCAGCACCAGCACGCGTCCGGCATGGAGGTGCACCTCTTCCGTCACGGGCCCGTCGCCGTCGTCCTCGGAGGCGGCGAGATCCGCGGGAGCGGCCGGTTCGGCGAGGAGGAACGCCTCGAGGTCGGCCTCGAGCGGCAGGTCGGTGATCCGTTCCCCCGCGCTGTCCGCGGGCACCCCGAGGAGCGCGGCCGCCTGGTCGTTGAGGAGCGCGATGCGACCGCGCCTGTCGATGAGGAGCAGGCCCTCGCGGACGGAGTGCAGCACCGATTCGTGATAGGCGAAGAGCCGCGCCATCTCCTCGGGGCCACGGCCGTCGGTGACCCGGCCGAGGTAGCGGCCGAGGATCACCGTCGCGAGGACCACGAGGAGGGCCGCGCCCAGCACTCCGCCGATGAGCGGAGGCAGTCGCGCCGCGAGCGTGCCCTCCACACGCGAGATCGTCACCCCCGACGCGACGAGGGCGACGATCTCGCCCGCGGCATCCCGCACGGGTGCGACGGCGCGGACGGACGGGCCGAGCGTCCCGGTGTAGGTCTCCACCACCGTCTCGCCCTGGAGCGCGGGCGCCAGCGTGCCGAGGTAGTGCTTGCCGATCTGTGCGGGATCGCGATGGGTGTAGCGGGTGCCGTCGGTGGACATGATCGTGACGAAGTCCACGTCGGAGGCGGCCATCACGTCGAGGGCGTAGGGCTGGAGCGTCGCGGTCGGATCCGGCTCGGACACGGCCTCGACGACGAGCGGGTTCTGCGCGAGCGAGGTGGCCACGGCGACCGAACGGGTGGCGGCCTCCTGCTGGGCGTCGCTGCGCGCGCCGACCACCGTGAACACGACGGCCCCCGCGGCGAGGACGGCGACGCCGGCCAGCTGCAGCACCAGAAGGCGCGTCGCGACGCTCCATCGTCGACGCATCGGCACCTCCTCACTCCACTGTGGTCGGGCCTCCATCTTCCCTCCCCGGCGCCCCGCTGTCGCCGTCCGCGTCGTGAACACTACGACCACAAACGGGACAGCCCGGCGGCATGCGCGCAGAGTCTCCTGCACCGGAGGGCACACAGGGGTGCCGCTCGAGGGAAGGGATCGATCATGGCAATGACGCTGAGACCGCACAAGCGACTCGACCGCACGCACTACCTCTACATCGCCGTCATCGTCGCCGTGGCGGCGGGCATCGCGGTCGGGCTGCTCGTGCCCGACTTCGCGACCGGGCTCAAGCCCATCGGCGACGCGTTCGGCAAGCTGATCAAGATGATGATCGCACCGGTCATCTTCTGCACGATCGTGCTGGGCGTGGGCTCGATCGCGAAGGCCGCCACGGTGGGGAAGGTCGGCGGGCTCGCGCTCGGCTACTTCATCGCCATGTCGACCTTCGCGCTCGCGATCGGGCTGGTGGTGGGCAACCTCATCCACCCCGGGACCGGGCTCGACCTCAGTGGTACCAGCTACCAGGCGACCGGTGAGGCGACCGAGACCAAGGACTTCCTGCTCGGGATCATCCCGGTGTCGCTGCTCTCGGCCCTCACCGACGGCTCGATCCTGCAGACGCTGTTCGTCGCCCTCATCGTCGGGTTCGCCCTCCAGCGGATGGGGGCGAAGGGTGCGCCGATCCTCAACGGGATCAGGATGATCCAGGCCCTGGTGTTCCGCATCCTGGCGATGATCATGTGGCTGGCGCCGGTGGGTGCCTTCGGCGCCATCGCGGCGGTCGTCGGATCGACCGGCCCGCAGGCCCTGATCGGACTGGGGGCCCTGATGATCGCGTTCTACGTCACCTGCGCGGTCTTCATCGTCGTCGTCCTCGGCGGACTGCTCATGCTCGTCACCCGGGTCAACATCTTCTCGCTCATGAAGTACCTGGCCCGCGAGTACCTGCTCATCGTCTCCACGTCGTCGTCCGAGGCGGCCCTGCCGCGGCTCATCGCGAAGCTCGAGCACCTCGGGGCCTCCAAGCCCGTGGTGGGCATCACGGTGCCCACCGGCTACTCCTTCAACCTCGACGGCACGGCCATCTACCTGACGATGGCGTCGCTGTTCATCGCGAACGCCATGGGGACGCCGCTCTCGATCGGCGAGCAGGTGTCGCTCCTGGTGTTCATGGTCATCGCCTCGAAGGGCGCGGCCGGAGTGACCGGGGCGGGACTGGCGACGCTCGCCGGCGGACTGCAGGCGCACCGGCCCGACCTGCTGGATGGCGTCGGCCTCATCGTCGGGATCGACCGGTTCATGTCGGAGGCGCGAGCACTGACGAACTTCACCGGCAACGCGGTGGCCACGCTGCTCGTCGCGACGTGGACCCGTCAGCTGGACGTCGAGCAGGTGCGCGCCGTGCTCTCCGGGGCCCGTCCGTTCGACGAGGCGACGATGAGCGCCGACGACCACCTCGGCCCGGACGAGGCGGCTTCGCTCGAGAAGGCCCCGGCAGGGACGACCGCGGCCGACGCGGCCGACGCCGCGCCCGCCCCCGCTCTCACCAGCGGTCGTGGATGAGCGGACGGAACCTCTCGTCGTAGATGCGCCGCACACCCTCGCGGACGCCGTCGCCGAGGTCGGGCACCCGACCGGCGGCGGCGTTCGCGCGCGCCTGCTCGGGGTCGCGGGCACCCGGGATCACGCTGCTCACGCCGTCGAGCTGGGCGACCCACGCCAGGGCGGCCTGCGCGGGGGAGACCCCCTCGGGCACGAGCGCGGCGAACTCCCGAGCCGCGGCGACGCCCTCCTCGAACGGCACCCCGGAGAAGGTCTCGCCGACGTCGAACGCCTCACCCGAGCGGTTGTACGTGCGGTGGTCGTCGGCGGCGAACGTCGTCGACTCGGTGTACTTGCCGCTGAGGAGCCCCGAGGCCAGCGGGACCCGGGCGATGATCCCGACCCCGGCCTCCTCCGCCGCGGGAAGCACCTCGTCGAGGGGCTTCAGGCGGAAGGCGTTGAGGATGATCTGCACGGTGGCCACCCCGGGCCGGGCGATCGCCGTGAGCGCCTGCGCCGTCTCCTCCACGCTGACCCCGTACGCGGCGATCGCGCCCTCGTCGACCAGGGTGTCGAGCGCGTCGTAGACGGCGTCGTCGTGGAACACGGCGGTGGGCGGGCAGTGGAGCTGCACGAGGTCGAGCGTCTCCATGCCGAGGTTGCGGCGCGAGCGGTCGGTCCACGCCCGGAAGTTCTCGAGCGTGTAGTTGCCGGGCTCCTGCGGGAGGCGGCGGCCCATCTTCGTGGCGACGGTGAGCGGATGCCCCGGGTTGGCGCGACGCCAGGTGCCGATGAGGGTCTCGCTGCGACCGTCACCGTAGACGTCGGCCGTGTCGAACAGGGTGACGCCCGCCTCGGCCGAGGCGTCGAGCACCGCGAGCGCATCCGCCTCGTCGACCTCGCCCCAGTCGGCGCCCAGCTGCCACGTGCCCAGTCCGATGACCGAGACCTCGCGTCCCGTCCGCCCGAGTGTCCTGTGCTCCACGTCTGCTCCTCGCGTCCTGCCCGGGCCGCTTCGCCAGCCCCGTTCGTCCGTCGTCCATCCTGCCCCTCGCCGCCGTCGCCCGCCGACGGGCTTGCGCGGGTCAGGGCGCGGTGGTGTGCGGGTGCGGTGGTGCGTGGGTGCGGTGGTGCGCGGGCCCCGGCGCGGTGACTGGCGGGTGCGGCGCGGCGGTGCGCGGGTGCGGCGCGGCGGTGCGCCCTACGGTGGGAGCATGAGCACGCCTCTCCGCGACCGCGTCCCGTTTCCCGCCGGTGGCGCATCGCTGCCGACCGGGCCGGCGGGTGTCCGGTGGCGACGCCTGACGGCGGCCGACGCTCCCGAGGTGTACGAGCTGCGGCGCCGGGCAGGGCGGGTCGACCATCCGAACTTCGTCGTCTCGCGGGAGGAGATCGAGAGCGACCTCACGCGCGTCGAGCTCGCTCCCGACCGCGACACGGCGGGAGCGACGGATGTCGCGGGCAGGCTCGTCGCCTACGGCCTCGTCGTGCGCCCCGCCGAGTCGGAGTCGCTCGTGAAGGTCCTCCTCGACGGGCACGTCGACCCCGACCGTCGGGGCGAGGGCATCGGTCGGCGGCTGCTGGACTGGCAGCAGGCGCGGGGCCTCGAGATCCTGGCCGAGCACGAGGAACCGCTGCCGGGATGGCTGCTCACGCAGTCGGACGTCGGCTCGGCGCACGTCGTCGACCTGCTGCAGCGGGCGGGCTTCGAGCCCCGGCGGTACTGGCTGGAACTGCGCCGCGACCTCGCGGAGCCGATCCCCGAGGCGCCCCTCGAGGCCGGCCTGCGCATCGTGGACTACTCGCCCGCGGTCGCCGAGCCGGTGCGACTGGCGAAGAACGAGGCCTTCCGCGACCACTGGGGGAGCCAGCCGATGTCGGCCGACGACTGGGCGGCACGCGACGAGCTGCCCATCGCCCGCCACGACCTCTCGTTCGTCGTGCTCGACGGCGACGAGGTCGCCGGGTTCCTCCTGACCACGGTGAACGCGGAGGAGAGCGAGCAGCTCGGGTTCCCCTTCGGATACGTCGAGCTGGTGGGCACGAGGGCGGCGTACCGGGGGAGGGGTGTCGCCCGAGCGCTGCTCGTGCACGCGCTGGCCGCCTTCCGGGAGGCGGGGCTCGAGCAGGCCGTGCTCGACGTCGACTCCGAGAGCCCGACGGGCGCCGTGGGGCTCTACGCCTCCGTCGGCTTCCGGGAGGCGAACCGCTCGCTGAGCCTCGTCAGGGAGTGGTGAGCGGGCGGGTCAGCTCGCGAGGAGCTCCTCGTAGTCGGGGTGGGTGCGGATGTAGTGCCCGACGAACGAGCACTGCGGCACCACGGTGCCGGCACCCGTGAGGCGGATGTCGTCGAGGGCGGCCTGCACGAGCATCCCGCCGAGGCCGTTCTGTCGCTTGGCGGGGAACACCTCGGTGTGGGTCATGTAGACCTTGCCGTCGGCGGCGATGTAGTCGGCCACCCCGGACAGCTCGCCGTCGAGGTAGAGCGCGTAGCGGTGCTCGGCGGCTTCATGGCGGATCTCAGTACTCATGATGGGCGCGACGATACGCCTGTCGCCTGGGTGCCGCTCTCGGCTCGCCGTGCTCCCGGCGGATGCGGAGCCGCCGAGCGCCTGCTGTCATGATGGAGCGGTGGAGGAGGTCGAGGGTCCGGACGTCGGGCCCGTCGAGGGTCTGATCCTCCACGCCGACAACATGGACGTGCTCCCCGGCATGGCCGACGGGACGTTCACCGTCATCTACCTCGATCCGCCGTTCAACACCGGCCGGCCGCAGCGACGGAGCACGACGACGAACGTCCGGGTCGCCGCAGACTCGCCCAGCGCTCGAGGGCGGGTTATCGGGTTCAAGGGCCAGGCCTACGACCGCATCCGCGGCGACCTCATGCGGTACGACGACCACTTCGAGGACTACTGGGGCTTCCTCGAACCGCGCCTGCTGGAGGCCTGGCGGCTCCTCGCCGACGACGGCACGCTCTACCTCCACCTCGACTACCGCGAGGCGCACTACGCGAAGGTGCTGCTGGACGCCCTGTTCGGGCGCGAGTCGTTCCTCAACGAGATCATCTGGGCGTACGACTACGGGGCGAAGTCGAAGAACCGCTGGCCCACGAAGCACGACACGATCCTCGTCTACGTGAAGTCGCCGACCGGCTACCACTTCGACTCCGCCGCCGTCGATCGCGAGCCCTACATGGCGCCCGGCCTCGTCACGCCCGAGCGGGCGGCCCTCGGGAAGCTGCCCACGGACGTGTGGTGGCACACGATCGTGTCTCCGACGGGCCGCGAGAAGACGGGGTACCCCACGCAGAAGCCGGAGGGCGTGCTGCGCCGGATGATCCAGGCGTCGTCGCGCCCCGGCGACCGCGTGCTCGACTTCTTCGCCGGGAGCGGGACCACCGGCGCCGTCGCGGCGGCGCTCGGCCGCCACTACGTGCTCGTCGACGCCAACCCGGAGGCGATCGCCGTGATGCGCGCGCGGCTGCCCGACGCCGAGGTCCGCACCGTCGCCTCGCCCGTCGCCTCCACTTCCGCCTCGCCGGTCGCCTCCACTTCCGCCTCGCCCGTCGACTCGGCCGTCGCCTCGACACCGGATCCGGCGGAGCCCGCCGAATAGCGCGGCGGTGGGCCTCGATCGGTGTCGAGGTGACGGCATCCGCGGCGTCGATAGGCTCGAGGGATGAGTGACGAGTACCGCATCCGTGGCCTGCTGTTCGACTGCGACGGGGTGCTCGTCGACTCCCTCGCCTCCGCGGGGCGCGCGTGGGGCGCCTGGGCGGCGCGGTGGGCGCCGCACTTCGACTACCACACGCAGATGGTCCACGGCCGTCGGGCGGGGGACACGGTCCGCGAGCTCGTCGCCGCGGAGGACGCCGAGCGGGCCGAGCTCGAACTCGAGCAGGACGAGATCCGGGAGGCGGTCGGCACGGAGGCGCTGCCGGGCGCCCGCGAGCTGACCTCGTCGCTCGAGCTGCCGTGGGCGGTGGTGACGTCGGGGACGCGGGACCTGGCGACGGCGCGTCTGACCTCGGCGGGCATCGCCCTCCCGGCCGTGCTGATCGCGGCACAGGACGTGACCCGCGGCAAGCCGGACCCGGAGCCCTACGCGACCGGGGCCGGACGGATCGGCGTCCCCGCCGCGGAGTGCGTCGTCTTCGAGGACGCGATGTCGGGCATCAAGGCGGCGAGGGCCGCCGGCGTCGGCGTGGTGATCGGCGTGGGCCCCGACGCACTCGGCCACGGAGCGGATGCGGTCGTCCCCGACCTCAGCGCGGTGTCCGTCGTCGACGGGGTCCTCTCGCTGAGCGCGCGGCTCGATGGAGCGCTCCCCGCGCGTCCGTGACGTCATAGGTCACCCATAGCGAGGTCGAGGTGGGGGCAGATGTCCTCTGCCTAGCGTCGGCCTCGTGACGACATCCACCCTCGGATCCGGCGTACCCGACGCGGCCGGTGCTCCCTCGACCGCAGCGAGCCGACTCGTCCTCCGCAGGATCCTGCGCCCGTGGCCGCTGGGCCTGGGCGCCCTGACCGCCCTCAGCGCCTTCGCCTACCTGTGGGCGCTCCAGCTCGGCCAGCGCTCGGAGTACTACGCGGCCATCGCGCTGTCGATGAGCCAGAGCTGGGCGAACCTCCTCTTCGGATCGGTCGACCCGGCGGGCACGGTCTCGCTGGACAAGATCCCCGGGTCGTACTGGGTGCCCGCCCTCTTCGTGCGCCTCTTCGGCTTCTCCACCTGGTCCGTGAACGCGCCCAACGCGCTGGCGACCGTCGCCGCCGTCCTGCTCGCCGCGTTCACCGCCCGCCGCATCGCCCGGGGCTTCGGGCTCGAGGGAGGGGCGACCCTCGCCGGGCTCCTCGCCGGATCCGCCGTCGCGGCCACGCCCATCCTCGCCGCCGTCGCCCGATCGAACCAGCCGGAGTCCTTCTTCGTCCTCGCGCTCGCCCTCGCCGCGTGGGCGGCGACGAAGGCGGTCGAACGGGCGTCCGCGCGCTGGCTGGTGGGGGCGGGGGCGTTCATCGCCCTGGCGTTCCAGATGTACATGCTCGAGGCATGGGCGGTCTGGCCGGCCCTCGCCGCCGGATACCTCGTCACTCGGAAGTCCTGGTGGCGGAAGATCCGGGACCTGGCGGTGGCGGGGGCGGTCAGCCTCGTGCTGTCGCTGACCTGGATCGCCGTCGTCGCGTTGATCCCCGCCTCCTCGCGCCCGTACGTGGGAGGGACCTACTCGAACGACCCGTTCGAGATGGTGTTCGGCTACAACGGGCTCGGGCGGTTCTCGGCCACCGCCGACTCGAGTGACTACCGCTCGTTCACTCCGCCCTTCTCGGGGGAGGCGGGGGTCCTGCGTCTGTTCAACGTCGAGGTTGCCGGGCAGGTGGCGTGGCTCATCCCGGTCGCGCTCCTCGCGATCGTGGTACTGCTCGTCCTGCGGATGCGGCTGCCCGTGGTGGTGTTCCTCGGTGGATGGCTCGTCACGTTCCTCGCGATGTTCTCCGCTGTCGCCGGGATGCACCAGTTCTACACGGCGTCACTCGCCCTCCCGATGGGCCTCCTGGTGGGTCTCGCGTTCGCGGTCGCGCGGTCTCGGAGGGTCCTGTGGGCGCAGCTCGCGATGATCGGCGTCGCCGCGCTCACCGCCGTGCTCGTGGGGCTGGCGTATCCGGGGTACCTGCTCTGGGTCGTGATCGTGCAGGGCGTGCTCGCGCTGGTCGCGGGGGCGCTCCTCGTGGTGGGAGCGCGGCGCCGGGCACGTGCGCGTGGGTGGGTCTCCGTGATCGCCGGTGCCGCACTGCTCCTCACCCCCGCGGCGTGGTCGCTGGATGCGATGAACCACGAGAACTCCATCAACCCCGTCGCCGGCGCGCAGTCCGCGATGGGTGGGATGGGTGGCGGCTTCGCGGGGATGGGCGGTGGCTTCGGTGGGTTCCCCGGTGGCGGTGGGTCCTCCGGTGCGGGTGGGTTCGGCGGGTTCCCCGGTCGGGGTCCCGGCGCTGCGGCGGGGAACGGGCAGCCCGGCGGGGGCGGGTCGAGTGTGCCAGGCGGGTCGGACGCGGGCGGTCGGGATGGCGGGCCGGCCAGGGACGGTGCCTCGTCGGACGGGATGGGGGCGGCCGGCGCAGGGCGGTCGGGCTCAGAGGATGCGGTGCTGGCCTACGTGCAGGCGAACCGCGGATCGGCGTCGTACCTGCTCGCGACGTTCGGAGCGCAGAGCGCGGCGGGCTACATCACGGCCACGGACGGTGACTCGGTGCTGCCGATCGGCGGCTTCAGCGGCTCGGACCCGGCACCCACGCTGGACACGTTCGAGCAGCTCGTCTCCTCGGGTCAGCTGCGGTTCGTGCTCATGTCGTCGGACGGGGGCTTCGGCGGTGGCGGCGGCTTCGGCGGTGCTGGGTCCACGTCGTCGTCGGACTCGGAGGTCTCCGCCATCCGCGAGTGGGTGACCCAGAACTGCACCGCGGTAGACGGCATCACCGACCTCTACTCCTGCTCCGCGGGCTGACCCCGCCCCCGCCGCCGCGCCGCCGCGTCATCGCCGCGAGTGCGCCCGCCGTGCCCTGCGCGCGCAGGGAGGCTGCCCCGATGCGGGTTGCGCCCGCCCAGCGCGTCGTCGAGGCCGTCCCGGCGGTAACGGCGTCCCTGGTGGGCCGAACCCGCGGCCTCGCCTGTGGGCGGTCCACCCCCGGGGCCGGGGGCTCGCCTCGTGGCGGACGTGCCGGGCGGCGGCGAACGCTCCGCCTGCTGCGGGTTGCGCCCGCTCAGCGCGCCGTTGAGGCTGTCACGGCGCTGACGGCGTCCCGGGTGGGCCGAACCCGCGGGCTAGCCTGCGGGTGGGGTCGCCTGGGGCCGGCGGCTCGCCTCGTGGCTGACGTGGCCGGGCGGGCGGCGAACGTTCCGCTGCTGCGGGTTGCGCCCGCCCAGCGCGCTGTCGAGGCCGTCCCGGCGCTGACGGCGTCCCTGGTGGGCCGAACCCGCGGGCTAGCCTGCGGGTGGGGTCGCCTGGGGCCGGCGGTTCGCCTCGTGGCTGACGTGGCCGGGCGGGCGGCGAACGCTCCGCCTGCTGCGGGTTGCGCCCGCCCAGCGCGCTGTCGAGGCTGTCACGGCGGCCCTGGTGGGCCGAACCCGCGGCCTCGCCCGTGGGCGGTCCGGCCCGGGCCGGCGGCTCGCCTCGTGGTCGGCGTGCCGGGTGGGCGGCGAATGCCCCGCCTGCCGCGGGTTGCGCCCGCCCCAGGTGATGTCGAGGCCGTTACGGCGGTGACGCGACTTTCAGCGGGCGCAACCCGCAGCAGCAGGCGTTCAAGGGCCGCGTTGCGCCCGCCCACGCCCCCGCGCGGCGGGTCAGGCGGAGGCGCGGCGGATGAGGGAGGTGGGGGCGTACTGGGCCCGGGGGACGTCGTCGCCGTCGATGAGCGACACGAGCGTGGTGGCGAGCATCTCGCCGAGCGCTGCCGAGGGCTGGTGCACCGTGGTGAGCTGCGGCGTCGTGGTGGTGGCGTACGGGTCGTCGTCGAAGCCGACGAGGGCCACGTCGTCCGGCACGCGGAGTCCGTGCGCGTGCAGCACTCCCAAGGCGCCCGCGGCCATCTGATCGTTCGCCGCGAAGACGCCGTCGATGCCCTCGTCGCCCGCGCGTTCGAGCAGCCGCTCCATCGCCGCCGCCCCGGACTCGAGCGAGAAGTCGCCCACCTCCACCAGGGCGGGGTCGCCGCCGGCGGCGCGCCAGCCCGCGAGGCGATCGAGGCCCGCGGGCATGTCCTGGCGCCCGGCGATCGTGGCGATGCGCCGGCGGCCGAGGCTCAGCAGATGCGCGGTGGCGAGCCGCGCTGCGGCGACGTTGTCGACGTCGACGTAGTGCGCATCCGCCGCCGACGGATGCACGGGGCGGCCGCCGAAGACGAGCGGCACCGTCGACCCCAGGTGCAGGTACGAGTCATCGCCCGCGTGGTGCGACACGACGAGGGCGCCGTCGACGTTGCCGCCGAGCAGGAAGCGCCGCGTCTTGGCGGCCTGCTGCTCCGATGCGATGAGCAGCGACAGCGTGTAGTCGGTCTCGCTCAACGCCGTCGACACCCCGCGCACGATGGAGGCGAAGAACGGGTCGGCGAACACGGTGGACGACGGCTCGGGCACCAGCAGCGCGATGACGTCGGTGCGGGAGCGCGCCAGCGACCGCGCGACCCGGTTGGGCACGTAGTCGAGGCGGGCGATCGCCGCCTCGACGGCGGCCACCGCCTCCGGGGTCACCTTCGGCGAGCCGTTGACCACGCGGGAGACGGTCGAGCGCGAGACGCCCGCCTCCGCAGCCACCATCTCGAGGGTGGGCTGCTGCGGGGTCATGGGGTCCTCATCCGGCGATCGGGCTCACCACGGGGGAGGCCTGCGTCGAGGCGTCGTGGTCGGCGATGATCGAAGCGTACGCGAGCGCGGAGTCCTTCGGCGTGCGCTCGAGGGTGTCGTAGTCGACTCGCACGATGCCGAAGCGCTTCCCGTATCCCCAGGCCCACTCGAAGTTGTCGAGCAGCGACCAGACGAAGTAGCCCCGCACATCCGCCCCCTGCTCGATCGCCGCGCGCACGGCGTCGATGTGGTCACGGATGTATGCGGTGCGCTCCACGTCGTGGATCGCACCGTCCTCCGACACGACGTCGTCGTAGGCGGCGCCGTTCTCGGTCACGTAGAGGGCGGGGAGGGTGTCGTACTCCCGGCCGAGGCGGACGAGCAGGGTGGTGAGCCCGACCGGGTTCACCTCCCACTCCATCGCGGTGAGCGACAGGCCCTCCCGCTGCGGGAAGGTGACGAACTCGGCGGTCGGGAAGGGGGAGGCGACCGGGCGGGTCGACCCCTGCACGAGATGGGTCTCGAGGGCGTGCTCGAGCGGATGCGCCGACACCTGGTCGTCGTGATAGTGGTTCACGCCGAGGAAGTCGAGGGGCTGCGAGATCAGCTCGAGGTCGCCGTCGCGGACGTTGTCGTCGATGCCGTACTCGGCGAGGTCGTGGCGCACGTCCTCCGGGTACTCGCCGCGGAGCAGCGGATCGAGGAAGATGCGGTTGTTGAGGCCGTCGATGCGGCGGGCCGCGTCGAGGTCGGCCTCGTCCGACGGGTCGCGCGGGAGGGCGTTCGTGAGGTTGAGCGTGATGCCGACCTCCTCGGCGCCCAGCTCCCGCAGCCGCTTCGTGGCGAGCCCGTGGCCGAGGTGGAGGTGGTGGACGGCGGCGACCGCCTGACGCGGATCCTGCACTCCCGGGGCGTGCACCCCGGCGGCGTAGCCGAGCCACGACGAGCAGAACGGCTCGTTGAAGGTGGTCCAGCGGGTGACGCGGTCGCCCAGCACGGCGTACACGCCCTCCGCGTAGTCGCGGAAGCGGTAGGCGGTGTCGCGGGAGGCCCATCCGCCCAGCTCCTGGACGGCCTGCGGGAGGTCCCAGTGGTAGAGCGTGAGCCAGGGGACGATGCCGTTCGCGAGCAGCTCGTCGACCAGGCGCGAGTAGAAGTCGAGGCCCTTGCGGTTGAACTCGCGGTCTCCGGGCTTGATGCGCGACCAGCTCGTGGAGAAGCGGTAGGCGTGGAGCCCCAGGCGCTTCATGAGCGCGACGTCCTCGGGCATCCGGTGGTAGTGGTCGTCGGCGACGTCGAGCGTGTCCCCGTTCAGCACGGCGCCGGGGACGCGGGCGAACGCGTCCCAGATCGACGCCTCCTTGCCGTCCTCGAAGGCGGCGCCCTCGATCTGGGCGGCGGCGGTGGCGGATCCCCAGAGGAAGCCGGGAGGGAAGTCGGTCATGGCTGCGGAACCTCGTGTCGTGCGTGCGGATGTGCGGCGAGCACGGGCTGGTGCTACGCCGCGCTGCGTCGGTGGGAGCGCTCCCACGTCCTCCCACGCTAGGGCGATGACACTCGAGGTGTCAAACCGCCCCGCGCCCGCGCGTTGTGAGTTTCCCTCTCAGCGAGAGCTCACGTCCAGCGCCATTCGCTGCCCGACGTGAGCACTCGAGCACGTCTGGCGCGACGATCCTGCGGGCGAGTGCTCACTCCTGGTGCCATCCGGGCGGGATCGGCGCCGAAAGGGAGCACTCGAGAGCTGCGAGCCCCGATGCGGCCGCGGTCACGGCGCGCTGGGGGACTGGGCGGTGAGCACGGGGGACTCGGGCGCGAGGGAGGGGGTGCGGCGGGTGCGACGGGTGCGGACGATGCCGTAGGCGACGAGAGCAGCGGAGACGATGGTGAGCGCGAACGCCCCGACCTCGACGGCGGTGCGGAACTCGCCCGTCTGGGCGGACGTCCACGGGGTCGCGGTGATGCTGCCCGAGAAGAAGGCGGCGAGGATCGTGCCGGCCAGGGCGAGTCCGACGCCGGTCGTCACCTCCGACGCGGTGTCGACGAGGGCGGCGCCGATGGTGGTGCGGTCCTCGGGCAGGCCCCGCAGCACGTTCGTGCCGGCCACCACCCCGACCACCCGCAACCCCGCCGACACCAGCACCAGCGCGACGGCGACCCACACGTACCCGAGCGACCCGAGGAGGGCGTAGACCGCGAGCCCGGCCACGACGGCGAGCGAGCTCATCCAGGCCAGCCGCTCGAGGCCGAACCGCTCCATCAGCGGACGGATGGCGGCCCCTCCCGCGATCAGCACGATGACCTGGGGCAGCATCCCGAGCGACGCGAGGGCGGGCGGCCAGCCCCAGTCGAGCTGCAGTTGCAGGGTGACGAGATAGCCGAGCCCGGCGATCGCCATGCCCGCGGCCGCCTTGAACGCGAGGCCGCTCGAGACCAGCGGATGTGCGAGCAGTCGCAGCTCCAGCAGCGGATGCCGCGCGGTGCGTTCGCGCAGCACGAAGAGCGCCGCCGCCGCGAGGGCCGCGACCGAGGCGGCCCAGGGCATCCACGACCCCACGCCCTCCTCCACGAACAGGGTCGGCGCGACCAGGGCGAGCACGATCGTGGCGGTGCCGAGCAGACCTCCGGCGATGTCGAGCGGATCGCGATGGAGGTCTTCCGGAGTGTCTGCGGCCACGCCTGTGCGGATGCCGATCCAGGCCAGGGCTGCGATCGGGACGTTCACGAGCAGCAGCACCTGCCACGGGGCGATCGAGAGGACGAACCCGCCCGCCGTGGGGCCGACGGCGAGCCCGACGAGCCCGACCGTCGAGATGAGGTTGATGGCGCGGACGCGGAGTCCGTCCTCGGAGAACAGCCGGAAGGCGAGGGCCATCGACCCGGGTGTGGTCATCGCGGCGGCCACGCCCATCACCGCCCGCACCGCGATGAGCTGGTCGGTGGTCGTGACGAATCCGGTGGCCAGGCTCGCAAGCCCCAGGAGCACCAGCCCGATGAGCATGATGCGTCGCCGACCGTACCGATCGGAGAAGGCTCCGAAGGCGAGCATCAGGCCGCCGAAGACGACGGTGTAGGCCCCGGTGACCCACTGGAGGCCGACGGTCGTCGTCCCCAGGTCGCGGCCGATCGTCGGCAGCGCGACGGTGAGGATCGAGTTGTCGAGCATCTCGAACAGGAACACCGCCGAGAGGCCGGCGAGCGCGATCCAGGACCGACGGAGGGTCTGCGGAGCGAGGGAGGATGCATCGGACACGTGACTAGGTTATGTCACTAAACTTAGTCGCACAAGGGTAGGATCGAGACGTGCCCAGGACGAGTGAACGCGGCGGCCCGCAGACGCGGGCGCGCATCTCGCAGGTCGCGACCGCGCTCATGCTCTCCCGGGGATTCGACGAGGTCACCGTCGCCCAGGTCGCGCTCGAAGCGGGCGTCTCGAGCGTCACGGTGTTCAAGCACTTCCCTCGCAAGGAGGACCTCCTCCTCGACCGAGCCCCCGAGGCCGCCGAGCTCCTCCGTGCCGCCGTGCGCGACGCGGTCGCATGCACGAGCGGCGACGCGGACGCGAGCGCGGACGTCGATGCGGACGCGAGCGCGGACGTCGATGCGGGCGGCATCGCCGCAGCGGACAGCTCCACCGTCGTGGCCCGGGCGATCGACGCGCTCGAGACCCTGTCCGACCGGCTCGCCTCCGAGCGGCACGCTCTGTCGGGCCTGGCCCCCGGATCCGCGGTGTTCTTCCGTGTCGTGGCGGGCTCGCCATCGCTGGCAGGACGGTCGCGGGAGATCGCGGCCGAGCTCGAGGCCGCGCTCGCCGACGAGCTCGAGAGAGCGGGGGCCGAGCGCGAGGATGCGGTGCTCGTCGCGGCCCTCTTACTGGCCGGCTACGCCTCCGTGCTCGTCGAGACCGCGCGACGCGTCATCGACGGAGCGGCAGGGTCCGCCCTCGCGGCCGACCACCGCGTCCGCCTCGATCGTCTGTTCGCCGCACTGCGCGGCGGACTCCTGCGGCCGTGAGGCGGAGCGGGTCCACCCGGACGACCTCACATCCTGGCCCGGTGCGTCGTCGAACAGACATGAGCACACAACGACGCCACCGGACGGACACACGACGTCGAGGGGGGAATGCGGCATGAGGATCGCCATCGCAGGTGCCACCGGGACGGTGGGCCGACACGTGGTCGCCGCGGCGAGAGGGCGTGGGCACGAGGTGGTGTCGTTGTCGCGTGCATCCGGACAGGACGTCACGACCGGGGCTGGGCTCAGAGACGCGCTCCCGGATGCGGACGCGCTCATCGACGTGACCAGCGTGGAGACGCTCTCCGCGAAGGTCGCGGTCGAGTTCTTCGAGCGGGCCACCGCGCAGCTGCTCGCCGCGGAGCGGGATGCGGGGGTCCCTCATCACGTCGCCCTGTCAATCGTGGGGATCGACGGCGTCGACGAGTCGTACTACGCCGGCAAGCTCGCGCAGGAGGGTGCCGTGTCCGCTGCCGACGTGCCCTGGACGCTGCTGCGTGCCGCCCAGTTCCACGAGTTCGCCGGGCAGGTCATGCGACGCGGATCGCTCGGGCCGCTGCTCGCCGTGCCGAGGGCGCTCGTCCGGACGGTCGCGGCCCGCGAGGTGGGCGAGCGGCTCGTCGAGCTCGCCGAGGCCGCGCCCGCCGGCCGAGCGCCGGACCTCGTCGGCCCGGAGGAGGCGCGGCTGGTCGACCTCGTCCGCCGCCAGCTCAGGTTCGACGGTGTCCGTCGCCGCGCGCTCGAGGTCGCCTTGCCGGGCCGGTACTGGCGCGCGATGGCGTCGGGCGTCCTCCGCGGCGCCCCGGATGCGCAGCAGGGCTCGATCACGTTCGACGAATGGCTGCGCTCCCCCGACCACGACCCCGCACCCGCGCTCTGAGCCCTGCCTGGCCCGGCCCGCCCGTCGTGCCCAAGGGTGCCCTGCCCACAGTGCACGATGCCGCCCGTGACCGCCAGGTGCCGCCCGCGGGTGCCGTGCCCGCCCGTGGGGGCCGCCCGCGGGAGTCCTCGTTCCTCCACTCGGATGGCCTTTCGCCACACGCATGCGCATGGCGAAAGGCCAAGGGCGTAGCGAAGCCTGCGCCCTGCGCCGCCCCCGGGTCACACGATCCGCCACACCCACGTGGTTTCGCCACGCCGATCGGGGTGGCGAAACCACGCGGGTGTGGCGAAACTCGCATCCCGCCCAGAACGTGGGCGCACGGGGGCCGCGCTGCCGGGGGCAGAGCAGCCGTGAGCAGAAGCGGGGGCACGTGCCGCGGATGCGGCGCGAGGGTGGGGGCATGAGCGATTCACCCCGACCCCAGGCGTTCGACGCCACCGCCCGCCGAGAGCTGTACGAGCGCCGGGTGCTCGTCCTCGACGGCGAGCTCGACGACGACAACGGCACCCTCCTCGCGACGCAGCTCATCGCGCTCGCCGCGGAGGATCCGCTGTCCGAGATCTCCCTCTGGATCCACTCGCCCGGAGGGTCCGTGCCCGCCATGCTCGCCATCCGCGACGTCATGCGCGCCATCCCCAACGACGTCTCCACGCTCGTGCTCGGCATGGCGTGCAGCGCCGGGCAGTTCCTCCTCTCGTCGGGCACGCCCGGACGACGTCGGGCGCTGCCGCACTCGCGCGTCCTCATGCACCAGGGCTCGGCGGGCATCGGCGGACCCGCGGTCGATGTCGAGCTGCAGGCGGATGCGCTGCGCCACACCCGCGACACGGTCCTGCGGCTGATCGCCGACGACACCGGGCAGCCGCTCGAGCGCGTCTTCGACGACTCCCTGCACGACCACTGGTACAGCGCGGAGGAGGCGCTCGACTACGGGTTCGTCGACTCGATCGTCACGTCGTTCGCGGAGCTCCGTCCGGCCGGGCGCGATCGCGTCGGCTTCGGCGCCGGGGCGGCGGCCGGGACGGGGGCGGCGCGATGAGCACCTACACGATCCCCCACGTGGTGGTGAGGCAGTCGGGCGTGGAGCGCGTGATGGACGTCTACTCGCAGCTGCTCGCCGAGCGCGTGGTCTACCTGGGCACGCCGATCGACGCGGGAGTGGCGAACGCGCTCTCGCGCAGCTGCTGCACCTCGAGTCGACCGAGCCGGAGAGCGAGATCCAGCTCTACGTCAACTGCGAGGGCGGCGATCCGAGCGCGATGCTCGCCGTGTACGACACCATGCGGTTCGTGCGCTCGCCCGTCGCGACCACGTGCGTCGGTCAGGCCGTCGGCGTGGGTGCGGCACTGCTCGCTGCCGGTGCTGCCGGGAGACGGTCGGTGCTGCCGCACGCCCGGGTCGTGCTGCACCAGCCGGCCGCGCAGGGGCGCGGCGCGATCCCGGACCTCATCCTGCAGGCCGACGAGGTGGTGCGGATGCGCGCCGACATCGAGGGCCTGCTGGCCCGGCACTCGGGGCAGTCGCTCGAGGCCCTGCGGCGCGACACCGACCGCGACCGCGTCTTCACCGCGCAGGCCTCCGTCGCCTACGGCCTCGCCGACCAGGTGATCGAGCAGCGCTGACCGCCGCCCCCCCTCCGCTTTCGCTGCCTCTTTGACCTTCCGCATGGCCATGACCCAGCGAAGGGTCAAAGAGGCAGCGAAGCCCGAGGTGAAGGGGGCGGGAGCGGGCGCGTCAGGCGGCGAGGGCGAACGCGGACTGCACGCGGGCTGGCTCGCGGACGGCGGGCGCAGCCGGCACGGCCGGCGCTGCGGGCGCAGCCGGCACGGCGGGCGAAGCCGCGGCGGGCACGGCTGGCGCGAGCTGCTCCGCGACGGAGCGCGTGAGGTCGAGCAGGCTCCAGCCGAGGGCTCCGGCGACGGCGGCGATCATCTCGCTCGACGGATCCTTCGAGCCGCGCTCCATCTCGGAGAGGTACTGCGGCGACACCCCCGCGCGACGCGCCACCTCGCCGAGCGTCTCGCCCCGCTCGTGGCGGAGGGTCCGCATCCGGTCACCTACCAGGTGCCGCCACAGCGGCTCGGGCTCTGTCGCGCGCACGTCCTCGGCCATGCTCGACGGTACCGCGCAGCCACGGCGCCGGTCGTGGCGTTCTGCTGAGAGCAGAAACGCCGTCGCTCATCACGGGATACGCGCGACCTCGCCGAATAGCGCGGAGCTTGCACGCATCTCGTGATGAGCGACGGCGATCGGCCGTCACGAGCGCGATTCCGCCGTCGATGAGGCATGCGGAGTCCCGGCGCGGCGGGCGGGGCCGTCGCTTCGACACCGAATCCGCCAGACCCCGCGAAATAGCCCCGGACTTCGACGGATTCGGTGTCGAAGCGACGAGGACGGCCCGCGTCAGTGACGCGGGTGGGCCTCGCCCGAGGCTCCGCCGTCGACGGGCGCGTCGGAGGCGTGCCGCGACGGGGCCGCGGAGCCGGCCGGAGCCGCATCCGGACGCTGGACGGGCACCGACGAGGTGGTGACGTCGGGGGCGAGCAGCGCGCCCATCCGGTCGGCGACGAGCTGCGCCTCCACACCCGGCTCCTCGTCGTCGTCGAGCGACACGTGACCGGAACCAGCAGCGGCACCCGCGCCCGCGGCGGCGGCGCGCTCGGCGTGCGCCTCCTCCAGCGCCGACTTCGCGCGGAGCGGGGTCGCCTTGAGGAAGAAGCTGAGCACGAACGCCACGAGCACGACCCCGAGGCTGACGAGGAAGACGGTCGCCGACGCGCTCGCCCAGCCCTCGACGAAGGGCTTCGTGAACGCCTCGTTGGCGCCGTTGAGGAACGACGTGTCGCCGTTCAGGGCGTTGCCGATCGCGGAGGGGTCGCTCTGACCCTGCTGCAGGATCCCGATGATCGCGGTGTTGGCGGGGTCGGACGCGATCGTCGGATCCTGGAAGGCGGACTGGATGCCGGCCACCGTGTCGGGGTCGCTGAACGACGAGCGCAGCGCATCCGGGAGTCGGTCGAAGAGCACCGAGAACACGACCGCCGTACCGAGCGTTCCGCCGATGGAGCGGAAGAACGTCGCGCCCGAGGTCGCCACGCCGATGTCGCGCGGGCCGACCGAGTTCTGGCTCGCGATGGTGAGCGTCTGCATCAGCTGGCCGAGTCCGAGACCCACCACGAGCATCCCGACCATGACGTAGATGACGCCCTTGTCGGCGGACACGAACGAGAGGTAGAGGAACGCCGCCGACAGGAAGCCCGTGCCGAGGATCGGGAAGATCTTGTACTTGCCCGTGCGGGCGATGATCTGCCCGGAGACGATCGAGGAGACCATGATGCCGAGCACCATCGGGATCATGAGCAGACCCGCCTGGGTGGGCGTGGCGCCCGTGGCGATCTGCAGGTAGTTCGGGATGGTCATCATCGCGCCGAACATGCCGAAGCCGACGAGCACGCCGAGGACCGTCGCCACGGAGAACGTGGGCGAGCGGAACAGCTTCAGCGGGACGAGCGCGTCGTCGCCCATCATCCGCTCGACCAGGATGAACGAGACGATCCCGATCGGAGCCAGCACGTAGCAGAGGATGGCGCCCCACGAGCCCCAGCCCCAGTCGCGGCCCTGCTCGGCCACGAGCAGGATCGGCACGACGGCCAGGATGATCGTGGCCGCGCCCCACCAGTCGATCCGGACGGTGCGCTTGGTGTGCGGGATGTGCAGGAACGCGATCACGATGAGCATCGCGACGATGCCGATGGGCAGGTTGATGAGGAAGATCCAGCGCCAGCCGGTCACCCCGAGGATCTCGTTCGCCCCCGACAGCACGCCGCCCAGGAGCGGCCCGATCACGCTCGAGACGCCGAACACGGCGAGGAAGTACCCCTGGTACTTCGCCCGCTCGCGCGGGGCGAGGATGTCGCCCATGATCGTGAGCGCGAGCGACATGAGGCCGCCGGCGCCGAGGCCCTGGATGGCGCGGTAGCCGGCGAGCTCGATCATCGAGTGCGCGAAGGCCCCGGCGAGCAGGGATCCGACGAGGAAGATCGTGATCGCGATGATGTAGAGCGGGCGGCGTCCGAAGATGTCGGAGAGCTTGCCGTAGATGGGCGTCGAGATCGTCGACATGATCAGGTACGCCGTGGTGACCCACGCCTGCTGGTCGAGGCCGGACAGGTCGTCGGCGATGGTGCGCATCGACGTGCCGACGATGGTCTGGTCGAGGGCGGCGAGGAACATGCCGGCCATGAGTCCGAGGACGATGAAGAGGATCTGGCGCTGGGTCAGCTTCCCACCGGAATCCTTGAACTGCTGGGCTCGCTCGGCGGCGGTGGGCCGACGGCGTGACGTCTCGTTGCGCGACATGGCGTCCTCTTGGGCAGAAGGTGGATCGCGCAAACTTGCGCTGACTGCAAAATTACACCCCGCCGCCGGATGCCGACAACGAAGGCACTCCTCACCCGGCGGCCCGGGCGGGCGCGCGGGCGGGCTCGGCGCGGAGACGGTCAGGTGCGCGTCAGCGTGGTGAGCTCCGTGCCGTCATACGTGTACAGCGTGATGCTGTCGCCGTCGACGCGACCATGGTCGAGTGCCGTGAACGACAGGGTCACCCCCAGGCACGCCTTGAGCGTGGTCGGGTCGAGGTCGAAGGACACCTGCGATCCGTCGAGCGTGTAGTGGCCTGTCGTGCGGTTGCAGCCATCGGTGCCGTCGAGCGAGCCGTCCTCCGCGAGGGTGAGCGACGCGGGCTTGTCTCCCGTTCCCGCCCACGTGCCCGCCACATCCGCCGCGGGCTGCTCACCGCCGGACGAGGGCGAGGCGGCGCCCGAAGCGCACCCACCGAGGAGAAGGGCGAAGGCGGCGCTCGTGGTGGCGAAGAGGGTCAGGCGTCGATGGAGCATGTCCTCCATCCTCCGTCAGAGAGTCCGATCGTGACAGTACGCTTTGCGACCCCGTGTCCCAATAGATAGGGTCAAAGTGTCTTGGGGGGATCGGATCGGGCTGTGGCCGCTCATGGAGGAGAGCCACGCGCGGGTGCGGATCACGCCCCGGGGCTTGTACGCAACCGATAGATGGGTAAGGGGAACACATGTCAGCTGGTTGGAGGCGGAGAGCCGCCTACCTCGCCGTCGGGACGCTCGCGGTCGCGGGCATGACGGGTGCATTCGGCCAGGCGGCCATCGCGGATGACGGCCAGGGAGATGCGGTCGCACCGACGTCCGGTCCGGCATTCGACGCTCAGGCCAAGTCGCTGCTGCAGGAGGACGGCATCCAGGCCGTCGCCACCGACGGAGATGGCAACGTCGTCGTCCTCACCACCGAAGCGCAGGATGCGCTGGCCGGTGACGCCAAGGCGTTCATCGACTCGAACTCCAACGTCGTGGTGCGCACCGTCGACGCGCCCTTCTCGGCCTTCTCGGACAAGGATGTGGTCGGCGGCGCCGGCTACCTCGTGGGCACTCAGGCCCAGCCCGTGGGCTCCTGCTCGGTCGGATTCTCCGGCTTCAACAAGGTAGGCGACCCGGTCGTCATCTCCGCAGGCCACTGTGCCGTCGACGAGACCGACCCTAGCGTCACCTACGACTTCGCCGCGCTGACCCGTCCGCAGAGCGACACCGCCGGCGGCGGCTCGAACCCGGTCGACTACACCGCCCTCGGTCAGCTCGACGTCGGCCAGTTCGGCGGACCCGGCAACTCGGCCGGTGCAGAGGGAGACGTCTCGAGCGTCGACATCTCCGTGTGGAACACGGCCGGCGATCTCACGCTGTTGCCTGAGGTCTCCACCTGGAGCTCCGCCGACATCGCGGCGAACGACCTCTCGATCGACACCGTGCCCGTGACCGGAATCGGCGACGCCACCGTCGGCGCGACCATCAACAAGAGCGGACGCACGACCGGCTACACCCAGGGCACCGTCGAGGCCATCAACGGATGGGCCAACGTCAGCGGTCACGAGGTCTACGGCTTCCTCAGCAACACCCCCGCCGCTCCCGGCGACTCGGGGGGCGCGATGATCCAGAACGGGGCCGCCATCGGCGTCATCTCCGGCGGCACCACGGCCGGCGGTGCGCAGGTCACCTGGGGCGCGAACCTCAAGGCCGCGATCGCCCAGGTCAACTCCGTCGCGGGTGAGGACTACACCGTCGCGGTGTTCCTCAGCACCCCTGTGCTGACCTCTCCTGCAGACGGCGGCCAGGTGTACACCGGTGGCGCGATCACCGGTACCGCCACGCCGAACACCACGCTCTCGGTCCAGCTCGGCGCCGACACCCCGTTCACGGTCCCCGTGGACGCCAACGGCAACTGGACCATCACGGCTCCGACGCAGAGCGGCACCGCGTCGTACCGCGTCATCTCGACGAGCGGCTTCTCGGAGTCGGCTGCGCTCGAGTTCGACGTCGACGTGATCCCGGCCCCGCTGCCCTCGCCGGTCTTCACCAGCCCGACCGATGGTCAGCGTGTGGTCACCTCGCTCGAGAAGATCACCGGAACCGGCACCCCCGGCGCGACCGTCGAACTCACCGGTGACGTGACCGACGAGGTCGAGGTCGCGGCTGACGGCACCTGGTCGGTCGACGCCGACCTCGCCTACGGCGTGTACTCGGTCAGCGCCATCCAGACCACCGACACCGGCGACGCCTCCGATTCGGCTCCGGCCGCGGTGAGCTTCGCGGTCGTCCCGGTCGCGCCGGTCATCACCAGCCCGACCGATGGCGCGAGCTTCGCGCTCGGCTCCGCTCCCACGACCGTGAGCGGCACTGGGATCGATGGAGCGACCGTCGTCGTCAGCTGGGGTACCGAGCAGACGCTGACCGCGACCGTCGCGAACGGCACCTGGTCCGTGACCCTGCCCGCGCAGCTCGCCGCCGGTCAGTACACCTTCGCCGCCACGCAGGCCATCGACGGTGTCGCCAGCGACCCGGCTCTGGCTGCGGTCACCGTGGTCGCTCCCACCGGTGGCGGCAACAACTCGACCCCGGCCGGCCTCGCCAACACCGGCGCCGAGGTGGCCCCCCTGGCGATCACCGGCCTCGCGCTGCTGTTCGCTGCGGGTGGGGCGATGCTCCTCGCACGGCGTGCCCGTCGCGCGTAGCACTCACTGAATGACGAAGGCCCCTGGGGGATCTCCCCCGGGGGCCTTCGTCATCTGCGGCTGTTCTGGACTGGAGACGTGTGGGTCACAGCGACAGGCGCGGAGCGGCGGACACGAGGCGACGTGTGTAGGCGGCCTGCGGGTCGTCGAAGACGCGCTCGGTCGGCCCGTGCTCGACCACCTCGCCGGCGCGCAGCACGACGACGTCGTCGCTCGAGTGGCGGATGACGCCGAGGTCGTGCGACACGAGCACCACGGCGAGTCCGAGCTCGCGTTGGAGATCGTCGATCAGGTCGAGGATCTGCGCCTGCACCGACACGTCGAGGCTCGAGACCGGCTCGTCAGCCACCAGGACGCGCGGACGACGGGCGATCGCCCGGGCGATCGCGACTCGCTGCCTCTGCCCGGGCGAGAGGTTCTGCGGACGCCTCTCGGCCAGCGCGCGGGGGAGGCGCACACGGTCGAGCAGCGTGGCGACGGCGTCCTCGCCGGAGCTCCCGTGAGGGGCGTCGGCTCCCAGCGCGTCGGCGAGCGTGCGGCGGACGGTCCAGCGGGGATCGAGTGTGCCGTACGGATCCTGCGGCACGGAGGCGATGAGCGCGCGCCGTGGCCGGCGGTCGCGCTCTGCGGCCGGGACCCACTGCTGCCCGGCGAGGGTCACCGTTCCCTCGTCGGGGCGCTGGAGTCCGAGGAGCACCCGCGCGAGCGTCGTCTTGCCGGACCCCGACTCGCCCACGAGTCCCAGCGTCCGCCCCGCCTCGACGCGCAGGGACACGTCGGACACCGCGCGCAGCATCCGCCCGTCGCCCACCGCGAACCGCACGGTCACCCCTCGCGCCTCGAGCACCCCCGCGCCCGCCGAGCGCTCACCGTCCGCGTCTCCTCCGAGACCCCGCGTGCTCTCCGCCGATGTCGACTGCTCACTCCTGGCGCCACCCGCGGCGGAGTCGCCCGCCCGCAGAGCATCTCCACCCGCCGAGTGCTCACTTCTGGCGCCATCCTCCGCGGGATCGCGCGGAAGGTGAGCAGTGGAGGGGGTGGTGGGGATGGGCGTGGCGGGTTCCGCTGGGTCTCGCCGCGGCGAGTGCTCACTTCTGGCGCCATCCACCGGGGCATCGGGTGAGAAGTGAGCAGTCGATGCCGAACCCCACAACCGTGGAGCGTCTCCACTCGTCGAGTGCTCACTTCTGGCGCCATCTTCCGCGGGATCGCGCGGAAGGTGAGCAGTGGATGCAGCGGGTGCAGTGGGTGCAGCGGAGGGAGCGCGGGAGGGGAACGGGGCGGGGAGGGGCGCGGGGGCGAGGGGGGCGCCGCGGGGGCGGTCCGTGGGGACCGCCGCGACGAGGGCACGGGTGTACGGGTGGACCGGGGCGGCGATGACCGCGCGGGTGGGGCCCTGCTCGAGCACGGAGCCCTCGCGCATCACGAGCACGCGCGACGCGAGGCGGGACACGACGGCGAGGTCGTGGCTGATGAGCAGCACCGCGGCGCCGTCGGCGGCGAGCGAGGCGAGGAGGTCGAGGATGCCCGCCTGCACCGTCGCGTCGAGCGCGGTGGTGGGCTCGTCGGCGATGAGCACCGCGGGATCGGCGGCGATCGCGGCCGCGATGAGCGCGCGCTGGCGCAGCCCGCCCGAGAGCTCGTGCGGACGCTGCGCCGCGCGCAGCGCGGGCTCCGGCACCCCCGCCCGCGACAGCAGCGCCAGGACGCTGGCGCGCCGCTGCGAAGAAGAGAGGTCCGTGTGCAGCCGCAGCGCATCCTCGATCTCCCGTCCGACCGGGCGCAGAGGGTCGAGCGAGGCATAGGCGTCCTGCGCGATCATGCCGACCGTCGCGCCGCGCAGCCGCCGCAGCTGCCGCGACGAGAGCGCCGGCACCGACCGGCCGCCCACCGAGAGCCGATCGGCGGTGACGGAGGCGCCGGATCCCGCGAGCCCCATCAGCGACCGGGCGGTGACCGACTTGCCCGACCCGGACTCGCCCACGAGCGCCACGGTCTCTCCGGGCTCGATCGAGAACGAGACGCCGTGCACGACCTCCCGGCCGCGGAAGGCGACCCGCAGCCCGCTCACGTCGACGGCCGGTCCGCTCATGACTCCCTCCGACGCTGCTCGAGGGCGCGACCGAGGAGCGTGGTCGACGCGGCGGCGAGCACGATCGCGGCGCCCGGCGCCAGCGTGAGCCACGGAGCCGTGAGGAGGTAGGTGCGCCCCGCGGACAGCATCGCGCCCCACTCCGCCGCCGGGGGCGGGGTGCCGAGCCCGAGGTAGCTGAGCGCGGCCGCCCAGACGATCGTCTGGCCGAGCCCCAGGGTCGCCACGACGAAGACACCCGCGATCGCGTTGGGCAGGATGTGCCGCGCGAACCGGTGCCACCACCCGTGGCCCAGCAGCAACGACTGCTCCACGTACCCCGCCTCGCGGACGCGACGGAACTCCCCGCGCAGGATCCGCGCATAGCCGGGGGCCACCGCGAGCCCCACCGCGATGGTCGTCGTCCACGCGCCGGGCCCGGTCAGCGCCAGGAAGAGGAGCGCCAGCAGCACTCCGGGGAACGCGAACATCACCTCCACCAGTCGCGTCGAGGTGAAGTCCAGCCAACGCGGCCCGAGCCCCGAGGCCACGCCGAGCACCAGGGCCAGGGCGACGCCGATCCCCGTGGCGCACAGTCCGATGAGCAGCGACGGGCCGGCCCCGTGCACGAGTCGCGTGAGGGTGTCGCGCCCCGACTCGTCGGTCCCCAGCGGATGCGCGAACGACGGTCCCTGGAACGCCTGCGTCGGATCGATGGCGAGCGGATCACCCGGCGCCAGCAGCCACGGCAGCGCGGCCGCGACCACCAGCAGGACGATGACGACGACGCAGACCACCTCGACGGGACGGGGCCTGACCCGCGCGAACCACCGCACGACGCCCGCGGTGCGGACGGTCCCGACGGCGCTCATGCCCTCCTCCGCGGGTCGAGGGCGCGCTCGGCGAGATCCGCCAGGATCGTCACCACCACGTACACCAGCGCCACGACGAGCACGACGCCGATCACGACGGGCACGTCGCGGATGCGCACCGCGTTGTAGAGCGTCGACCCGAGACCCTGACGGGCGAAGAGGGTCTCCACGACGACCGCGCCCGAGATGAGGGACCCGAGCGCCCACCCGGTGAGCGTCACCGCGGGGAGCGAAGCGTGGCGCAGTGCGTGCCGCCAGAACAGCCCTCCGGAGCCCTCGCCGCGGGCTCGGGCGCTGAGCGCGAAGGGCGAGGTGACCGCATCCGTGATCTGCTCGCGCATCACCTGTCCGAGGAATCCGGCGAGCGGGATCGCGAGGGTGACAGCGGGCAGCACGATGCCGAGCGGCGTCGAGGTGCTCACGGCGGGCAGCCAGCCGAGCGTCAGCGAGAACAGCACGATGAGCACCGCGCCCAACCAGAAGTGCGGGACGGCGGCCGCGGTGATCTCGAGCAGACCGCCGACCGCGCGGGACCCCCATCCGCCCCGCGACGCCCAGGCGGCGAGGGCGAGGGCGAGCACCCAGGCGAGCACGAGCGCGACCAGGGTCAGGATCAGGGTCGCGGGCAGCTGCTCGGCGATCACGTGGGCGACGTCGTCGTGGAGCGCGAACGAGGTGCCGAGGTCGCCCGTCGCGAGCAGGCCCAGGTAGCGCAGGTACTGGACGCCGAGCGGGAGGTCGAGCCCGTACTGGGCGCGGGCCGCGGCGAGCGCGTCGGGTCCGGCCTGCGAGCCCGGACCACCGAGCACCGCCTCCGCCGGGTCGCCGGGGATGGCGCGCACCGCGAGGAACGTGATCGTCGCCACGGCCCACAGCACGAACACCGCGCCGGCGAGCCGCACCGCGAGGAGCCGCCCCACGCCGAGGGCTCGACGCGCGGTGCTCGGCGGCGGGGCGGTCTCGAGGTGCACGGAGGCGGACGCCGCCTCCGTGGGGGCGGCGTCCGTCGCGGTGGTGCCGGGGCGCGGGTCCGGCGTCAGCGGTCCAGCCACGCCTCGGCGAACGTCGGCGTCGACACGGCGAGCGTGCGCACGCCCTCGACGTCGTTCCTCAGCAGGAAGTGGTTCTGCTGATCGTAGAGCGGCAGGATGTAGTACCCCTCGAGTACGATCCTCTGCGCCTGCTGGTAGAGGTCCGCGCGCTGGGCGGGGTCGCTCGTGGCGCTCGCCTGGGCGAGCAGCGCATCCAGGGCCGGGTCGTCGACCTTCGCGTGGTTCGCGAAGTACCCGCTCGGCGCGGGCGTGATGCCCGACGAGTCGTAGAGGATGCGCAGCACGTCGGGGCCGACCTTCGTGTAGGGCGCCGAGACGAGCTCGTAGTCGTTCGCGGCGAGCGCGCCGTACCAGCTCGAGAGGTCGAGCTGGTCGAGCTGGATGTCGAAGCCGACCGCCTTCTCGGCGGCCTGCAGCTGCTCGAAGAGCGACACCTCGGCGGGGATCGACTGGTTGGTGCTCACGGGCATCCGCAGGGTGAGGCGCTGGCCGTCCTTCGTCCGGATGCCGTCGGAGTCGCGCGCGCTCCAGCCCGCCTCGTCCAGCAGCTGGTTCGCGCGATCCGTGTCGACGTCGAAGAGGTCGGGCTCGCTGTACGCGGTGGGCTCGACGCTCGACAGCGGCGAGTAGGAGCGCTGCGCCGTGCCGAAGAACAGGCTCTGGATGCCGGGGTTCACGTCCGCGGCGGCGATGAACGCCTCGCGCACCTTCTCGTCGTCGAAGGGGGCCTGACCGGAGTTGAGCTCGATGCGGTTGCTCGATCCGGGGCGGGGTGCGTCCAGGTGCACGAGCGATCCGTTGCCCTCGGCCTGCTGGATCGCATCCGGCTGAGCGTTGTCGATCACGTCGACCTCGCCGCTGGCGAGCGCCGCGTAGCGGGTGGCGGCCTCGGGGATGAAGCGCCACTCGATGTGCTCGAGGTGGGCCGGACCGGTGTACGTCGCATCGGCCGGGGCGCTGGCGTAGGCGTCGTTGCGGTCGAGCTCGATCGACTGCTGGCGGTTCCACTGGCTGACGACGAACGGGCCCGTGCCGACGGGGGAGGCGCAGTTCTCGTCCTTGCTGCGCTTCAGCGCCGTGGGCGACTCGATGGCGAGCCACGGCTGGCTGAACGACTCGAGGAGCGCCGAGTCGGGCGAGCTGAGGTGCAGACGCGCGGTGCTGTCGTCGACGATCTCGACGCTCTGGATCTTCTGCACGGCCAGGTACCCGGTGCTCGATCCGGTGTTCGGGTCCTGCAGGTGCGCCACGTTCGCCGCGATCGCCTCCGACGTCAGCGGCGTCCCGTCGGTGAACTCGACGCCGCTGCGCACCGTGATGTCCCAGGTGAGCCCGTCGTCGCTGACCGTCCAGCTGTCGGCGAGCCACGGGACGGGGTTCCCCTCGGCGTCGAGGGTGACGAGCTGCTCGAGGTACTGCGTGGCGACGAGGGCCTGCGGGTAGTTGCCGCCCACGTGCGGGTCCAGGCAGGTCGGCTCGGCGTCGCCCGAGGCGTAGACGAGGGTCCCGCCCTCCTTCGGCTCGCCGGCCGGGGTGCTCCCGGCGCCACCGCCGGAGGCGGTGCATCCCGCGAGCAGCAGGGCCACGGCGGTGAGGGCGGCGGCGCTCGCGACCGCGGTCGTCCGTCTGAAGGGTGTTCGATGCATGGGATCTCGCCTCGCGCGCCTTTTTTGGACGCAGTACAGGAATGGGACGAGTCGATCCTACCCCCGCCGGAGACGCTCGAGGCACGCGCCTCCGCACGGGGGTTGCATGAGGGTGCGCCCTGGGCCTGCACTGAGAGACGGACGACCGATGTCCCGCCGACCGAGATCCCTCGAAGGAGCCAGCATGAAGGCGATGGTGTACCGCGGACCGTACAAGGTCCGTGTGGAGGAGAAGGACATCCCGCGGATCGAGCATCCGAATGACGCGATAGTCCGGGTCACCAAGGCGGCGATCTGCGGATCCGACCTGCACCTGTACCACGGGCTCATGCCCGACACCCGGATCGGGACCACCTTCGGGCACGAGTTCATCGGGGTGGTGCACGAGGTGGGGCCGTCGGTCGAGAACCTCAAGGTCGGCGACCGCGTCATGGTGCCCTTCAACGTGTACTGCGGGTCGTGCTTCTTCTGCGCCCGCGGGCTCTACTCCAACTGCCACAACGTGAACCCGAACGCGACCGCGGTGGGTGGCATCTACGGCTACTCGCACACCTGCGGGGGATACGACGGCGGCCAGGCCGAGTTCGTGCGGGTGCCCTTCGCCGACGTCGGGCCGAGCGTCATCCCGGACTGGCTGGACGACGAGGATGCCCTGGTGATGACGGATGCGCTCTCCACCGGCTACTTCGGCGCTCAGCTCGGCGACATCCGCGAGGGCGACACCGTCGTGGTGTTCGGCGCCGGTCCCGTGGGCCTGTACGCGGCGAGGTCGGCGTGGTTCATGGGGGCGGGTCGGGTGATCGTCGTCGACCACCTCGAGTACCGCCTCGCGAAGGCGCGCGAGTTCGCGCACGCCGAGACGATCGACTTCGCGGAGCACGACGACATCGTCGTCACGCTGAAGCGGGCGACAGACCATCTCGGCGCGGACGTCGTGATCGACGCGGTCGGCGCGGAGGCCGACGGCAACCTGCTCCAGCACATCACCGCGGCGAAGCTGAAGCTGCAGGGCGGCTCGCCCGTCGCGCTCAACTGGGCCATCGACTCGGTCCGGAAGGGCGGGACGGTCTCGGTGATGGGCGCCTACGGTCCCCTGTTCAGCGCCGTCAAGTTCGGTGACGCCATGAACAAGGGCCTCACGCTGCGCATGAACCAGTGCCCGGTCAAGCGCCAGTGGCCGAGACTCCTCGAGCACATCCGGAACGGCCATCTGAAGCCGAACCAGATCATCACCCACCGCATCCCGCTCGAGCACATCGCCGAGGGCTACCACATGTTCTCGGCGAAGCTCGACGGCAACATCAAGACCGTCATCGAGTTCGACGCCGCCTAGGAGGACACCATGCCGTACACCGCACAGAAGCCCGCCCCGCGCGAGAACTCGGACGACCTCCGCGCCCGCATCCCCGGCTGGGGCGTCGACCTCGACCCCGCCGACCGCCCGGCCGTCCCGCGGGAGCGCTACGCGCCCGAGGCGACGGGAGCGCACTGGGACTTCCCCGACCGTCAGCCCGAGCTGCATCCCCGCGAGCGGTCGATCGAGCACGGGATGCTGCCCCCGGTGTTCGGCACGGTCGCGCCGCTGCACGGGGTGTCCGGGATCGTGCGCCGCGTCGCGTACGCGCGGTTCAGCGAGGGGCGGGCGGCTCACTGGCTGCTGCTCGTCGTGGGCGACCGCATCGACGCTGCCGGTGCGCACGTGGCGTCCCTGTTCAGCGGGCGGCCCGACAACCCCGTCACCGAGACCGGGATCCTCAGCGAGCGCCGCAGGCACGGCTGGTCCTCCCGCGTCGGGTCGACGCGGGTCGACACCCACCACGCCTGGATCGACCCGATCATCGTCGCCGGCCCCTGGATCGTCGGCGGCTGGATCGCGCTGAAGCTCGCGGGGAAGGTGGTGCGCGCCGTCCGCCGCTGAGCCAGGGCCTCGGGCGCCGGCCGCAGGCACCGGAGTGGCGCGGCTCGCGGCGGTGGGGTGCGGGTTGCGCCCGCTGCGCGCCGCTTCGCCGCCCCTGGGGCCTCCCCAGCACGCTCAGCGGGCGGAACCCGCAGCGCTGCGGGCGGCGGCGGCTCGGCGCCTCCGCCCGTGCCGTCGGGCGCGGGCGTGAGGGTGGCGTGAGCACCGGGAGGGCGGCCGTCAGGAATCCGTGAGGACCGGCCGGGCGCGGGCGCTGCGCGCGTAGACCTGCGGATGTGACACTCACCGCACTGCTCCCCACCCTCCGCCACAGCATCCCCGATCCGCTCGCGTTCGACCTCTGGCCCGAGTCGACCACCGCCACCACGACCGATGTCGTCGTCGCGGGGGTGTCGCTCTGCCGCCTCGCCGAGGTGTGCGACACGCCCTGCGTCCACAGCGCCGCCGCCGCGCTGCCGGGCACGCACGGCCGCCCTTCTCCGACCGGGGAGGCGACGGTCGTGGTCGCCACGGTGCTGCAGGCCGAGGGCGGACGAATCCGCCTCGACGCCGAGCTGTCCCGGGTCTCCCCGCAGCTGGCGGAGGCCCGACTCCTCGGTCGCGTCTCGACGGCCCGCATCACGCGCTTCGCGATCGGCAGCCTGCAGGATGCGGTGGTCTCGCTCCCCGCGGACGTCCTCCCCGGCGACCTCGTCGCGGTGCCCTGCGCCGGCACCGTCTGCCTCCGCGACCTCCGAGGGGGACGCTGATGCTGATACACACCGTGGGTTCCTTCCGCCGGCGCGCCCTCGATCCGCGGTTCGCCGAGTGGCCGGTCGGCACCGTGTTCACGCGAGACGACGTGAGCATCCTCGGGCAGTCGCTGGTGGAGGCCGCGGGCACCGTCGGCACGCCGCTCGTCAGAGTGGGCGAGAGATCCGCGCCGTCGATCGAGGGCCGCTTCTGCTGCGTCGTCGTGACCCGCGTCGAGGCGGTGATCGCCGCGGAGTCCGGCGTCGGCGAGGAGGTGTGGCTCGACGCCGAGCTCGACGCGGACGCGGTCGTGCGAGGATCCGCCCTCCTCCTCGGCCGGGCGGGCACGCGGATGCGGCGTCCCTACATCGTCCGGCCCGCTCTCCGCCCGGGCGACCTGCGGATCGCGCTGCCGGGCGACGTCGCGGAGGGCGATCTCGTCGCGCTCGCCTGCCGTCGGCCCGTCGCGCTGCACGACATCCGCCGCCGCCCCTACCACCCGGAGCGCCTCAGCAGCTGATCCGCCGGTCTCCACCGCCGCCGATCTCCATTCGAAGGAATGGAACGGAGCGCAGGACGGTTGAGGAGGGCGTGAAGCGATTCGGCACTCTCTCGTTCGGACACTACGGCCCCCTGGGTGGCGGTCGCGAGCTGACGGCGCGCGACTCCATGCTGCAGGCGATCGACCTCGCGCAGGGGCTCGACGAGCTCGGCGTGAACGGGATCGCGTTCCGCGTGCACCACTTCGCACGACAGCAGTCCGCGCCGCTGCCGCTCATGGCGGCGATCGCGGCGCGCACCGAGCGCATCGAGATCGGCACCGGCGTCATCGACATGCGCTACGAGAACCCGCTCTACCTGGCGGAGGAGGCGGCGGCCGTCGACCTCATGAGCGGCGAGCGTCTCGCCCTCGGCGTGAGCCGGGGATCACCCGAGACCGTCCACCGTGGGTACGAGGTCTTCGGCTACGAGTCGGACGACCCCCGCGGAGCCGACCTCGGTCGTGAGCACTTCCTGCGCTTCCTCGAGGCCATCGACGGCGTGGGCCTTGCCGAGCGCGACCCGCACAGCCCCTTCGGCGGTGGTACCGGGCTGCAGCGCATCGAGCCCTACTCGCCCGGCCTGCGATCGCGGGTCTGGTGGGGCGCGGGCACACGCGAGACCGCGGAGTGGGCCGGACGCCTGGGTGTGAACCTCATGTCGTCGACCCTCCTCACCGAGGCCGACGGTCGCGCGTTCGACGTGCTGCAGGCCGAGCAGATCGAGGCCTTCCGTGCCGCGTGGCGCGAGTCCGGCCACGCGGGGGAGCCGCGCGTCTCCGTGAGCCGCAGCATCATCCCGATCACGACCGCCGAGGAGCGGATGTACTTCGGCGGACGCCAGGACGGCGACCAGATCGGCGTCATCGACGGGACCACGTCCACGTTCGGCAAGACCTACGCGGCCGAGCCCGACGTCCTGGTCGAGCAGCTGCTGCAGGATGCGGCGATCCAGTCGGCCGACACGCTGACCATCACGATCCCCAGCCAGCTGGGCGTCGCCTTCAACCTCCGTCTCATGGAGTCCTTCGCCCGCTACGTCGCCCCCGCGCTCGGCTGGGAGCCCACGCGCGAGGTCGCCGCGGGCGCGTCCGCCTAGGGTCGCCCGGACGGCGTCACGCCGGACGCGGAGGCGGGCACCGTCTATCGACGCGGCTACTCCGTCAAGTCATCCGCGTCATCGGCCACGAGTGAACAGGCGCTCTCCTAGGCTGGTCGAATGAGCGAGACGAGCGCGACGACGGAGGCCTGGCCCGCGCTGCGGGTCGACGAGTGGACGGCGACGCGGGAGACGCTCCACCTGTGGACGCAGGTCGTCGGCAAGGTGCGGATGGCGCTGGCGGCCCCGATCAACCACTGGTGGCACGTCTCGCTGCAGGTGACCGCGCGGGGCCTGGCGACCGGGTTGATGCCGGCCCGCGCCGCCGGCGGGGAGGGGGGCGAGCTCGAGATCGAGTTCGACCTCCTCGCGCACGAGCTCGTGCTGCGGTGCAGCGACGGGCGTCGCGTGTCGTTCCCGCTTCCGGGGCTGAGCGTCGCCGACTTCTACGTCGCCGTCCTCGAGTCCCTCGATCGACTCGGCGTCGCGGTGAGCATCCGGCCCGTGCCGAACGAGGTCGAGGTCGCGATCCCGTTCCCCGACGACACCGTCCACCACACCTACGTCCCCGAGCACGCGACCGCGTTCTGGCGCCAGCTGGTGCAGGCCGACCGGATCCTCCGCCGCTTCCGCTCCTCCTTCACCGGCAAGGTCAGCCCCGTGCACTTCTTCTGGGGCGCGATGGACCTCGCCGTGACGCGGTTCTCAGGTCGACCCGCCCCGACGCATCCGGGTGGCGCGCCGCACTGCCCCGACTGGGTGATGCACGAGGGCTACTCGCACGAGCTCTCGAGCGCCGGCTTCTGGCCGGGCGGCGGCGAGGAGGGTGCTTTCTACTCCTACGCGTACCCCGCCCCGGAGGGCTTCGCGGCGGCGCCCGTCCCCGACGGCGCCTTCTTCAGCGACACGTTCGGCGAGTTCCTGCTGCCGTGGGAGACGGTGCGCACCGCCGCCGACCCGGATGCGCTGGTGCTGTCGTTCCTCGAGGCCACCTACGACGCGGCCGCCTCCCGAGCCGACTGGCCGCCCCTCACCCGTCGCTGGTGACCCGCGCCCGCTGGGCGCGGTGCGGATCTGACACTCGTGGTGACCTCATCCGCGCAGAAGCCGCCACGACTGTCAGATCCGGCGAGCCCGGCGGCCCGATGGCCGAGCGAGCCCGGCCGGTGGTGGCGCGCCGGTAGGCTGAGCGCATGAGCGAACGCGAGCTCCCCGTCTTCACCGTCGACGATCTCGAGGCCGTGGCCCCGTTCGACGTCCACTCGTTCACGAAGGAGGACGCGGTCGACCTCGGCACGCTCGCCGTCGCCCTCATCCGGGAGCGCGCGCTCGATCTCGCGGTCGACGTCGTGCTGCGCGACGACCTCGTGTTCCGCGCCAAGCTCGGGGCGACGGGCCCCGAGAACGACTTCTGGCTCGCCGGCAAGGCCGCGGTCGCCCGTCACTTCGGTGTGCCGTCCCTGCTCGTGCGCCGCCGGTACGAGGCCGAGGGGCGCCGGTTCGAGGACGACACCGATCCCGCGTTCGACCACTCCGTGATGCGGTCGCACGGCGGAGCCATCCCGATCCTGGTCGCCGGGGAGGTCGTCGGTACGATCACCGCCTCGGGCGAGCCCGACGTGATCGACCACCAGACCGCCTGCGACGCCGTCGCGCTCTACCTGGCCCGCCGTCCGTAACGGCTGCCCGTGGCCGAGGCCGAGCAGCGGGCTGAGGATCCGCAGGTCGACGATCAGGCGCGGCTGACCGAGCGCATCCAGGACCGTCTGCAGGAGCGCTTCCAGGAGCCGATCGAGACCGTCACCCGGGTCACCGAGCGCACGCTCGCGCTCTTCCCGGTGCGCGTCTGGCGTCGGTTCCTCGTGGGCAACGGGTTCGTGCTCTCCGCGGGCATGAGCTACCAGGCGCTGTTCGCCGTCTTCGCCGGGGTCTACGTGGTGTTCGCCGTCGCAGGGATCTGGCTCGTGCAGTCTCCGGAGACGATGGAGGCGCTGATCGATGTGATCAACACCTACGTCCCGGGCCTGATCGGTGACGAGGGCGTCATCACGACGGCCGCCATCCGGGAGATCGCCACCTCCACCACCTCGGTGCTCACGGTCACGGGTCTCGTGGCCGTCGTCATCCTGTTCTGGACCGCGACCAGCTGGATCACCTATTCGCGCCTGGCGATGCGGTCGATCTTCCGGCTGCCGCGGGATGAGCGCCCCTACGTGCTGCTCAAGGCGCGCGACTTCCTCGTCGCGCTCGCCTTCGGCCTCATGCTCCTGTTCACCGCCGTGCTCAGCGTGGTCAGCACCGCGGCGGTCGACTGGCTCCTCGACCTCGTCGGCGTCGAGACCCGCGGCTGGATCCAGTCGCTCCTCGCCGGAGCGGCGGGGCTCGCGCTCGTGTTCGTCGTCGACACCGCCGCCCTGGTGACGCTCTTCCGGTTCCTCGCCAGGGCCCGCATCCGATTCAGGCGGATGCTGCCCGGCGCCTTCGCCGGGGCGTTCGCGCTGGTGCTGCTGCAGGCCGGAGGTGGGCGCCTGCTGAGCGGCGCCACGCAGAACCCGCTGCTGTCGTCGTTCGTGGTGTTCATCGCGATGCTGCTGTGGTTCCGCATCATCAGCGTGATCGCGCTCGTCGCCGGTGCGTGGATCGCGGTCGCCGTCGAGGACCGCGGCGAGGAGCTCTACACCGAGGCGGAGCGTGCACTGCTCGAACGCGACGCGCTCCTGGTCGCCGCGCGCGTCCGCGTGCGCGAGGCGGAGGCCGCGCTCGCCGCCGCGCGGTGGTGGCAGGTCCCGCTCGCGCGCCGCCGGCTCGACGCGGCCCGCCGAGAGCTCGACGAGCTGCTGCCCGATCGCGACCGACGCGACGGTGCCGCCGGGCGACCGGCGGCACCGCAGCACGACGGCTGAAGGGGATGCCCGAGCGAGGGCGAGGCTACGAGAAGAGCCGTCCGAAGAAGCCCTTCTTCTTCGAGTAGCCGGCCACCTCGAGCGCGGCGATCGCCGCATCCTTGATCTCGGACGTCGAGAACGTGTACCCGTAGGTGTTCCCGAGGTGCTCGCCCTGACGATCGGTGGTGGAGGCCGCCGTCCCCGCGCCCCACGTCCTGGTCGTGCGGGTCTGGTGGCCCCGGAACGTCGAGGTCCCGCCGCTGATGCTGAACCCGCCCGCGCCGCCGGAGACCTTCACGCCCGACTGCGAGTCCTGCTCGTCGAACTCCCATGTGCCCTCGGCCGGATCGAGCGTGACCGTGAGGACATAGGAGGCGTCGATCAGGCCGGCGCCGGTGAAGGCCGCCCACTTGACGTCGGCGTACTTCCACCTGCCCACCACCCCCGTGGCGGTCGGGCTGAACTCGAACGGGACGTCGGGGCCGTTCAGGGACAGGACGCGCTGCTGCGCGCTCTCGAGGGACTCGGCCATGCTCACGCCACCCCGGCGGTCGCCTCCGACAGCGAGGACTGCACGTCGCGCAGCTCGCCCCAGAGCTCGGTCGCCTGCGTCCCGGTCGCGGTGGCGGTGACCTGGACGAGGTCGGCGACCGCGCCGTGCTCGATCACCGCGATCCGCACGCCCTGCATGAGCGTGCCGACGCGGGGGTCGGGGTAGGAGAACTCGATGCGGAAGCCGGGACGGCCGAGCACCTCGTAGTCGTCGCGCCCGAGCTCGACGGCACCGTCGATGGACTCGACCTTCTCGGTGACCGTGCGGATGGCGTCGTCGAGCGTGTAGCCGCGGGCGAAGCGCGACAGCGCCACGACCACGTTGGGACGGAACTCGCCCTCGGGCACCGACTTGGCGCCGGCGAGCACGGTGCCGGCGACGACGATCTCGCGCCAGTCGTCGGGCAGGTGGAGGGCGACCGCGGGGAACGCGGGGGTGTTCTCACCCGGGAAGGTGATGGTGTTCGTCATGGTTCGAGCCTTTCTGAGAATGTGGCTGAGGTCGAGTGATCAACAGGGGATGGTCAGAATCCGAAGAATCCGGCCACCGAGTCGACGGCGTCGGACGGGCTGAACGAGATGTCGAAGTTCACGCCCGCTCCGATGCCGAGAGCGGCGCCGACGTCGAACGAGGCGCTCACCTCGTCCCAGCCGACGTTCGCCTCGACCTCGGCCCAGGCGCCGGCGCCGGCGACGGCCTCGGCGCCCGCACCGACGGTCACGCCACCGGCGGAGACGCTGCCGTCGACGCCCGCGGAGGCGCCGGCGAACGCGTTGGCACCTGCGGAGACACCGGCTCCGTCCGGACCGATCGTGGCGCTCGCGTTGGCGCCGGCCTCAGCACCGGCCATCGCGTCGGCGCTGCCGGAGGCCGTGGCGCCGCCGTTGAAGAGCTCGACCGAGCCCGAGGCGCTCGCCTCACCGCCGACGAACGCGTCGGCGCCCGCCTCGGCGTGTGCGCCGTCGGGGCCGATGCCCGCGCCCGCGGATGCGTTGGAGTCGAAGCCCGCGAACGCGTCCGCCTGGCCCTCGCCCGACGCCCACCCCGCGTCGAACTCGCCGTTCACCCCGGCTCCGGCGCCCCACTGCCAGCCCGCCTCGGCGTTCGCGTTCGCGTTGCCGTTCTCGTCGGTGGAGGTCCCGGCGTCGGCGTATCCGCTGTCCTCGAACCCGTGTGCGTATCCGCCGCCGGACGCCGTCGGTCCGTCTCCGGTGCCGCCGCCCCCGCCGCCTCCGCCGCCGCCTCCGGCGCTGCCGCCTCCGGTGGATCCGCCCCCGGACCCACCCGACCCGGACCCGCCGGATCCGGAGCCGCCGCCGATGCTGCCGCCGTCGGTCGACGTCTGCTCCTGCTCGTCGGCGTTCTTGGCGAGGTCGGAGCCGCCGCTCTGCAGCGCGGTCACGACCGCCTTGATCTTCGCCGTGTGAACGCTGCTCCAGTCGCTGCGGAACTCCGACGCATCCGGACCCTGCCACGCCTGCGTCTGGTTGACGCTGGTGGTCAGGGTCGACTGGATGCTCGTGAGATCCTGCGCAGCGTTCTCGAACTTCTTCGCGAGCTTGCGCAGCTCAGCGACGTCGGCGCCGTAGATACCCATGAGACCCTCTCAACCCACCCTCGTGTCGGCTCCCGAATCGGAGGAAGGGCCCCCTCCGAGAGGAGAGAGCCCTTCGTCGTCGATCAGGAGTTCGACGTCTGCTCCTGCGAGTTGGCGTTCTGCGTCGCCTTCTGCGAGGCGTCGTTCAGAGCGTTGATGACGTTCTTGAGGGCCGCGGTGTGCGTGCCCTTCCACTCGCTGCGGAACTTCTCGGCGTCGGGACCCTTCCAGTCGACCGACTCGAGAGCGCTGGAGAGCGTGGTCAGGATCTCCTGCACCTGCTCCGACTTGTTGTGCAGCTTCTTGCTGAGCTGACGGACCTGCTCGACATCGAGTCCCCACATGGCCATGTCTTCTTCTCCCTCTGTGTTGTGGCGGGCCGGGTGGCCCTCCTACGTTCCTCCGAGGTGATTCCCTCGTAAGAACAAGCTATTGGGGGTGGGCGGATCCCGCGATGGGGAGAACTCCCCATGCTCTCCCCATGCCCTGCGTGAGCGGAGAATCCCTGATCAGAGCGCAGTTCACGAGAGGGCGACCTGGAGCTTGACCGCGCGGCCCTGCTGGATGAGGAACCCGCGGCCGGGCGGCAGGTCGGCTCGCTTGAAGCGCGGCAGGGACGTCCCGAGCAGCGAGTCGCCGTCGATGTCGCCCGGCACGAGCAGCAGCCCGCGCTTGCCGTTCTTGAAGGGCGCCGCCAGCGTCCAGGCCGACGACCAGGTGGACGTCTCGCCCTCGCCGATCACGAAGACGTCGTCGCGCAGGCATCGCTTGACCAGACGGTCGAGGGTCGACTCGAGCGGCGACCCGTCGAGGTCGCCGATGCCCTCCACCACGAGGGCGAACTGATCCGAACGGAGGGAGCCCGACTCCAGCTGCGTGTCGACGTCGTCGGCGAACCGCTCCAGCTGATCCTTGTCGTTGATCGACAGCGCCCAGAGCGGGAGCTGCGACAGGGAGGTCTGCCGTGCCGAGACGTGCACGAGACGGATGCCCGGCGACGTGCGCTTCAGGGCCTTCGCGAGGGTGGCGAGCGCCTGGGTGCGGCCCGAGCCCGACGACCCGCCCACGAGGAACGGTCCGCGCGGGGCGATGCCCATCGGCGAGAGGTCGTCGTCGCGCACGCCGATCACCGGCCGACCTTCGGCCGAGGCGGGGAGGTCGTCGAGGGGGATCGTGTCGCGCAGACGCAGGACGGGCGCCGCCGGCGTGATCCGCTGCCGTCGCATGGCCTCGGCGAGCCGGGCGATCTCGCGCGCCTGGAGCGCGACGTTCGAGTCGGCGCCGAGCATCGCGACCTGCACCTCGTGCTCGTCGATGATGCCCCGGCCGGGAGGCGAGGTGGCCGACAGGGTGTCCTTCGGCGCGCCGAGGATGGCGTAGTCGTCCTCGTTCGCCAGGCGCAGCACGAGCCGCTTCTGGATGGTCGAGCCGAGCGACTGGGGGACCGAGTTGGGGCGGTCGCCGGTCACCACCACGTGCACGCCGACCCCGCGGCCGTCGGTGGCGATCTGCGAGAAGGCGGTGAACCAGGCCGAGTTGCCGCCGAACTCGTAGCTGTCGCGGAACGTGCCGATCCCGTCGACGAGCACCAGGATGCGAGGCTCGTCGGGGGCGTTTGCGAGCCGGCGGTACTCGCCGATGGATCCGGCGCGGATCTCGGAGTAGCGGATCGAGCGCTCGTCGACGAGGTCGCGGAGCATGCGGAGGAGCCGGACCACGCGCTCCTCGTCGTCGCCGTCGATGATCGCTCCCACGTGGGGGAGCTCCTCGAGCATCCGCAGGCCCGACGATCCGAAGTCGAGGCCGTAGACGTGGACCGGCCCGCCGCGCGGAGTGACGGCGGCCGAGATCGCGATCGTGCGCAGGGTCGCGCTCTTGCCCGAGCCACCCGTGCCGTAGATGGCCATGTTGCCGTCGCGGTCGGGCTCGTAGAACACCGTGGGCTGGCTCTGGCTCTCCGGGAGGTCGATGACGCCGAGCAGGAGCGCCTCGTCGGTGCGGGGGTTCGGGAGGAGCGAGAAGTCGTAGACGGGGGCGAGCTCGTCGAGCCAGGGCTTCCGGGGCTCGGGGATCGACGCGAGCCTCGAGGCGCCGCGGATGCTCGTCACGAGTCGCGCGATGTCGGTCGGCCCCGGGTCGGTGACGTCGGCGACCTCGATCTCGGGCATGTCCCAGGTGGACCCGGTGCCGAAGTCGAGCTCGACGATGTCGATCCGCGCCTGGGTCGGGGCGTCGGTCGTCCAGCCGCCGGCGTATCCGGTCTGGAAGCCGGCGATCCGGCCCGGGCCGGTCTTGGCGGCGCCGCGGCCGGGGATCGACTGGTCGAAGTAGGCCGCCATGGGAGAGCCGAGGATGTCATCGGAGTCGGCGGCATCCGCCATGCGCAGGGCGATGCGCATGTTCGTGTTGGCGCGCAGGTTGTCCTTGATCACGCCCGCGGGGCGCTGCGTGGCGAGCACGAGGTGCAGACCCAGCGAGCGGCCGCGCTGTGCGACGTCGACCACGCCGTCGACGAACTCGGGCACCTCCTGCACGAGCGCGGCGAACTCGTCGACGATGATCAGCAGGCTCGGCGGGGTGTCGGGGTCTCCGGTCTTCTCGAGCGAGACCAGGTCCTTCGCCTTCTTGCGGTTGAGGAGGTGCTCGCGGTAGCGGAGCTCGGCCCGCAGGCTCGTCAGCGCCCGCCGCACCAGGTGGGGCGAGAGGTCGGTGACGAGCCCGACCGTGTGAGGCAGCCCCACGCAGTCGGCGAAGGCGGCGCCGCCCTTGTAGTCGACGAAGAGGAAGGTGGCGCGGTCGGGGCTGTGCGCCGCGGCCATGCCGAGCACCCACGACTGCAGGAACTCGGACTTGCCGGCACCCGTCGTGCCGCCCACGAGCGCGTGCGGACCCTGGCTGCGCAGGTCGAGGTAGAACGGCTCGGTGCCGCTGTGCCCCACGAGGGCGCGCAACGAGCCCTCCTTCTTGCGGCGGACAGGCGGCGACCCGTCGCGCAGGGCGATCGAGTTGCTCTCGCGCCAGCGATCGACCACCGACTCGGGGTGATCGGCGAGGTCCTTGCCCGCCAGCGCCAGGTACGAGACCTGGCGGGGGAGGTCGGACTCGTCGTCGATCGGAGCGCCCACGTCGACCAGGGGCGAGAGCTCGCGACCGAGCCGGAGCGCGATCTCGGCCGAGACCGACTCGCTCGCCACCGGGTAGGTGAACTCGCCCAGGCGGACCAGCCCCGTCGTGGCGTCGGCGTCGGTGGTCTCCACCGTGACGAAGCTGCGACAGGCCGCGGGGAGCTGCGAGAGGGAGGGCGCCGCCCAGATGACGTGGACGTTGGCGTCGGCGCCGCGCTCGGCGATGCGGGTCAGCCGCCCGCGGTCGAGCGGGGCGTCGTCCTCCACCACGAGCACCACCGACGGCACGATCGGATGGGGGATCTCGCGATCCTCCGCCGAGCCCAGGTCGATCGGCCCGCGGGGCTTCACGGCGTTCCGGGTGCGCGACTCGATCAGCGCCTCGATCCGCGACACCAGGGCCACGCCCGATCCCGGGTTGTCGGAGAGGTGGTCGCCGGAGAGCGGGCTGTGGGGCGAGCTGGTGTGGGGCAGCCACTCGAGCCACTCCCAGGTCGCCCGGCTCGCGGGGGAGGTGAGCGCGCAGATCACCACCTCGGCGGGCGAGTGCATGGCCACCACCTGGGCGACGAGCCCGCGCGCCACGCCGTGACGCAGCTCGCCCTGCCCGGCGATGCCGAGCGCACCGTCGCGGCGCAGGTCGGCCACCACGGGCACGCCCTCGATCCGCGAGAACCGGTCGGCGACCTCCTCGACCTGCGTGTAGTACTCGGGCAGGGCGTCGTTCTCGGTCGGCAGCTCGACGACGTCGCGGCTGGGAGCGGTGCCCACGCCCAGCCGCAGGGTGAGGAAGCCCGGGTTCTCGGGGCGGTTGGTCCAGAGCAGGGTGCCGAGCCGGTCGGCGGCGTCGACGCTCTCGGCCACCGACGGCGTCTCGGTGAGCCGCACCGCGCGTTCGACGCGCTGCCGGTCGTGCATCTTCGCCACGAACGTCTCGAGCGAGGCCTTGAACTGCTTGATCGTGTCGCGCAGCTGCCGGCGGCTCGAGATCTCGTGGTCGAGCCAGGTGCCGATCATGAGCAGCGGGCTCAGCGCCACGAAGATGATGCTGAGCGGCGACCGGGTGACGGCGAAGAGCACCGCGCCCATGATGAGGGGCGCGATCAGCGCGAGCACCGGGAACGGCTGCGGCTGGGGCTTCTTGGGCGGGGTGGGCGCCGGGTAGTGCTTCCCGGGATAGCGCGAGATGACGCGCGGGGACCGGTTGAACTCGATGACCGGCGTGGAGGGAGCGCTGCCCCCGAGTCGCTGCAACGGCACGACACGGAGCGCGGTGTCGCCGAGGACCACGACGTTGGCGCTGGTCAGCGTCGTGCGCGAGACCTGCTCCCCGCCCATGAGCAGGCCGTTCGCACTGCCGAGGTCGATGATCTCGACGTGCTCGCCGATGTTCACGCGCGCGTGGCGCTTCGAGACGAGGCCGTCGCCGAGCCGGACGTCGACGCCGCGCTCGCGGCCGATGATGCTCGACCCGAACGGCAGCGGGAACTCGGCCCCCTCGTCGGGGCCGGACAGCACCCGCAGCACCGCGGCCGCAGGCCCGGCGGCGTTCGCCGAGAAGCCCTCGCTGTGACGCGCGATCTCGAGGAACGACCCCGACCGGACCCCCGCATCCAGCAGGTTGGAGGTGGGATCGAGCGTGCGCGGCTCGCCGCTGAGGCCCCGGATGCGCAGCGTGAGCCCGGCGGGGGCGGCGGTCTGCGGCCCTTCCGGATCGCCCGAGTAGAGCGCGCCGGCGACGTCGGCCACGGTGGCGGTGGCGTCGGCGGTGATCTGCACGCTCGTCGAGGTGCCGCCGGGTCGCGTGAGTGTCGCCTTGATGCGCATGGCTCGGGGGGATGCCTTCCGTCAGTGCTGGGGTGGGCCGGGGTCAGTCCTCGTCGGCCGACTGGTCGAGGAGGGGCAGGTCGTCCTTCGTGACGAGGCGGCTGAGCACGGCGTACTCGACGAGACGGGCACGGCGGTTGGTGGCGAGCGCGCCGGCACCCCCACGGAGGCCGTCGACGCCGGCCCGGCTGAGCTTGTCGCAGACGTTGTCGAGCTTGCGGTTGAAGCGGCTGAGCGCCCAGCCGAGGCGGTTGGCGGCGTTCGCCGACGAGGGGATCTCGCTGGTCGCCGTCCCCTCCCGCTTCAGCATGGGCTCGGCGAGGGCGAGGATGAGCTGCCGCTGCGAGAGGGTGAACGTCACCGCGCCGACCGTGGTCTCGCCGCTCGGGCTGCGCTGCGGAGCCGAGTCGACGAAGGCGGGCGCGTCGGTGTGGATGGTGAACTCGTAGCTGGTCGGCCCCGCGGTGAACACGATGGTGGTCAGCGCGAAGACGATGGGGAGCCGGGCACCGGGAGCGAGCCATGCCTGCATGGTGCCCGACGGGTCCGACACCGAGGCCGACAGGCGCGATCCGACGTTGCTCAGCCACCACAGTCCGTCGACGAACTGGATCGACAGGAACCGCCGGTGCAGGTACTGGTTGTCGTCGATGTCGAGATCGGCCTCGCGCCCGATCTCGAAGGGCTTCGACGGGTCGAGGCGGTACCACTCGCCGATGAACTCGACGCTGGCGCTCGACCCCGGGCGCGCCTCCTCCTGGGTGGTCGGCTCGCTCATGGCGCGCATCCGGTGACGGGCTCGGAACCGCGTCCGTCGGTGTGGACGATGGCGACCTCGATGCAGACCCGTCCTCCGGCGGCGGGCAGCGGCACGGTGGCCGTGGGCTGGGCCGCGGGCTGCAGCGTCGTCTCGGCGCCCTGGGTGACGACTCCCCACTGATACCGGTCGCCCGACTGCGGGTCGGGGTTGGTCCAGGTGAAGACGACGCCCTCGGCGGTGACGGTGCCCTTGAGGTCGGTCGGCGGCTTCACGCTCTGCGCGGGCAGGACGTCGATCGGGGCCACACCCGGGTCGGTCTCCACCGCAGACGGGCTGCCCGTTCCCGCGTTCACCGCGAAGACGATCCCGGTGACGAGCACGGCGGCGGCCACGAGCGAGGCCCCCACGATGATCGGGAGGCGCGAGCGCTTCCGGTTCGTGTCCTCGTCGTCCGTCGGTGCCTGGGGCGGACGGTGGATCGTCTGCTCGATGCCGAAGGCGTCCGCGCGATCGGCGGCCGGGACGGGCATGCCCGCCGGCGCGGCGCCGGAGGGGGCGGCGAACGGGGCGCGACCGGGGGCGGCGCCGGCCGGCGACGGGGAGGGCGCCGAGGGCGTGGCCGGACGGGAGGGCGCTGAGCCGGCCGGGGGCCGCGCGGGTGAGCCGGGGCGTGCGATCGTCGAGGCCACGGTGTCGTGGACGGGATCAGGGCGCAGCGACTCGCCCCAGCGGGGCTGCGCGGGCCGTGCGCCGGTGCTCGTGTCGGACCGCGCCGGGCCCGTCGGCGCCGGCCCGGTGGGGTCGATGGTGACGATGCCGCGGACCCGGGTGTTGCCCTCGTCCTCCTCCTCGACGCTCTCGGCGGGGAGGGACTCGTCGAGCACGTCGGTGGGTGTGACCGACAGGCTCAGCTCGAGCTGGATCTTCTGCAGGGCGCGTCCCAGCTCCAGCGCGGAGGCGTAGCGCGCATCCGGCCGCTTGGCCATCGCGGTGGCGAGCACGTCCTCCAGCGAGTCGGGGACGTCGGCTCGGCCGATGCGCGAGAGCGGCGACGACTGGATCCGCGTGATGAGGTCGAGGCCGGTGTTCGACCCGCCGGGCACCTCGAAGGGGGAGCGTCCGGCGAGGAGCGTGTAGACGGTGGCGCCGAGGGAGTACACGTCGGCCGCGACGCCGCTCGAGGGCGACGACTCGAACACCTCGGGCGGAGACCAGGGGATCGACATGCCGACCGATTCGCGCTCCGGGTCGCCGACGAGGGCGACCGAGATGCCGAAGTCGGTCAGCGCCGGTCGGTTGTACTCGGTGACGAGGATGTTCGCCGGCTTGATGTCGCGGTGGAGGATGCCGGCGCGGTGCGACGTCTCGACGGCGCCGGCCACCTGCACGCCGATGCGCAGGGCCTCGGCGACGCTGATCCGCTCCTTGCGGTACCGCGCGCCGAGGTTCGGCTTGGGGCAGTACTCCATGGCGAGGTACGGGCGTCCGTCGTCGGCGACGCCGGCCTGGTAGATCGTGACGATCGACGGATGCGTCGAGAGCTGGGCCATGAGGTTCGCCTCGGCCTCGAAGCTCTCCTGCGCGCCCTGGGTGAGCGACTCCTTGAGCAGGACCTTGATGGCCACCCGGCGCCGGGGCATCCGCTGGTCGTAGAGGAACACGTCGGCGAACCCGCCCGACCCGAGCAGGCTCTGGTACTCGAAGCCGGGGATCTCGGGCGGGGCGGACGGCGGTCGCCGGGCGCTCACGGGATCTCCTCGAAGCGCACGGTGACGCCGTCGCCGAGGTCGACGAGGTCGTCCGAGAGCACGAGCACCGCCTCGTCGGGGCTCAGCCGCAGCGGCGGGGTGCCCTCGCGGTGCAGCACCGAGCCGTTGGTGGTCCGCATGTCGGCGACGAGCACGTGGCGTCCCTCGAGACGCACCTCGAGGTGGTTCCGCGAGATGTCCTGCTCCGGGCTGTCGACCGCGATGAGCAGCGGCATCCGGTCGCCCTGGACCCGGTTGGCGCGAGGCCGTCGGCCGATGATGACCGGGCGGTCGAGGACGTGGGTCTCGCCGGTCGAGAGCACGATGCGGCCGAGTGCGACGGGCTCGTCACCGGAGTCCGCCGTCGCCTGGCCCGCGCCCGCGCCGTCGCTCGCCGCGGAGAGGCGGCGCATGGCCTCGAGCTCCGAGACGGTGACGGTGAGGCCGTCGTGGTCGTCGGCGGGGCTCGTCGCGGGGGCGGATGCCGTGGGCTCCGCCGTGTACGCCGGGGGCGCCGCGAGGGGGCGGCGCTGCTCCGGTGCCGCGGGTGCGGCCGGTGCGGGTGCAGACGGTGCGGGTGCGGGTGTCCCGATGGTGCCGAAGCCGGGGACGCTGTCGATGAGGCCGGTGGCCGGCGGGGCGGTCCATGCGGACGGCTCCGGGGCCGGGGCAGGCGCGGCGGGCTCGGGCTCGGGCGCCGGCGCCACGACGGGCTCGGCAGCGGGCTCGGGCGACTCGTCGTCCTCCTCCACCTCGCGCACCGCCGCCGTCTCCACCGACTTCACGACCGTCGCGCCCCAGAGGTGGTCGTAGGCGTCGTCCGGCAGCTCGCCCACCGTCGCCTCGGGCACCTCGCCGCCCTGTGCCTCGTCCCCCGTCGACTGCTCGCTTTCCGCGCCATCCTCGTCGGGACGCCGCACATCCTGAGCACTCGAGGGCTCGAGCGCCTCCGTGGGCGCTCCCTCGGGCGCCGCCGCGAGGGTCTCCTCGGGCGCGCTGATGGTCTCCTCGGGGTGCGCCTCCGGCTCCGAGTGCTCACTTTCCGCGCCGTCCTCGCGGGGGTGCTGCGCATTCTGAGCAGTCGCGGGTACGGGTGGTGTCGCGGGCAGCGCGGGGGTGGGTGCTGAGTGCTCATTTTCTGCGCCCACCGCGGGGGGAAGCTGCGCATTCTGAGCACTCGAGGGTAGAGGTGGTGTCGCGGGCAGCGCGGGGGTGGGTGCTGAGTGCTCACTTTCCGCGCCATCCGCGGGGGGAAGCTGCGCATTTTGAGCACTCGGGGGTGCGGGTGGTGTCACGGGCAGCGCGAGGGTGGGTGCTGAGTGCTCATTTTCTGAGCCCACCGCGGGGGGAAGCTGCGCATTCTGAGCACTCGAGGGTGCGGGGTGAGCGGCGGTGGGCGTCGAGTGCTCAGCTTCCGCGCGGTCCTCGTGGGGGTGCTGCGCGTTCTGAGCAGTGGATGCGGGGGTGGGTGTGAAGGAGAGGGTGAGGGTGCTCGCGAGGACGATGCCCGAGGCGATGCCGAGCTCCTCGGGAGCGGCGGTCTGCGCCGAGCGCACCTCGAGCGACCGAGGGGAGCGAAGCACCCGCTCGCTCCACGTGGTGACGTCGGAGCCGGACACCGTCACGGGCTCGCTGCCCGTGGCCTCGACCGCCTCGATCGAGAGGTCCCCGCGCACGGCGACCCGCGCATCCATGCCCGACTCGTCGAGGGCGATCACCGCGAACGGCGGGATCAGGCGCAGGCTCGTGCCGAACGCCCCGGTGAGCGACTCCAACACGGCTTCGAGGCCCAGGCCCGACTCGAGGTCGCGCCAGATGCGGTCGAGGAGCACGGCGTCGATGGTGTCGGGCAGCACGGCGACGCCGAGGGGTGAGACGACGGCGCGCAGCGTCCCAGGGCGGTAGCGGATCTCGGGTGCGGTCACGCTCGTCCTCCTGCGGTCACCGGCGGTCGGGGCACCGTGTCCTCGTCGTCGTGCTCAGGTCGCTCGGCGCCGCGGCGCGCATCCGCCACGTCGACGACGACGGCGGTGAGGTTGTCGCGGCCTCCCCGGAGCATCCCCTCGTGCACGAGCCGCACGGCGGCGGCCTGCGGCTCCGCCTCCTCCAGCAGCACACGGCGGATCATGGCGGGATCGAGCTCGCCCGAGACGCCGTCGCTGCAGATGAGGATGCGGTCACCCGGCTCGATCGGCATCAGCCAGAAGTCGGGTCGATGGTCGCCGCCGGCGCCGAGTGCGCGGGTGATGACGTTCCGCCCCGGATGCGACGCCGCGGCCGCCGCGTCGATCTCGCCCTCGTCGACGAGCTCCTGCACCACGGAGTGGTCGACGCTGATCTGCTCGACGTCGTTGCCGTGCACGCGGTAGGTGCGCGAGTCGCCGAGGTTGAAGACCAGCCAGTACGCCTCGCCCTCGTTCTCGACCACCGCGGCGCCCGACACCGTCGTCCCGGCACGTCGCGTCCCCGTCGACCGGAGGTTGGAGATGGCGCGCCCGGCGCGAGTGAACGCGGAGCGGACATCGGCGACGCTCGCCGAGCGGCCCCCCGCGATGGCGGCGAAGGCCTCCACGGCGAGGGCGCTGGCGACCTCGCCCGCCTCGTGCCCGCCCATCCCGTCGGCGACGAGGAAGACCGGGAACGCGTCGAGGAGCGAGTCCTCGTTGGTCTGGCGGCGGAGACCGGTGTGCGTCGCCGACCCCGAGCGCGTGGTCAGCGTCTCGATCGCGACCGTCGTCCTGTGGTCGCCGGTCATGCCGACCTCAGCCCCGAGCGCACGGTGAAGCTCCTCGTGCCGATCCGCACGCGGTCGCCGTCGCCGACGACCTCGCGCCGGCCGGAGGTGAGCACCCGTTCGAACCCGCGGGGGTCGACGATCGACGATCCGTTCGTGGAGTTGCGGTCGAGCACCCACACGGCGCCGCCGTCGAGGCCGAACTCGAGGTGCGTCTTCGACACGGAGAGGGCGTCGCCGGGGAGGCGGATCGCCATCGCCCCGGATGCGGGCACCGGGTCGCGCCCGATGACGCCCCCGGAGGTGATGGGGAAGACCTCGCCGCTGTCGAGCGTGAACGACGCCGCCACCGCCGCACGTCCGAGGGGAGCGGAGTCCGCCAGGCGCGTGCTGTCGAGATCGCCGCCGGATCCCGCCGCCGGGTCCCGCGTCTCGGGGCCGGCCGGAGGCCGAGGTGCGGAGAAGCCCGGGATGCTGTCGATGAGACCGGAGGAGCCGGCGTCGCCCGTGGGGAGCGGCGGGGGAGTGAACGCCCCGAACTGCACCGGTGTCGTGGGCTGCGGGTCTCCGATCCGCGCGGGCCCGGTGATGGCGGGCCCGGCAGTCCCGGGGCCGGAGGGCTGCGCGGGAGCCGATGGCGCGAAGGGCGCCGGCTCGGATCGGGGAGACTGAGGTGCTGCCGGTGGGGCGAAGCCCGCCGACTCGGGCGCGGCGGGTGCCGCGAAGGAGCCAGGGGCGGCGGGTGCCGCGGGCGCCGCGAAGGAAGCGGGGGCAGCGGGTGCCCCGAACGACGCGGGCTCGGGCACGGCGATCGTCGGCGGCGCCGAGGGATGCTGCGGCACGGGCGCGCCGCTCCCCGCCGGCACCGGAACGGGGGCTCCAGGAGGCGTCCACTCGTCCTCGACGAGACGCGACGGGTCCGCGGTCACCGGGTTGGGCCCGCGCCGCACGTCGATGAGCCACGTCCTCGCCGCCTTGTCATGCCACCCCTGGAGCCGACGGGTGGAGTCCCAGAGCGGTGACAGGTAGACGACGAGCTCGCCGATGCCGAACACCAGCCGCCCGGCGAAGACGACGAGGTCGCGGATGAGGATCCGCCCGATGCCCGGACGGCGCAGGGTGGCGAGGTCGACCACGCGGATGCCGCACGTCAGCATCCCGAGCGAGAACCCGCGGAACGCCTGCAGGAACAGCATCGCGATCGGATACGCGTACCAGGCCAGCAGGATGAGGAGCGTCCCGAGCGGTCCGATGCTGACGCGCAGCGAGCCCGAGGGCAGGACCTGGATCGCGCCGAGCGACACGATGGGGATCGTCACCGCCAGACCGATCACCGCCGTGATCGCGTAGTCCATGAGCCACGCGAGCACCCGCCACCCGTACTCGGCACGGAGCACGCTCGAGCGGGGGATCGGCGCCTCTGCGGGCGCCGGGCGCCAGCTCGTGTCGGGCGCGGGCGGAGCGCCGAGCGCGGCCGCGTGGGTGCGCGAGGCGACCGGGGTTCCGCAGACCAGGCAGAACGGCGCGTTCCTCGGCACCGCCGACCCGCACTGCAGGCACGCCACCGTCGACGTGTCGCTCATCTCGCTCCCCCTTCCGAGGCGCCGCCGCGACCCGCTGCCCGCGCCGCCGTGCGCCGCGCCGCCCGCTGCGCCCTGCGCTCCGCGGCCCGTTCCTGGAACGAGCGGAGCGACAGTCGCGCGCGGAGGCGCTGCCATGCCGACTTCGAGCCTGCCATGGACGCGACGATCGAGTCGACCTCGGACCAGAACGCGTCCACCTGCTCGGGTGTCGGGTCGCCGGGGCCGAACACCGCCGAGTCGGCGGATCGCGCCGCGGAGCCGATGCCCGCGGCCGGATACGCGGACTCCAGCACGAGGGCGTTCTCACGGCGCGTCACGCCGCGCGGGGAGCGTGTGCCGAAGTCGCCGGCGCGGTCGACGATCTCGTCCCAGCCCCCGCTCACCCGATCGGCGGGGACAGGCGCGAACCGGCGCTGCTTCCGCCGTCTGGCCTTCAGCAGTCCGATCAGCACGACCGGCGCCAGCAGCAGCAGGGCGAGCACGAGGATGCCGCCGCCGATGCCCAGGACGAGCACCCAGGTCCAGTCGGTCGTGACGATCGGATCCTGGTCCGTGTCGTCGGTGCGGATGTCCGGCGGGAGCTCCGCCGGCTCCTGCGGCGGGGGCGGTGGCTGCAGCACCTGCGCCTTGGGGTCGGACTTCGGCTTCGGCGCCTCCTCGAGGGGCACCTGGTCCTCCGGCGGCGTCGGGTCGAAGGCGACCCAGCCGACGCCCTGGAACGGCACCTCGACCCAGGCGTGCACGTCGTCGCCGGTGATCGGCTGCTCGGCGTCCTGGCCCGCGTACTCCTTGGGGTAGAAGCCCATCACCACGCGGGCGGGCATGCCGAGGGAGCGCACCATGAGCGCCATCGTGACCGCGTACTGCTCGTCGTCGCCGATCATCTGGTCGGCGCCGACGAGGGAGGCGATGCGCTCGGCGCCGTGTCCGGCGCGCGATGTGGCCTCGCCCTCGAGCCCATGGCTGAAGAAGCCGCCTTGGCTCAGGGAGGTCTCGATGTTGCGCACCTCGGCGATCGGCGACTGAGCCTCGCCCGCGAACTGGATGGCGAGGGCCGTCACCTCGTCGGGCACGCCGTTCGACTTCGGCAGCGAGAGCTGGTCGATGCCCTTTCTCTCGAGCTGCTCGTCGTTGGGCTTGGCAGGGATGACGGTGTCGAACGAGTAGGAGTCGCCGGACTGCAGGCCGAGAGTGGTCAGGGCGACACCCGTCACGCTGTTGTAGTGCAGCGACTCGGCGAGGTCCTGGGCTCGCGGGCCCTCGAACTGGAACGAGTCGAGATAGCCCGCATCCGGGATCCACACCCCGGAGTAGTCGTCGACGGTGACGTCGATCGAGGCGCTCTGGCCCTGCGCTCCGGAGGAGGGGATGGTGTCGCTGATGCGCGAGAACGTGCCCGAGCCGCTGGATCCGTCGCCGGCGACGTTGTAGACGATGCCGTCGTACTGATCGAGGGTGGCGAGACGGACCCGGGCCCCGTCGGGCAGACCCTTGACGGTGAACAGGGTCACGTCCTTGTCGTCGCGCACGTACTTGCGGAACCCGACGAGCGGGCTGGCGTAGTCGTGCAGGTCGAGCGGGGGGACGATCTGGTCGCGCAGCACGTCTCGGGTCGACATCGGGGTGACGGCGGCCGCGGTGAGGCCGACGCCCATCGCGACGACGAGGAGGCCCGCGCCGGTGGCGAGCCGCACGGAGCGCAGGCGGGCGGCGTCCTTCGTCGAGTCGGTGACGGCGGTGCCCGCCGCGGCCTCCGCGCGGTTCTCGAACCGGCGCCAGGCCCACCAGCCGAGCGCGACACCGGCGAAGACGAGCCCCTGGACGAGCGGGGCGGCGGTCTCCTTGGTGCCGAACACGATCGCGGTCACGAGGAGCGCGGTGGCGGGCAGCAGAGCCCAGGCCGCGGCGCGCCGGAACCGCACGGCGAACGTGATGGCCATCACGGAGGCGACGAGGGTCGACAGGAACGGTACGACGAGCGTCGAGGGGAACCCGCCGACCGGCGCCTGCAGCGTCAGCACGTCCTTCCACGAGAACACGATCCCGAGCACCAGGTCGCGGAGGCTCTGCCCGGTGGGGATCACACCGAGCAGTGCCCGCGACGGCACGGCCAGAGCGGAGCCGAAGACGAAGTAGGCCACGATCGTGCCGAGCACCACGAAGAAGACGTTCCAGCGGAACGCGACCGAGAGCAGGGCGATCGCGAGGCCGAGCAGGATTCCGCCGCCGGCGGCGACCATCCACCCCGTCCCCCCGAAGGCCGGGCCGAAGCCGAGCACGGCCACGATGAGCAGGGCGACCATGGCCAGGCAGTCGATCGCCAGGGGCCATCCTGTGCGGCGCGCACCGGGCTGTCTCCCCGGCGCGGCCGCCGCGCGTCGGCCGCCGGCCGAGGCGGGACGGGACGACGGGGACGCCGCCCTGCGGGCGGCTCGTCTCGATGGGTCGCTCACGCGGCGTTCACCCTCCGCAGGGCGGGCGGCAGCTCGGCCAGCTCGCCGATGGACAGCAGCACGAGGTCGCCGATCTGGCGACGGGAGACGGTCTGGCCGGGCACGCAGCTCACGGCGATGGTCCGCACGCCGAGCGGCAGGTGCACGGATGCGGTCTGCAGCTCCGTGGCGGTGACGTCGGCGCCGAAGACGAGCACGGCGACCGAGGCGTTCGGCACCGCGTTGCCCGTCGCCTTCGCGAGCTGGACGATCGACTGGCGGGAGGACGTCAGCTCCACCCCCGACAGGTCGTCGAGCAGGCGTCGCCCCGTCTCCGTGTGCAGGGCACGGCCGGGCACGAGCACGGTGAGGTCGCGCTCCTCGCGGAGCGCCTGCAGCCCGAGCGACCCGCAGGTCGACACGGCGAGCTCGAACTCCTCGGGATCGAGGTAGTCGGAGGACGACGTCGAGAGCGCGATGGCGAGGTGCGAGCGCCGCGTCTCCTCGTACTGGCGCACCATGAGGGTGCCCGTGCGGGCCGATGTCTTCCAGTGGATGTACCGGCGGTCGTCGCCGGGCACGTACTCGCGGAGGGCGTGGAAGGAGACGTCGTCGTTGGCGAGGTCCTTCGACGCGATGCCCTCGAGATCCCGCAGGAACCCCGAGGAGGAGCCCTCGATGCTGATGGTGCGCGGATGCACGAACAGCTCCTGGGGATCCGTCCAGCGCACCTCGCGGCGGAGCAGTCCGAGCGCGTCGCCGCGCACGGACCGGACGGGGCCCACCGTGATGATCGACCGGCGGGTGGTGGGGATGCCGAAGAGATCGTCGTGCTGGCCGTTCGGCTCGAGCCGGGGGAGGTGGAACGACGCGAACGATGCGCCGACGGGCAGCTCGATCCGGGCGGGGAGGGTCGACCGGGCGCCCGTGTTGGTCACCGCGATGCGGCCGACCGCGCGCTCGCCGACCACCACGCGGGTGAGGGCGAGATCGAGGTCGACGCGGAACGAGGACCGCCCCACCACGAACCCGACCGCCACGAGCAGGACCACGAGGCCCACGAACCCGATGGTGGTCAGCTCGAGCCAGCCGAACACCGCGCCGAGGACGAGGGCGACGACGGCGGCGGCGAGCACCGCCCAGCCGAAGGCCGAGGGGATCGACAGGATGGGGCCGGCGACGCCCCAGACCCTCCGCCAGACCCCGACGATGCGGGGGAGGGCCGTCTCCAGGCACCACTGTGCCGCCCGGCTGTCACGCAGCCTGGCGGCTCCCGCTCCGGCACGGGCGAGGGTGGTGCGCACGAAGGTCATGCGACGGGCTGCCTCGATTGCGGCGCGGCCACGTCGGCCAGGATGCGCGAGAGCACCTGCGGGGCGGTGGTGCCCGAGAACTCGGCCTCGGGATCGAGCACGAAGCGGTGGAGCCACACCGGTGCGGCGAGGTCCTTGATGTCGTCCGGGAGCACGAAAGGCCGGCCCTGCGCGGCTGCCCACACCTTCGCCGCGCGGATGATCGCCATCGAGCCGCGGACGGAGACGCCGAGGCGCACCTCGGGCGCGTTCCGGGTCTCCTCGGCGAGCTGCGCCGCGTACCGCAGGACGGCGCTGTCCACGTGGACCGTGGAGGCGAGGTCGGCCATGTCGGCGACCGCCTGGGTGGTGATCGCCGCGGAGAGGGTCGCCGACGGGTTCCGCACCGCGGACCCGGCGAGGATCTGCTCGACGCTGGCGATGTCCGGGTAGCCGATCGAGGTCTTGATGAGGAAGCGGTCGAGCTGCGCCTCGGGGAGGCGGTAGGTCCCCGCCTGCTCGATGGGGTTCTGCGTGGCGATGACGAGGAACGGGCGGCCCACCTCGTGCACGACGCCGTCCACGGTGATGCGCGACTCCTCCATCACCTCCAGCAGGGCCGACTGGGTCTTCGGCGAGGCGCGGTTGATCTCGTCGGCGAGGACGATCGAGGCGAAGATCGGGCCGCGGTGGAACTCGAACGCGCCGGTCTTCTGGTCGTAGATCGTCACACCCGTGACGTCGGAGGGCAGCAGGTCGGGCGTGAACTGGATGCGCTGATGCGTGCCCTGCACGGTCGCGGCGAGGGCCTTGGCGAGGCTGGTCTTGCCCGTGCCCGGTGCATCCTCCAGGAGGATGTGCCCCTCGGCGATCAGCGCCATGAGCGTGAGCCGGATCACCTCCTGCTTTCCTAGCACGGCCTGCCCGACGTTCTGCACGAGGCGGTCGAAGGTGCCGGCGAACCAGGTCGCCTGCTCCGGTGTCATCGTCATCTGCTTCCGTTCCCCCTGGTCTGGGTCATGCTCTGGTCTCGATCATGGTCTGAGGCGGCGCTCAGCGTCTCGCTTGCGCCTGAACCCCGTCGCACTGGATGTTCCCGGCGTGGTGCTCGAGCGAGTACTGCGTCCCCGGGGTGTCCTCGGACCACCACAGCGTCTGCTTGCTGCCGTTCTTCGGGACCGACTCCGTGTAGCCGCCCGCCGACGAGGCCCACGAGCAGGTGACGTTGCCGCCTCCGGTCCAGCCCTCGGTCGTGACCCGGATCATGTAGCAGTTCTTGACGCCGCTCGATCCGGTCGGGGGAGGGCTCTGCGAGCTGCAGGAGCCGCCGCGGGAGATGTACACCTTCGGCTGCGGCCGCGGATCGGTGCTGGCGCTCGCCGATCGGGTATCGCTCCAGGTGCCGTTGCTGTCCTGCACCTGCACGTCGATGGTGAACGACTGGTCGTAGTCGTTGCCCGCGCTCACGTTGCCGTTCGGGCCCGCGGCATTCCAGCCGCCGCCGTTGATCCGGTAGCGGGAGCCCACGATGTCGCGACCGTTCGGTCCCGGCGCCGTCCAGCTGAAGCTGACCGACTGTGCCCCGCCGTTTCCCGAGACCGACGGGGCTCCGGGAGGTCCGTAGGGACGGAGGTTGCCGATCGCGTTGCTCGCGCCGCTGCCGTAGGTCGAGCCGTCGGCGCTCGTCACCGCTCTGAGGTCGATCGAGTAGGTCCCGTTGTTCGGGGCCGGGACGCTCGATCCGGAGGCCCCGAGGTTGTTCCAGCCGCCCCCGTTGAGGCGGTACTGGTAGGTGACCTCGTTGGAGCGGGCGCCGTTCAGGGAGCCCGGCGTGTAGGTGATGTTCGTGATCTGGCCGTCGCCCTCGGAGGCGTTCGTGAGCCGCGGGGCCTCGGGCGGCGTGAAGGCTCGACGCGGCGCGGACTGCGCCGACGGATCCGAGGTGCCCGCCTTGTTGGTCGCCGTGACGGAGAACGTGTAGTCCGTCTCCGACGTGGCCACCGAGACGTTCTGGGTGGTGGCGGTCGTGGTGACCGTGTTGACGAGCGAACCGCCCTGATACACGTTCAGGTCGTACGACTTCACCGCGTCGCCGTTGGCGTCGGCGGCGCCCCACGACACGGTCATCTGCACCTGCGAGCCGACGGAGTCCGCACGCGACACCGACGGGGTGCCCGGCACGCCGGGCTTCCCGGCCGGGATCTCCGCGGTGGACCAGCCCGACCAGTCGGACGGGTCCGGCGCCCGGTTCACGGCCTGCACGCGCACCTGGTACGCGGTGCCGTTCTCGAGTCCCTCCCACACCACGGAGTTGCCGGTGACGCCGGTCTTCGAGATGGCGCCACGCGCCGGGGCGGGCGAGATCTCGAGGTTGTACGACTCCACCGGGGACCCGTGCGTGGGCGGCGTCACCCAGTTCACCGTCACGGCCTTGTCGCCGAACGTCAGGGTCGGCGGCTGAGGCTGGTCCGGCTTCGCATCAGGACGCGCGGGCGCCGACGCCGGCGACGGGTCGCTCGTGCCCACGGAGTTCGTGGCCGTGACCGTGAACGTGTACTCGACGTTGTTCGTCAGGCCCGAGAGCGTGCACGTCGTCGAGGCGCACTGCTGGCTGAAGCCCTGGTTCGACGAGACCGTGTAGTACTGGATCTCCGCGCCGTTGTTGATCGGCGGAGTCCACGACAGCACCACGGTCTGGTCCTGGATGCTCGTCACCCCGGGGGTCCCGATCGTGTCCGGGCGGCCCTGCACCGTGAGCCGGATGCGGCCGTCGGCCTGCCGGTTCGGATCGCCCGTCGTGTCCTGGATCCGGTAGCGCACCACCATCGTCCCCACGAAGTCGGCCGCCGGTGTCACCGCGACCTGCGAGCCGTTCACGCTCGAGCTCCCGTTCCCCGTCTCGACCGTGCTCGAGATGATCGTGAGGGGGTTCTCCGGATACGGGTTGAAGTCGTTGGCGAGCACGTCGACGTTCACCGTCTGGCCCTGGTTGGTCTGCGGGACGACGTCGTCCGTCGCCGAGGGCAGCGGGCGCGTCGAGGTCAGCACGTTCACGGTGAGGGTGCCGGTCGTCGGCTGGCTCGTGCCGTCGGTGACCTGGATGGTCACCTGGTTCGGCCCCTGGGCGGCGTTCCCCGCCGCGCGGGCCGTGAGGTTCTGGCCGTCGATGTCGACCGAGATGCCCTGGGGCAGCTGGCCCTGCACCGAGTACTGCAGCTTCTCGAGGTCGCCCTCATCGGGGTCGCGGGAGATGGTCCGCAGGTTGAAGGGCGCGGAAGCGTCCTCACCCGGCGCCACGTCGATCGTGGTGCCGAGGAAGGTCGGCGAGATGTTGGTCGTCGACACCACCGAGATCGGCAGCACGAGCACGGCCTTCTTGCCCTGGGGGTCATCCGGACCGGTGCCGTCGGTGACCTCGAAGCTGATCGCATCCGGGCCGTAGTAGCCCGCGGCGGACGTGTAGGAGAGCGTCGCGTCGCCGGCCACCAGGGCCGAGCCGTCGTTGTGCGAGGCCGAGACCCGGTCGGTCTGCGTGATCCGCGGGGTCTTGCCCTCCGCCACGAGCACGTAGTCGGCGAGGTTCAGCTGGATGTTCTCGCCGCTGTTCACCTCGATCGGCTCGATCCCGGGCTTGAGGGTCGGGGGGAGCGAGTCGAGGCCGGGCACGAAGACGAACGCCGAGGCGGTCAACCCGTCCTGGTCCGTGATCGTGTAGGTGACGATCTGCGCGGTGGGCAGCAGGTCGATCCGCAGCAGGCCGTCGGGCTGCGGGGTGGCCGACGGGTCGGCCGAGCCCACCTGGAGGGCCTCGATGGTGCCGTCCGGGTCGTCGTCGTTCTCGCGGACGTTGACGTCGACGAACGTGCGGTCGACCATGTCGGCGATCGGGACCGTGTCGTCGCGGGCGATCGGGCTGAGGAGCGTCGCATCCGGGCTGACGGTCACGACGAGGTTCCCCACCGCCGTGGCGCCGTACTGGTCCACGATCGTGTAGGTGATCGGGTAGTCGCCCGGCTCCTGCGGAGCCTGGACGAGCACACGGCCTCCGGCGACCGACGCGGTGACCCCGTCGGGCGCCCCGAGCCCGTTCTCGCGGATGGCGATCGGGTCGCCGTCGGGGTCCGAGTCGTTGGCCATCACGTCGACCGCGACCGTGCGTCCGGGACGCACCGAGACGGTGTCCTTCTGCGCGTACGGGCGCTGGTTCGCGCTCCCCGAGGGGATGATGCCGACGAGGACCGAGGCAGTGGCGGTGGCGCCGAGGTGGTCGCGGACCTTGTAGGTGAAGGTGTCGGTGCCCACCGCATCCGGGTACGCCTCGTACACCAGCCAGGCCTCGCCGACCTCGGTGATCCGGCCCTTGGCGGGTGCCGCGTCCTGGCCCACCAGGGTGACCGAGTCGCCGTCGGGGTCGATGCCGTTCAGCGGGATCGGGATGCGGACGGTCGTGCCCTGCAGCGCACGGACGGTCACGTCCTGCGGCCGCGGGGGAGAGTTCTGCCCGTCGGCGGCGAGGATGTGGATGGTGACGTACCCGGCGTCCTTCTGGCCCTGGCTGTCGACGACCTCGTAGGTGGCGTAGACGGTCTTCGGGTTCGGACCCGCCTTGAAGCGGAGGGTGTCCTGGTCGACGAACAGGTCGCCGTCGGCCGGGTCGATCAGCGGCTCCACGAGCGTCGGCGAGAGCGAGATCGTGTCGCCGTCCGGGTGGTAGTCGTTGGACAGGACGCTGATCGTCGTGACGTCGCCGGCGCGCACCGTGACCTCATCGTCGGTCGCGACCGGCGGTCGCAGCCGGTCCGGGGGTGCGATCGGCAGCACGAACACCTCGCCGACCGCCGACTTCGTGCCGTTGGTGACGGTGTACGTGAACGTCACCGGCGTGCCCCTGCCCGCGGTGTCGGTGACCCGGAGCGTCTCGTGCTCGAGGACCTCGACCGAGATGCCGGAGTCCTCCGGCACGTTCACGGACTGCACGCCGAGGATCTTCCCGTTGGGATCGGTGTCGTTGGCGAGGACGTTCACGAGCGTGGAGCGGCCGACCGGGAGGAGGGCGCGGTCCTGCACGGCCACCGGCGGCTCGTCGGTGTCGTCGGCGGGCTCGACCACGATGCGGATCAGGCCCGAGGCCGACTTCGGCCCGTTCGTGACGAGGTACTCCGTGTAGTACTGGCCGGCGGCGGGCGCCGTGAACGAGAAGGTGCCGGTGGTGTAGTCCGGGAGGATGGTGGCGCCCGGCACCTCGTTCACCTTGGCCAGGCGGAGCGGTGCGCCGCTCGGGCTGGAGTCGTTCTGCAGGGGCGAGACCGTCACGGGCTCGCCCGCCTTGGCGACCACCAGGTCGTTGTTCGTGACCGGGCCCAGGCTCCCGGCGTCGCGGACCTCCACGTGGATGGTGCCCTCGGTGTCGGCCTTCCCGTCGGAGACGGTGACCGTGATGTCCTTGCGGCCCGGGTCCGGGTCGAGGCTGGTGAAGGTGATCTTCCCGTCGGGGGTGAACTGCACCTGGTTGGCGCCCTGAGCGACCGCGGAGCGCACGAACAGGTCGTCGCCGTCGGGGTCGATCCAGTCGGGCAGCGCGTTGTAGGTGACCGTCGCGCCCAGCTCGGCGAGGACGGTCGGCACGCGCTTCTGGCTGGGCGCGTCGTTCTCGCCCGGCGCCTTCGCCGACAGGGTGACCGTCGCGGAGTCGGTGCCGCCGCGGCCGTCGTCGACCGTGTAGGTGAAGGTGGCGTTCCCCGATGCGTCATCCTTCACCACGATCTGGAGGGCCGCGCCGTTGAGGATCCGCTCCACCCGGCCGATGGCCAGGTCGCCGCCGCCGTCGACGGTCGCGGTGAGCAGGTCGCCGTCCGGGTCGGAGTCGTTGTCGATCACCGGGAGGATCACGGTCCGACCCGGGCGCACCCCGAACTGGTCGTCCTGCGCCACAGGCGGGTTGTTCTGCTCGCTGCGCTCGGGCAGGAGGACCTGCAGCTCCTCCTGGGTGGAGTCGTCCTCCTCGTTGGTCTGCGTCTCATCCGGCGGCGGCGCGATGTCGTCCCAGTTGTCGACCTTCTTCATGTCCTGATCGACCAGCCACACGGTGCCGGTGGAGAGGTCGTTCAGCACGACGACGTTGCGATTGACGCGGAAGGTGAGCTGCGCGTTCGCGGAGATCCCCTCGATCTGCTGCGCGACGTCGTTCTCCTCGCCCGCGCAGTCGCGGACGTACGCCCCCGACCCGGCCCATGCGGCGTAGGCGCAGCCGCCCAGGCTCACCGGAGCGGTGGCGGTGCCGGGCTTGCCCGCGTCGACGACGACGGGGTCGCCCCCGCCCAGGGGCTGCTCGATGAGGGACGTCCCGGTCGCGATGAGCACCACGTCGGAGTCCGGGCCGGGCTTCTGCACCACGCCGCCCTGAGCATCCGGGACCTCGATCGTGGACCCCGAGTCGGTCACCACGGTCCCGGTGGCGCTGTCGAACAGCACGCCCTTGGACCCCACCGCGGTCAGCGTGAGCTGCGCGTTCTCCGGGATCGCGGGCAGAGCGTGCGTGACGGGGTCGCCGGGCTGGCCGTTGTCGAGCGTCGGGATGTCGACGAGCTGCCCGGTGCTGCGGTCGAGACCGTGGACCACACCGTCGACCCCCACCGTCGCGGTGCCGCCCGAGCCGAGGGAGTAGGTGGGGTTGTCGGGATCGGCGAGGAAGTTCGGCGCCTGCGACGCGGGCATCGCCCACAGCAGTCCGGACTCGCCCTCCACGACGGCGACGGTCTGGTCGCCGAGGCTGACGGTCGCGCTCGCCGGCAGGGTGACGGGGTTGCCCAGGGTCACGGTGACCGGGTCGATGGTCGTCAGCGTGGCGGTCGCGGTGTCCACGCTCAGGACCGTGTCGCCCGACTGGAGGATGTCGAACGAGCTCGACCCCATCTTCGTGCCGCCGTCGAGCACCTGCGCCTGCGCGTTGAGGTGGCCCACGAGGAGCGCCGAGGGCTTCGTCACCCAGACGCCGCCGTCGTTCAGCTCGACGTCGGCCGTGGTGACGCCCTGGTAGACGAACGCCATCGTCGTGACCCCGATCGCGACGGCGGCGGTCGTCGCCACGGTCGCGGTCGCCGCCTTGTGGTGGCGGATGGTCTCGAACAGCCTCACGGGTCTCCCAATCGTCGGGTGGAGTCGTCTCGTCTCGTGGGCAAGCGTCAACGCACAGAGCCCTCCCCGGGTGGCGGAGGGCTGCTGCTACAGGGGGCGCCTTCGGGTGACGGATCCCCGCATCTGGGGGTAATTCAAACATGATTCGGTTTTTCGGACCAAAACCGCGGCATGGGGAGAACTCCCCATCTGACCGGCCCGAACGCGCGCTGAGTCCCGGCTTGGAGGGGCCGGAGAGGGGCTCGGATGCGGCACCGGTAGCATGGCCGGGTGTCGAGGGCGAGGGAACGGGAGCGGAGGCGGATGTACCGCCGTCGTCGTCTCGTCGCCGCTCTCGCCGCGGTCGGATCCCTCGGCGTCCTGGCGGGCGTCGTGGTCACCGTCCTCCTCGTCACCGGTGTGATCGGAGGAGGAGCCGCCCCCGTCGCCTCCGATCTCGCGTCCTCCGCCACCGCATCCGCATCCCCCACCCCGGAGGCGAGCACCATGCCGGAGCCCACGCCCACGCCCACCCCGACCCCGACGCCCGAGCTGACCGAGCCGCCGGCGCCGCCCGCGTTCGACCGCACGGCGCAGTCGCTCGACGACCCGCTGAGCACCTGGGTCGTGGTCAACAAGCTGCGCCCCATCCAGGACGGCGCCGACTTCGTCCCCCCGGACCTCGTCGACCTCCCGGCGGACATGCCGAACCCGAACGGCTATCAGATGCGCGCCGAGGCGGCGGCCTCGCTCGAGCAGATGTTCCAGGCGGCCCTCGGCGAGATCGGTGTGCAGCTCGTGGCCCAGAGCGGCTACCGCTCCTACAGCGTGCAGGTGCGCGCCTACCAGTACTACGTCGACCAGCTCGGCGTCGCGGGCGCCGACCTCACCTCCGCCCGACCCGGCTTCAGTGAGCACCAGACCGGCCTCGCCATGGACATCCTCGACACCGTGAGCGGCTGCTCGACGGACGGGCTCTGCTTCGCGAACACCGCGGCGGGGCAGTGGCTGGCGCAGAACGGCTGGCGATTCGGCTGGATCCTCCGCTACCCGGCCGACAAGACCCAGGTGACGGGCTACGAGTACGAGCCGTGGCACTTCCGGTACGTCGGCGTGCCCTTGGCGACCGAGATGCACGCGACGGGCGTCGAGACCCTGGAGGAGTTCTTCGGGCTCCCCGCCGCCCCCGGTTACGCAGGCTGATGCAGGGAGCGATCTTCGGCGACGGCGCGCTGGTGCCCGGCGTCACCGCGGTCATCGCGGTGCTCGTGGTCGTCGTGCTGGTGTTCCGGCTCGGCCGCCGGTCCGGGGGTCAGCGGCGGGTGGCCTCGGTGCAGCGGCTTCGGCCCGACGCCGCGGTCGTGCTGGTGTCGCGCACGCTCGCGCTCGACCTCGCCGCGGAGCGGTTCGTCTCGTCGGCCGACGCTCGTTGGGAGCCGGGCGCGGCGACCGACGTCGTCGCCTCTGCCGGCGAGGACGGTCTCGTGCTGTGGCTGGGGGCGCCCGGGGAGATGAGTCCCGTCGCCGTCGCTCCTCCGGCGGGCGTCCGCAGCGCCGCGGTCGACGGCCTCACCGTGACGGTGACCGCCGCCGCGGGCGACTCCACCGTCGAGCTCCCCCTCGCCGTGCAGCGGAAGGACTCGACGCTGGAGTCGTGGACGGCCTTCACTACCCGCCTTCAGGCCTTCGCTGGCGCCTGACCCGCTGCGGTCGCCGTCGAAAGGGACGCTGAGAGCCGCGATGTCGCGTAGACGGCGCCGTGTCCTCTCTCAGCGTCCCTTTCGACGGCCACCGGCAGACGAGGGTGCGATCGGACGGCGCGGTCAGCCGGTCCAGAGGCCGGGGGAGCCGGGCCACTCGTCGAAGGAGGCGCCGGCGCCGCCTCCGGCGCCGCGGCCGCGGCTGCCGAGGTAGGAGCCGACCACGGCGGCGCCGAGGTCGTCGAGCTCGGGGGCGACCACGCGGCCGCCCACCCGCCGGGCCATGGCGTCGACGAAGCGGGTGAGGCCCGGATCGAAGCCGAGACGGAAGATCGTCGTCTGCGCGCCGAGGCGCATCGAGGCGTCGAGCTCGCGCACCGCCTTCTCGATGGTGAGCGGATGCGGCGGGTAGTCGAAGAACACCGACCCGTCGGGCTCGAGGTGCGAGGTGGGCTCGCCGTCGGTGACGATGAGCAGCACGGGCTGCGCGTTCGGATGCTTGCGGAAGTGCCGGTTGGCCAGCAGCAGCGCGTGGTGGAGGTTCGTGCCCTTGTCCCACATCGCATCGAGGCCGGTGAGCTCCTCGATGTCCATCACCTGGGCATGCCGGCCGAAGCCGATCAGCTGCAGGTGGTCGCCGCGGAAGCGCGAGCGGATGAGCGTGTGCAGCGCGAGCGCCGTCCTCTTCATCGGCACCCAGCGGCCGTCCATCGCCATCGAGAACGAGGTGTCGACGAGGAGCGCCACCGCCGCCTGCGTGCGCGCCTCGGTCTCCGCGACGTCGATGTCGTCGATCGCGATGAGGCGTCCCGACGCATCCGCCCCGCCGGTACCCAGCCGACGGCGGACCCCGTTGAGCACGGTGCGGGGGATGTCCCACGGCTGGGTGTCGCCGAACTCCCACGCGCGGGTCGCGCCCGAGAGCTCGCCCGACGCCCCGGCGTTGCGGGTGTCGCGCTGGCCCTGGCGGCCCGACATGCGGGTCGCGACGTCGCGCAGGATCGAGCGGCCGAGCTGGCGCATCGCCCGCGGACTGAGCTTCAGCGCGCCGTCGGCATCACGGCGGAGGGTGCCGTTCTCGCGCAGCGCCCGCTCGAGGTTGCGCAGGGTGCGGGCGTCGACGGCGGCGTCATCGCCGAGCTGGCGCGCGACCGCGTCGAGGTCGACGTCGTCGAGGCGGGAGGCGTCGTGCGACTGCGCGAGCTGCTCGGCGAGGGCATCGAGGTCGGCCAGGTCCTGCAGGGCGCCCGTGCCGTCGCCGAGCCCCAGGCCCTCGTCGCCGGAGAAGCCCTCCGATCCCGACCAGTCCTCACCGGGGCGGAGGGAGCGGAGGTTCGAGTCGAGCCTGTCGAGCGACTGCATCAGCTGCGGGGAGCCGAACGCCTGGGCCGAGAGCTGGGCGAGCTCGGCGCGCTGCTCGGCCGACATCGAGTTGAGCATCCGCTGGCCGGCGGCGGCCCGGGCGGCGAGCGCGTCGAGCAGCTCGTCGACGTCCTTCGGGTCCTCCGGGAAGTACTGCCCGTGCTCCGCCATGAAGCGGTCGAAGTCCTCGGGGGTGTCGTCGCCGCGCTGGTGCTTCTCGAGCAGGTCGTTGAGGTCGGAGAGCATGGCGTCGATCGCGGCGCGGTCCTCGTCGGTCGCGTTCTCGAGGGCCTGCTTCATGCCGGCGAAGCGCTGGTCGAGCATCTCGCGGCCGAGGAGGTCCTTGATCTCCTCGTAGTCCTGCCTGGCCTGGGAGGACGCCCACTGGTAGTCGCGCAGCTCGCTCACCGCCGCCGCGGTGGAGGGCGGCAGGCTGTCGAGGCGCATCTGCGAGAACGCGCGGTCGGTGTCGTCGAGGTCGACGTCGCGGACGAGCTGGTTGCGCTCCTCGAGCACGGCGCGGTCGAGGAGCTCCTTCACCTGCTGCATCGTGCCGCTCAGGTCGTGCTTCTGCAGCAGCTCGCGGCGCTTCTCCGCCACGCGTCGGGCGAGGTCGTCGAGCCCGCGCCGGTCGCGGCCGCCTCGACGGAGGAACTCGCGCATCGCCCGCTCGGGCGACGATCCCGCCATGACCTCGGCGCCGATCGCGTCGAGAGCCTCGGCGAGGTCGACCGGGGGCGCGAGCGGATCGCCGCCCTCGTAGCGGCGGAACCGCGTGCGGTCCTTCTGCCTAGCCATAGACCGTCTCGATGCCGTCGGTGTCCTTGCCCACCCGGCGGGCGAGGTAGAGGCCCTCGAGGGCGAGCTCGACGGCGCAGGCGCGCTCGCCGTCGGAGGTGGCGGACAGGCGCTCGCAGATCCGGTCGTAGAGGTCGGACTCGCCGAGCGCGGGCAGCCCCGACAGCACGTCGCGGGCGGCCACCCGCTCGCCGGTCGTGATCATCGCCCCGGCCTCGATCGCGTCGACGAGCGGGCCGAAGTCGAGCCCGCGGAAGTGGTGACGCACCGTCTCGGCGGTGGCGGTCCGCAGCAGGTGGGTGAGCACTTCCGTCTCGCGGCCCTCCTCGCCCGCCTCGAACTCGATCTTGCCGCGCAGCACCTCGACGGCCGTCTCGAGGTCGACGACGCGGGCCACCGCATCCGACTCGCCCTGCACCGCGGCACGGTGGAGGGCGGAGGCCGCGATCGTCTCCGCCCCGGCGATGGCGAAGCGCGCGCTCACGCCGCTGCGCTGGTCGACCGAGGACGACTCGCGCAGGTTCCGGGTGAACCGGGCGAGGATCTCGATGAGCGCATCCGGCACCTCGGCGACCAGATCGGCCTCCTGGCGGATGACCGCGATCTCAGCGTCGAGCTCGAGCGGGTAGTGGGTGCGGATCTCGGCGCCGAAGCGATCCTTCAGCGGGGTGATGATCCGCCCGCGGTTGGTGTAGTCCTCGGGGTTGGCGCTCGCCATCACGAGCACGTCGAGCGGCAGCCGCAGCACGTAGCCGCGGATCTGGATGTCGCGCTCCTCCATCACGTTGAGCATCGCCACCTGGATGCGCTCGGCCAGGTCGGGCAGCTCGTTGATCGCGACGATGCCGCGGTGGCTGCGCGGGATGAGGCCGAAGTGGATGGTGTCGGGGTCGCCGAGGCTGCGGCCCTCGGCCACCTTCATGGGATCGACGTCGCCGATGAGGTCGGCCACGCTCGTGTCGGGGGTGGCGAGCTTCTCGGCGTAGCGCTCGTCGCGGTGACGCCAGGTGACGGGCAGACGGTCGCCGAGCTCGAGCGCTCGCAGCTGGGAGGCGTGGGTGATGGGCTCGTACGGATGCTCGCCGAGCTCGGATCCGTCGATCACCGGGGTCCACTCGTCGAGCAGGCCCACCATGGTGCGCAGCAGCCGGGTCTTGCCCTGGCCGCGCTCGCCGAGCAGCACCACGTCGTGCCCGGCGAGGAGGGCCCGCTCGAGCTGGGGGATGACGGTGTCCTCCAGGCCGTGGAGGCCGGGCCACGGGTCCTCCCCGTTCCTCAGCTTGGCCAGGAGGTTGTCGCGGATCTCCGCGCGGAGGGGCTTCTGGACGTGGCCGGAGGCGCGGAGCCCTCCGACGGTCGTGATCTCGGGTGCCTGCGTCACGCGCCCAGGCTAACCCCGCCCGCCGACCCCGATGTCAGCATCCGGCGAACTCCCCGCTCCGGACTGTTCCCCCTCCGCCCCGCCCCCGCCCGCGCCCTGCCCACCGCTGGGCTAACTCCGGACTTTCAGCCGGATGCGAGCCAACTCCGGACTTTTGGCGGCGTGTCGGGCCGAAAGTCCGGAGTTAGCCCAGAGGCGGAGGAGGAGGGGAGGGGCAGGAGTGCGGGTGCGGGCGGGTCAGGCGGGGCGGCGGGCGGCGTACTGGGAGCGGATGAGGGGGACGGTGGCGGGGGCGAGCTCGGTCTCGAGGGCGAGCGGCCAGGTCGGCCACGCGCCCGCCAGCACGGCGGCAGCCTGCAGGGCCGCGCCGTCGGCGACGTACTCGCCCGGGGTGGGCACCGCGATCGGCACGTCGAACACCTCCGCCGCGATCCGCTGCACGGCGGGGTTCAGCGCCGCGCCGCCGATGAGGAGCGCCCGCGCAGGCCGCACCCCCACCGCGCGGAGGGCGTCGAGCCCGTCGGCGAGTCCGCACAGCATCCCCTCGATGGCGGCGCGGGCGAGTCCGGGCCGTGTGGTCGAGGCGATCGTCATGCCGAACAGCGTCGCCGTCGCGTCCGGCAGGTTTGGGGTGCGTTCGCCCTCGAAGTACGGCTGCAGCACGAGCCCGTCGGCGCCGGCGGGCGCCGTGAGGGCCAGGTCGCCGAGCTCCGCGTGGTCGACGCCGAGCAGCGCCGCGATCGAGTCGAGGATGCGTGCCGCGTTCAGCGTCGCGATCAGCGGGAGGTAGACACCGGAGGCGTCGGCGAACCCGGCGACCGCGCCCGTCCCGTCCGCAGAGGGCGCGGGCGTCACCGCGAACACCGTGCCGGACGTGCCGATCGAGATGATCGCGTCGCCCGGGCCGGCGCCGAGCCCTCGTGCCGCCCCGGCGTTGTCGCCGGCACCGGGTCCGACCACGATGCCGGCCGGCACCCCGTCGGAAGGCGCCGCCGCTGTCGTCCCCGCCGACTCCAGCGGGCCGAGCACCCGCGGCAGCACGGCGTCGTGGCCGAGCGCGGCCAGGAGCAGCTCCCGGTCGTAGTCGCCCGTCGCCGGGTTCCAGTACGACGTGCCCGACGCATCCGACCGGTCGGTGACCAGCTCCTCGAGCACCGGACCGAGCGGGCTCTCGCCCGTCGGTCCGAACCCGCGCAGGCGCCAGGTGAGCCAGTCGTGCGGCAGCGCGACGGCCGCCACGCGCTCGGCCGCGGACGGCTCGGCGTCGCGCAGCCAGCGCAGCTTGGTCGCGGTGAACGAGGCGACCGGCACCGACCCGGTGCGGCTCGCCAGCGCCTCCGCCCCGAACTCGTCGATGAGGGCGGAGGCGGCGGCCGCCGACCGGGTGTCGTTCCAGAGCAGGGCGGGCCGGATGACCCGGCCGTCCGCATCCAGCACCACCATCCCGTGCTGCTGGCCCGCGACGGAGATCGCGGCCACGTCGGCGAGGCCCCCGGCGTCGTCGAGCGCCGCGCGGAGCGCGTCCCACCAGTGCTGAGGGTCGACCTCGGTCCCCGCCGGATGCGCGGCTCGGCCTGAGCGGACGAGCTCACCCGACTCGGCGTCGCGGACGACGACCTTGCAGCTCTGGGTCGACGAGTCGACGCCGGCGACGAGGGGCATGTGCGGTCTCCTTCGACCAGGTACGGACAGGATCAGACTAGAGCGTCAGCGTGCTCCGAGCAGGTGCTCGGCGGCGAGCTGCTGCAGACGCACGAAGCCGAAGCCGCGGCCGTTGAAGTACGCGTCGGCGTCGAAGTCCTCGTAGGCGCTGCGGTCGGCGAGGAGGTCGTCGTAGCTCTCGCCCTCGCCGAGCGTGGGCTGAGCCAGCTCGAGCACGCGCGAGGCCTCGAGCGCCTCCTGCACCTCCGGGTCGGCGCGGAACGCGGCTGCGCGCTCCTTCAGCAGCAGGTACATCCGCATGTTCGCCGCGGCGGAGTCCCACACGCCGGTCTCGTCCTCGGTGCGGGAGGGCTTGTAGTCGAAGTGACGCGGGCCGTCGTAGGCGGGTCCGCCGTTCGGTCCGCCGTTCTCCAGCAGGTCGACGAGCGCGAACGCGTTCTGCAGGTCGCCGTGCCCGAACACCAGGTCCTGGTCGTACTTGATGCCGCGCTGGCCGTTGAGGTCGATGTGGAAGAGCTTGCCCTGGTAGAGCGCCTGGGCGATGCCCGCGGCGAAGTTGAGGCCGGCCATCTGCTCGTGTCCGACCTCGGGGTTGAGGCCGACCAGCTCGGGTCGCTCGAGCGTCTCGATGAACGCCAGGGCGTGTCCCACGGTGGGGAGCAGGATGTCGCCGCGGGGCTCGTTCGGCTTCGGCTCGATGGCGAAGCGGATGTCGTACCCCTTGTCGGTGACGTAGTCGCCCAGCAGGTTCACGGCCTCGCGGTAGCGCTCGAGGGCGGAGCGGATGTCCTTCGCGGCGTCGTATTCGGCGCCCTCGCGGCCGCCCCACATCACGAAGGTCTTCGCGCCGAGCTCGGCGGCGAGGTCGAGGTTGCGGAGCACCTTGCGGAGGGCGAAGCGGCGCACGGCGCGGTCGTTGGAGGTGAAGCCACCGTCCTTGAACACGGGCGCCGAGAACAGGTTCGTGGTCACCATCGGGACGATCACGCCGGTGTCGGCGAGGACCTGCTTGAGGCGGCCGATCTGCGTGTCGCGCTCCGCGTCCGTCGAGCCGAAGGCGAAGAGGTCGTCGTCGTGGAACGTGAGCCCGTAGGCGCCGAGCTCGGAGAGCTTCTCGACGGCGTGGACGACGTCGAGCGGGGCGCGGGTCGGGCCACCGAACGGGTCGGCGCCGTTGTAGCCGACGGTCCAGAGTCCGAACGAGAACTTGTCGTCGCGGGTGGGGGTGAGGGACATCCGAGGCTCCTTGCAGCGTCATTGGTGGGTGCCAAAAGTTACGAGCCAGAACATAAACCCGCCAATACGCCGATGTCAAAGCGGCGAAAAGCGGAAAATCCAATGTTGCGCCGAAGAACAAACTCGCGTAAGACTGTCCTCCGACAAGCCCGGCCTCACGTCGAGGTCGGCCATTACGAGGAGGTAATGAAGTGTCCTTCACCAAGAAGCTGCTGGCGCTCGCGGTCGTGGGAGGCCTCGCCGCGACTCTCGCCGCCTGCAGTTCCGGAGGCGGATCGGGCAGCACCGATTCCGCCGGCGCGGACTGCAACGTCGGGATCTCGATGCCCACGCGGAGCCTCGAGCGCTGGATCAACGACGGAGAGGGCCTGCAGAAGAAGCTGCAGGATGCCGGCTGCACCGTCGACCTGCAGTACGCCGACAACAAGACCGAGCAGCAGATCTCGCAGATCCAGAACCAGGTCGCCAGCGGCGCCAAGATCCTCGTGATCGCGGCGATCGACGGGGAGACCCTCGGCCCGGTGCTCGACGAGGCGAAGAAGCAGGACGTCACGGTCATCGCCTACGACCGCCTGATCAACGGCTCGCCGAACGTCGACTACTACGCGACCTTCGACAACTACAAGGTCGGCCAGCTCCAGGGCCAGTACATCGAGGAGCAGCTCGGGCTCAAGGACGGCAAGGGCCCGTACAACTTCGAGCCCTTCGCGGGCAGCCCCGACGACAACAACGCGGGCTTCTTCTTCCACGGCGCCTGGGACGTGCTCGAGCCCTACGTGAAGAGCGGACAGCTCGTGGTCCCCTCCGGCAAGATCCCCGAGGGGGAGGACGGCTGGAAGTCGATCGGAATCCTCGGCTGGGGCTCCGATGACGCACAGGCCGAGATGGACAACCGCCTGTCGTCGTTCTACAGCGGCGGCCAGAAGGTCGACGTCGTCCTCTCGCCCAACGACAGCCTCGCGCTCGGCATCGAGCAGTCGCTGAAGTCGGCCGGCTACAAGGCCGGCGAGGGCTGGCCTGTCATCACCGGTCAGGACGCCGACAAGGCCAACGTCAAGGCGATCCTCGACGGCGAGCAGTCGATGACCGTCTGGAAGGACACCCGCGAGCTCGGCGACCGCGTGTTCCAGATGATCCAGCAGATCAACGGCGGTCAGGAGGTCGAGGTCAACGACACCGAGACCTACGACAACGGCGAGAAGGTCGTCCCGGCGTACCTCCTCGACCCGCAGGTGGTCGTGAAGGACGACGTCCAGAAGCTGCTCATCGACAGCGGCTTCCTCCAGGCGTCCGACGTCGGACTCTGATCCCGTGCGAGCCGGCAGGGCTCGCTGAACCACCGAGGCGGCGGCGCACCGATCACTCTCCGGTCCGCCGTCGCCTCGGCCTCTCTTCCCCACCACAGAAGTCCCCACCCACGGAAGGCAGCCCATGGCTGATCCCATCCTGCGGATGCGTGACATCACCAAGGAGTTCAGCGGCGTCAAGGCGCTGGACGGCGTCTCGATCACGGTCGAGCGCGGTGAGGTGCACGCGATCTGCGGCGAGAACGGCGCCGGCAAGTCGACGCTGATGAAGGTGCTGAGCGGCGTCTACCCGCACGGCTCGTTCGGCGGTTCGATCGAGTTCGACGGCAAGGAGGTCGAGTTCCGCACCATCAACGACTCCGAGCGCGACGGCATCGTCATCATCCACCAGGAGCTCGCCCTGAGCCCCTACCTCTCCATCGCGGAGAACATCTTCCTCGGCAACGAGATCACGAAGCGCGGCTTCGTCGACTGGAACCGCACGAACCGCGAGGCGGCCGAGCTCCTGGCGCGTGTCGGCCTGAACGAGAACCCGGCGACGCCGGTGCTCGAGCTCGGGGTCGGCAAGCAGCAGCTCGTGGAGATCGCGAAGGCGCTGTCGAAGCGGGTGAAGCTCCTCATCCTCGACGAGCCCACCGCGGCGCTCAACGACGACGACTCCGAGCACCTGCTGGGCCTCATCGACCAGCTGCGCGAGCAGGGCATCACCTGCATCATCATCTCCCACAAGCTCAAGGAGATCCGGCGGATCGCGGACTCCGTGACGATCATCCGCGACGGGAGGACGATCGAGTCGTTCCGGATGGACGAGCCGGACGCGACGGAGGACCGGATCATCCGCGCCATGGTCGGCCGACCGCTCGACAACCAGTTCCCGCCGCGCACGCCGGAGATCGGCGAGGAGTACTTCCGCGTCGAGAACTGGACCGCGTACCACCCGGTCGACACGGAGCGGAAGGTCGTCGACGACGCCTCCTTCTACGTCCGGGCAGGCGAGATCGTCGGGTTCGCCGGACTCATGGGTGCGGGACGCACGGAGCTCGCGATGAGCGTGTTCGGCCGGTCCTACGGCACGAACATCTCGGGGCGCGTCTTCAAGGCGGGCAAGGAGATCTCCACGAGGACGGTCAACGAGGCCATCCGCAACGGGATCGCCTACGCCACCGAGGACCGCAAGCGGTACGGGCTCAACCTCATCGGCGACATCACGGTCAACGTGTCCGCTGCCGCGTTGGGCAAGCTCGTCCGCCTGGGCATCATCGACCGCAACCGCGAGTACCAGGTCGCCGACGACTACCGCCGCCAGATGAACATCAAGGCCCCCAGTGTGACCTCGATCGTGGGCAAGCTCTCGGGCGGCAACCAGCAGAAGGTCGTGCTGAGCAAGTGGATGTTCACCGGGCCCGACGTGCTCATCCTCGACGAGCCCACCCGCGGCATCGACGTCGGAGCGAAGTACGAGATCTACGGCATCATCAACGAGCTCGCGGCGCAGGGGAAGGCGGTCATCGTCATCTCCTCGGAGCTGCCCGAGTTGATCGGTCTCTCCGACCGCATCTACACCATCGCAGAAGGGCGCATCACGGGCGAGGTCGCCCGGGAGGACGCCACGCAGGAGACGCTCATGCGTCACATGACCGCTGGAAGGGAAGCGCGTCGATGACCAACACACTCACCGAGGCGCCGACCGAGCCGGTCGGCCCCAGCAAGGTCAAGTCTCCGCGGCGGCGCCGGATCGATCTCCGTCAATACGGCATCCTCGCCGCGCTGGCCGTCATCATCCTGCTGTTCGAGATCCTCACCGGCGGCCGGCTGCTCATGCCGGGCAACGTCAACAACCTCATCCAGCAGAACTCCTACGTCCTCATCCTCGCCATCGGCATGGTGATCGTCATCATCGCCGGCCACATCGACCTCTCCGTCGGGTCGGTCGTCGCGCTGGTCGGGGCGGTCGCCGCCCTCGCGATGAACAACTGGGGGATGCCCTGGTGGGCGGCCGTGCTGCTCTCGCTCGTCGTCGGCGCGGTCATCGGCGCCTGGCAGGGCTTCTGGGTCGCCTTCGTCGGGATACCGGCGTTCATCGTGACCCTGGCGGGCATGCTGATCTTCCGCGGGCTTACCCTGGTGCTGCTCACCGGCGGCACGATCAGCGGACTGCCCGCGGAGTTCACCGCCATCGGCGCCGGCTGGGTGCCGGACTTCCTCGGCGAGATCGGCGGACGCGACACGTTCACGCTCCTGCTCGGTCTCCTCGCCTCCGCGGCCTTCATCGTGCAGGTCGCCGTCAAGCGCCGCACCCTGAAGAAGCTCGAGCTGCCTCGCGAGCCCGCCGGGTCGGCCTGGGCGAAGAGCATCATCGCGGTCGTCGCGGTGATGGCCCTCGCCTGGCTGCTGAGCGGCTACAGCGGGACGCCGATCATCCTCATCATCCTGGCCGCCCTCATCCTGCTCTACACCTTCGTACTGAACCGGTCGACGTTCGGTCGTCACGTCTACGCGATGGGCGGCAACCGCTTCGCCGCGGAGATGAGCGGCATCAAGACGCGCTGGGTCGACTTCGGCATCTTCGTCAACATGGGGGTGCTGGCCGGCCTCGCCGGCGTGGTCGCCACGGCCCGCGCGGGCAGCGCCGTCGCGTCGGCCGGGCAGAGCTACGAGCTGGATGCGATCGCCGCGGTCTTCATCGGCGGCGCGGCCGTGCAGGGTGGTGTCGGCACCGTCGTGGGAGCCGTGATCGGTGGCCTCGTGATGGGCGTGCTCAACATGGGTCTGTCCATCCTGTCGGTGGATGCGGCGTGGCAGCAGGCCATCAAGGGCCTCGTGCTCCTCCTGGCCGTCGCGTTCGACATCATCAACAAGCGTCGTTCCGGCCGATAGCCTGGACCCGGACGAGAGGAGGGGCAGCGCGATGCGAGTGACCGCAGGGTCCGCCCCTTCTCTCACCGGCGGGTCGCCGAACGACCGCATCCGGCGGAACAACCTCCGGACGCTGCTGTCGATCCTGCATCACGGCGGCGTGCACTCGCGGGCGGAGCTCACACGGCTCACGGGCCTCAACCGCTCGACCATCGGTGCACTCGTCGGAGAGCTCACCGCGCTCGGTCTGGCGTACGAGACCGAGCCGAGCGAGACCGGGACGGTGGGCCGCCCGAGTCCGCTCGTGCACGCGAACGAGAACGTGGTCGCGCTGGCCGTCAACCCCGACGTGGATGCGATCATCATCGGCGTCGTCGGTCTCGGCGGGGTGGTGCACAAGCGGGTGCGCTTCCAGACCAGCGGCGTCCCCACGGTGCAGGAGACGATCAACATCGTCTCCGCGATCGTCGAGGGGATGCGCGGGGAGCTCGACGAGAAGTACCACGTCGTCGGCGTGGGGTTGGCGGTGCCGGGGCTCGTCACCGCCGAGGAGGGCGTCATCGCCCTGGCGCCCCACCTCGAGTGGCGCGACGAGCCGCTGGCGGCGCCGATGGCGGCGGCGCTCGGCTACCCGGCCCTCGCGGCGAACGACGCCAACCTCGGCACGGTGGCCGAGCGCCTGTGGGGCATCGGCCGCGGGGTCCAGAACATGGTCTACCTGAACGGATCCACGTCGGGCATCGGTGGCGGCGTCATCGTCGACGGTCACGCGCTCTCCGGCGCCCGGGGGTTCGCCGCCGAGCTCGGTCACACGTCGGTGCACGTCGGCGGGCGCGCCTGCTTCTGCGGGCGGACCGGGTGCCTCGAGACCGAGGTGAGCCTCGTGCGCCTGCTCGCGGTGCTGGGGCGCGAGTCGATCGACGCCGACGAGCTCGAGCAGATCATCGCGTCGAGCGACGATCCCGAGGTGCACGACGAGATCGAGCGCCAGCTCGACCGTCTGGCGCTCGGCATCTCGAACCTGATCAGCGTCTTCGACCCCGAGCTCGTCGTGCTCGGTGGGTTCCTCGGCACGATGTTCTCCGCCGATCCGGAGCGGCTGCGCCAGCGCGTCGCCCGCGCCTCGTTCACCCGTCTCGCCGAGGGCGTGCGGATCGAGCGCGCGGAGCTGCGCTCGCGCCAGCTCCTCATCGGCGCGGCCGAGCTCGCCTTCGGCCCCCTCCTCGACGACCCCGCGGCCGTCGCCGCCACCGCGATCGCCCCCCGCGCGTCCGCCGTCTGACCCGGACGCGCCTCGCGAGCGTGGACACAGCTTTCGCCACGCGCGTGGCCTTTCGCCATGCGCATGCGCGTGGCGAAAGGCCAGGAGTGTGGCGAAAAGAGGGAGGCTCAGCGGCGGGGAGTGGTGCGGAGGGCCTGGGTGAGGGCGTGGGCCTCCTCGAGGAGGCGGGCGCCGAGCTCCGGCTGGCGGGCGGGCTTGAAGCGCGACTCGACGCCGGTGAGGCTGAGCGCCCAGGCGGGCGCGCCCGAGCGGTCGAAGACGACGGCGCCCATGCCCCAGCTCCCCTCGAGGATGAGCCCGGGGTTCAGGGCGTAGCCGTTCTCGCGCGTGATCGCGACGTGTCGACGCACCTCGTCCGCGCTGTGCTGCGGGCCCCACTGAGCGGCGAGCGGATCGCCGCGCAGGTAGTCGTCGAGGTCCGCGTCGTCGAGGAGGGCGGCGAAGACCATCCCGGCCGACGCGACGCCGAGCGGGAACCGCACGCCCTCCGACAGCACGAAGGAGCGCAGCGGGAAGCTGCCCTCCTCGCGCAGGAGGCAGACGGTCTCTGTCCCGCGCAGCGCGGACAGGAAGGCGCTCTCGCCCGTCTCCTGCGCCAGCCTGCGCACGTGAGGATGCGCCAGGTCGGCGATGTCGTAGCGGCGGGCCGCGCGCGATCCGAGGAGGTACAGCTCGGGCCCGAGGTACCACCGTCCGTTGGAGGGATCGTGGTCGAGGAAGCCCTCCGCCGCGAGGGCGCGCAGCAGTCGGGAGGTGGTCGAGCGGGTGAGGCCCGTCTCCTCCGCCGCGCTCCCGGCGGAGAGGCCGCGCGGATCCGCCTCTCCGACTGCCCTGACCAGGGCGAGGGCCCGGTGGAGCGCCTGGGTGCCGCCGGTGCCGTCCCGACCGGCCGTGGTGTCCGCATCCGTTCCCATGATGTGGGCCATCCTCGCAGGAGCTGCCCACGATGTGAAGAGGGCGGTCCCCATAAGAGAGGTACGGATCTGCCCCGCCCGACGTCTCCGATCGGAGCTAGCGTGCCGGAGAGCGCACACGAAGGAGTGGACCGATGGACAAGCGCAGACCGGGCGCGGTCGAGGCCCTGCAGGGGCTCCTCGCCGAGGACATGGTGATCGCGGTGGGCGGCTTCGGGCTGAGCGGCAACCCGACCGACCTCATCGAGGCCGTGCGCGACTCGGGCGTGACGGGTCTCACGATCGTGTCGAACAACATGGGCGTGGACGGCAAGGGGCTCGGGATCCTGCTCGAGAACAAGCAGGTCCGCAAGGTCCTCGCGTCCTACGTGGGCGAGAACAGGCTGTTCGCCTCTCAGTACCTCGACGGCACCCTCGACGTGGAGTTCGTCCCGCAGGGCACCCTGGCCGAGCGGATGCGCGCGGGCGGGGCGGGCATCCCCGCGTTCTACACCGCGACCGGCGTCGGCACTCCGGTCGCGGAGGGGAAGCCGCTCGCCGAGTTCGACGGGCGCACGTACGTGCAGGAGCGCGGCATCGTCGCCGACCTCGCCCTCGTACATGCCGCGGTGGCGGACACCGAGGGGAACCTCGCGTACCGCCGCACGTCCCGCAACTTCAACCCGCTGGTCGCGACCTGTGGACGGGTCACGGTGGCCGAGGCCGAGCACGTCATCACGGACGGCTACTTCGACCCCGACGAGGTGATGACCCCCGGGGTCTTCGTCCAGCATCTCGTGACGGCACGGCCCCGGGTGAAGGACATCGAGCAGCGGACCGTCCGTCCGCGAGTCGCCTGAGAGGAGAACGACCATGACCTGGACGAGGGATGAGATGGCGGCGATCGCCGCCTCCGAGCTGCGCGACGGAGAGTACGTCAACCTGGGCATCGGCATCCCGACCCTGGTGGCCAACAACCTCCCGCCCGGCGTCAGCGTGACCCTGCAGAGCGAGAACGGCATCCTGGGCATGGGGCCCTTCCCGTTCGAGGGGGAGGAGGACGCGGATCTCATCAACGCGGGCAAGCAGACGGTGACGCTACTGCCGGGTGCCAGCGTCTTCGACTCGGCCACCTCCTTCGCGATGATCCGCGGCGGGCACGTGCAGGTCGCGATCCTCGGCGCCCTCCAGGTGGCCGCGAACGGCGACCTGGCGAACTGGACCATCCCCGGCAAGCTCGTGAAGGGCATGGGCGGGGCCATGGACCTCGTCGCCGGGACGCCTCGCGTCATCGTGATCACGGACCACAACGCCAAGGACGGCAGCCCGAAGATCGTCGAGGAGTGCGACCTGCCGCTCACCGGGGCGGGGGTCGTGAACCGGATCGTGACCGACCTCGCCGTGTTCGACGTCGAGGACGGGGCGCTGGTGCTCCGCGCCGTTGCGCCCGGCCACGACGTCGACGAGGTGGCCGGCCGCACCGGCGCCCCGTTCACCGTCGACCTGCATGAGAGGGTCGGAGCATGACCGCCTTGATCGCCGGCTACGCCCGCACCCCGTTCGTGAAGTTCACCGGCTCGTTCGCCAGCGTGCCCGCGACCGCCCTGGGCGCCCACGCCATCCGCGCGGCGCTCGCCCGTGCCGGGGTCGCCCCCGACGCCGTCGACCAGGTCCTCGGCGGACAGGTCGTGCAGGCCGCCGCGGGTCAGAACCCCGCCCGGCAAGCCGCCGTCGGGGCGGGCATCCCGCTCACCGTCCCCGCACTGACCCTCAACGCGGTCTGCCTGTCGGGCACGCTCGCGGTGGCCCAGGCCGCGCGGCTGATCGACGACGGCGACGCCGACATCGTCGTGACCGTGGGTCAGGAGTCGATGTCGCTGGCGCCGCACGCCTGGTCGGGATCGCGAGCGGGCAAGCGGTACGGCGCCGTCGAGCTCGTCGACACCCTCGAGGTCGACGGCCTCTCGGATGCGTTCGAGCGCGTCTCGATGGGGGCCTCGACGGAGACCTACAACTCCGCGCTCGGCCTCGGCCGCCGCGAGCAGGACGAGTGGTCGGCGCAGTCCCACCAGCGTCTCGCGGCCTCGGCCGACTTCCAGGCCGGCGAGATCGAGCCCTACGAGATCCCGTCCCGGCGCGGATCGACCGTGATCGGCGCCGACGACGGCGTCCGGCCGGAGACCACCGCCGACAGCCTCGGCGCGCTGCGCCCCGCGTTCTCGCCCGAGGGCACGATCACGGCGGGCAACTCCTCGCAGATCACCGACGGCGCGGCCGCGATCGTCCTCGTCAGCGAGCGGGTGGCCCTCGCCTCGACACCGCTGGCCCGCGTGGTGACCTCGGCGATGGTCGCCGGACCCGACGTGTCGCTCCACGCCCAGCCCGCGAACGCCATCCGCCGTGCCCTGGAGCGGGCCGGCCGGTCGTCGTCGGATCTCGCCGCGGTGGAGATCAACGAGGCCTTCGGCGCCGTCGCGGTGCACTCCACGTCCGTGCTGGGCGTCGACCCCGCGATCGTCAACGCCCACGGCGGCGCGATCGCCCTGGGGCACCCGATCGGCGCGTCCGGGACCCGTATCGTCGGCACTCTCGCCCGCCAGCTCGCCGCCCTCGGCGCGGGCTCGCTGGGCGCCGCGGGGATCTGCGGCGGCGGCGGCCAGGGCGCCGCGGTCCTCCTCGAGGCCGTGTAGCCCGTCCCTCCCTCCGCCGCGGAGAGCGTCGAAAGGTACCGTCAGAGGCAACACGGCGCGATAGACGGCTCCTGCACGCTCTCACGCGACCTTTCGACGGTCACCGACGCCCCGAGGACCGGCGCGCTCAGGCGGAGGCGCGCTCCTCGACTTCGAGGCGCCGGCCGGCCTCCGCGAAGAGGCCGCGCATCCAGGCGTGCTCCGGGTCGTTGCCGTGCACCGGATGCCACCACAGCGCGTTCATGATGGGCGTCGCGGCGAAGGGCAGGCGCACGATCCGCAGGCCGCTCAGGGCGGAGACGTAGGGGGTGAGGGCTCCCTGGATGAGACCGACCCGATCGCTGCCGAGGACGAAGAACGGGATCGCGAGGAAGCTCTCGACGACCACGTCGACATGGGGCTCGATGCCCAGCTGCTGCATCTGGCGCGCGGCCGACGTGAACGCGCTCCGTGACGAGTAGGTCATGACGAACGCCGACTCGGCCAGGTCGTCCATCGTCAGCCGCTCGCCGACGCGGCGGTTCTCCGCCGACACGACCGCGTACCAGTCGTCGTGCCAGAGGTCGACGTAGGGCATGTCGGTGAGGAACCCGTGGGGGAGGAGCATCGCGTCGGCGGACCTGAGCTTGTTCGGCGCGTCCTCCACGACCGTGGGGGTGTGCAGGATGAAACGGAACCGGACCCCGGGAGCGCGCTCGGCGGCCAGGGTCGCGGCGACCGTCCCGATCGTGGCGAAGCCGTAGTCCGATCCGTAGACGGAGAACTCGCGCGACGACTGCTCGGGCGACCACATGGCCTGGCTCTCGAACACCCTCCGGGCCGACTCCAGCGCGGTCGTCGTGTGCTCGGACAGTCGCAGTGCGAACGGCGTCAGCTCGTAGGTGTTGCCGCGCCGGGCGAGGATCGGGTCGCCGAAGTGGGTGCGCAGCCGCGCGAGCGAGGCGCTGAGCGCGGGTTGGGTCAGGTGCAGACGCTCCGCGGCGCGCGTGACGCTGCGTTCCGTGAGAAGCGCGTCGAGGGCCACGAGGAGGTTGAGGTCGAGTCGCGAGAGCGGTGTCGTTTCGGTCACGTCGATGTGATCCTCTGGGTCAGGAGAAGCGCTTCCGCGACTCTACCAAGGGGTGACGGATGAGGGCGCTGAGCCTTATGCCGCATATCGAAAGAACTTATGTGCTTTTCTAGCACAAGGGATGAGAGACTGCCGTTACAGCAGGTGCCTCGGACGGACGAGTCGCCGACAACGAAGTCAGAAAGGCTGGGACATGACACAGCATCGTCGCTCTCGCGTCCTCCGCACCGGCCTGGTGGCGTCCGTCGCCGCCGGGGCCCTGATCCTCGCAGGATGCTCCAGCTCCAGCGGCGGCTCGGACTCGGGCGGAGACCAGAACTCCTTCTCGTTCACCTTCGCCACCTCCAACAACCTCAAGAGCCCGTACCAGTCGCTCGCCGAGCTCTACATGCAGGAGAACGCGGGCGTCACCATCACCACGAACCCGACTCCGAACGACAAGTACGGCGAGACCATCCGCACGCAGCTCTCCGCAGGCAACGCGTCCGACGTCATCCAGACCACCCCCGGATCGGGCGACGCCCGCGGCCTGGTGCCCCTGGCCGAGGCCGGCTTCCTCGAGCCGCTGGGCGACACCGCGACCGCCCTCATCCCCAAGGGCAGCGAGTCCGTCTTCCAGTACGACGGCAAGACCTACGGCCAGCCCCTCGACTTCACCATCGGCTCGATCGTGGCCAGCATGGGCACGGCCGGCATGAACGGCATCACGGAGTTCCCGACCACGATGGACGACCTGTACAAGGACTGCTCCGCCCTCGCGGACCAGGGCAAGTCGATGTTCGCGGTCGCCGGCGCCGCCGGACCGAACGCCGGCCTCACCGCCCAGGCCATCGCGGCATCGCGCGTCTACGGCGAGAACCCGGACTGGAACCAGGACCGCGCCGACGGCAAGACCACCTTCGCCGACACGCAGGGATGGAAGGACACCCTCCAGGCGATCCTCGACCTCAACGCGGGCAAGTGCTTCCAGCCCGGCGTCGAGGGTGCGGGCTTCGACGCCATCACCAACGGCCTCGCCGGCGGAACCTCCATCGGCGGCTTCATCCCGTCCGGATCCGCGGTGGAGATCGCCCAGGCGGCTCCGGCCGAGGCGGACTTCAAGATCCAGCCCTTCCCGGCGGCGACGGGCGGCAAGCCCTACATCCTCGCCAGCTCGAACTACACGATGTCGATCAACGCGAAGTCGCAGGCGAAGGACGCGGCGAACAAGTTCCTCGACTGGCTGGCGACCCCCGAGGCGCAGCAGAAGTACTTCGAGTTCTCGGGGGAGCTGCCGGTCTCGGCCTACCAGGACATGGACCTGTCCGACACGGTCTACTCCACGGTGGTCGACCTGATCAAGGACGGCAGCTACGCGCCGCTGCCCGCCAACGTCTGGCCGAACCCCTCGGTCTACCAGGCGCTCCAGACGGGAGTCCAGGGCCTGCTGACCGGTCAGAAGACGGTCGACCAGGTGCTCGGCGACATGGACTCCGCCTGGGACCAGTGACCTGACGCCGGCCGGGGGAGCGATCCCCCGGCCGGCTCTTCGGCATCGATGACGATGAGGACACGATGAGCACAACCCTCTCCACCCGTTCCGACCGCACCACCACCACCACGGCGGAAGGACGACAGCGAGCAGACCGCGCGGCGGAGCCCCGCCGCAGGCGCTCGCGCGAACTGAAGTTCGGCTACTGGTGGTGGGCTCTCCCCGGGATCCTCTTCGTCCTCGCGATCCACTACGTCGCGACCTCGATCGGCGGGTTCTTCGCCTTCACGAACTGGTCGGGCATCGGCGCGTTCGACTGGATCGGCCTGGACAACTTCGTGAAGATCTTCCAGGACTCCACGAAGTTCGGGGCCCTCCTCAACACCCTCTTCCTCGCCTTCGGGTCGGTGATCCTCAGCAACGTCGCCGGCCTCGCCCTCGGTCTGGGCCTGAATCGCGGACTGAAGTCGCGCTACGTCCTGCGCGTGCTGTTCTTCATGCCGGTGGTCCTCAGCCCGCTGGCCGTGTCGTACATCTGGAAGTTCATCTTCGACTTCAACGGTCCGATCAACCTCGCCCTGCGGGGCATGGGGCTCGGCGAGTACGCCAAGTCCTGGACGGCCGACCCCCAGTGGGCGATCTGGACCGTCCTGATCGTCCTGGTGTGGCAGAACACCGGCATCGCGATGGTCATCTACATGGCCGGGCTCTCCTCCGTCCCCATCGAGGTCGAGGAGGCGGCCGCCATCGACGGCGCCACTCTCTGGCAGCGCTTCTGGCACGTGACGCTCCCCGGCATCCGTCCCGCCGTCGCCATCGCGACCACCCTCGGGCTGGTGAACGGGCTCAGGGTGTTCGACCAGATCATGGCCCTCACCGGCGGCGGCCCCGCCGGCGCGACGGAGACCCTCGCCACGCAGGTCTACAAGGAGTCGTTCGCGCTCGGCAACTTCGGCTACGGCGCGGCTCTCGCCCTCGTCCTCACCGTCATCATCCTCGTCTTCGCGGTCATCCAGCAGCGGGCGACGAGCGGCCGAACGGAGAACTGACCATGTTCCGCTACACCAAGCTCACGGCCGTCCGCGAAGTCGGCTTCTGGCTGCTCGCCATCGTCTTCCTGGCTCCGTTCTACTTCCTCATCACCACCGCGTTGAAGTCGGATCGCGAGGCGATCACCTCCTCGACGCTCGCGCCGCCGACGTCGCCCGACTTCTCGAACTTCACGAAGGTCCTCTCGGCGACCGGCAACTCCAACGTGGTGATGGGCCTGATCAACAGCGTCATCATCACGGCGGGATGCATCGTGCTGCTGATCCTCCTCGGCTCGCTCACGGGATACGTGATCTCGCGGAGCACACGTCGCTGGAGCCGGTGGGTGTTCTACCTCTTCCTCATCGCGATCGTGCTGCCGACCCAGCTCGGCACCGTTCCGCTCTACATCGGGGCCCGGGCGGTGGGACTGACCGGGTCGGTCTGGGGAATGATCCTGCTCTTCACCGGGATGCTCCTGCCGCTGGCGATCTTCCTCTACGCCGGCTTCTTCCGCAGCCTCGGGATGGAGTACGAGGAGGCCGCGGCGATCGACGGCGCGAGCCGGACGCAGATCTTCTTCCGGATCGTGCTGCCGCTGATGGCGCCGGCCACCGGCACGGTCGCCGTGCTCGCGGGCCTCATCGTCTGGAACGACTTCTTCACGTCGCTGATCTTCCTCGGCGGATCGGCGAACCAGACGCTCCCCGTGGCCATGTACTACTACATCGGCTCGCTGGTGTCGTCGTGGAACCAGATCTTCGCGATCGTGATCGTCTCGATGATCCCGATCCTCGCCTTCTTCCTGTTCGCGCAGAAGAAGTTCATGCAGGGGTTCGCGGGCGGCCTCAAGGGCTGACGCCCTACGCCCGCACCAGTCCAGCATCCGCCTCCGTCACGAAAGCAGTGATCCCATGTACGTACTCGCGCCCAACATCGAGCTCCTCTACACCGAGGCCGGCGACTACCAGGACCGCGTCCGCGCGGCCGCCGCGGCCGGCTTCACCGCCGTGGAGTTCTGGGGACCGACCGGTGTCGACGCCCCGGCGAAGCCGAAGGACGTCCCGGCCGTGAAGGCGGCGCTCGAGGAGACCGGCACGACCCTCGTCGCGCAGCTCGCCGAGCCGCGCACGCAGTTCATGATCCCGCCGCGCGACCACTCCGCGTTCTACGCCAAGCTCGACGAGGGCGTCGCCATCGCGCAGGAGCTCGGCTGCCCGCGCATCGTCGTCGGCAGCGGGACGGGCTTCGGGGGATCGAAGCGCCAGACGCAGCTCGACGACCTCATCGAGATCTACCGGAAGGCGATCGCCCAGATCGACGGCTCGGGCATCACGCTCGTCCTCGAGCCGGTCAACGTGCGCGTCGACCACCCGGGGTCGCTCCTGGATCGCACCGCGGAAGCGGTGTACGTCGCGCGCGGTGTCGACTCGCCGTTCTTCGGCGTGCTCTACGACATCTACCACTCCGCCGTCGAGGGCGAGGACATGGCCGCCGAGCTCGCGAACGGCGGCGACCTCATCAAGTACGTCCAGCTGGCGGATGCACCCGGCCGCGGCGAGCCCGGCACGGGCGACCTCGACTGGGAGGAGCGCCTCGGCACCCTCCGCACCGCGGGCTACGACGGCCCGATCGGCCTCGAGTACTACCCGACGACGGAGAGCAACGCTTCGGTGGCGCTCATCCGCGACGTCGCCGCCCGAGCATGAGCGAGAGCCGGTACCCCGCCGAGGTCGACGTCGTCATCGTCGGCAGCGGTCCCACCGGCGCCGCGTACGCCCGCATCCTCAGCGAGGACGCCCCGGAGCTGACGATCGCGATGCTCGAGGTGGGTCCGACCGTGACCTCGCCCCCCGGCGCCCACGTCAAGAACATCGTCGACGCCGGTGACCGCGCGAGAGCCCAGCTGCTGTCGGAGGGGCCGGGCGCGGGGGACGCGACCTTCAACAGCCCCACCGCGCTCGCGGAAGGGCGGCGCAAGGCGCGCCCCGGCACGTTCCTCCTGCCCGACGGCGCCTACGCCACCGAGGGCGACGGACTGCCGCTCGCCGCGATGTCGAGCAACGTGGGCGGCATGGGCGCCCACTGGACCGCCGCCTGCCCGCGGCCGGGGGCGAGCGAGCGGATCGGCTTCCTCGAGGCGGACGGCGAGCTCGACCGGCTGCTCGACGAGGCCGAACGCCTGCTCGGGGTGACGCGCGACGCGTTCGACGGCGCCCCCTTCGGGGACCTGCTGCGCGAGCGCCTCGCCGCCGCCGTCGGCGAGGGCCGCGTCGCGGCGTCGAAGGTGCAGCGGATGCCGCTCGCCGTGCACCGGCGGGAGGACGGCCGGCTCGTCTGGTCGGGGTCGGATGTGGTGCTCGGCGACGTCACGCGCGCCAACCCGCGCTTCCGGCTGATCGACGAGACCCTGGTGACCCGCGTGCTCGTCGAGGACGGTCGCGCCGCCGGCGTCTCCGTCACCGACCGCCGGACCGGCGAGGACCACACGATCGCCGCCCGCTCCGTCGTCGTCGCGGCCGATGCCCTCCGCACCCCGCAGCTGCTCTGGGCTTCCGGCATCCGCCCGGATGCGCTGGGCCGCTACCTCAACGACCAGTCGCAGGTGGTCTACGCGTCGCGCATCACCGGGATCGACCCGGCCGAGGCGGGCACCGAGCCCGCGACCACCGGCGGGGGTGGCGCGCTCAGCGAGTCGAGCGGCGTGAGCTGGGTGCCCTTCACCGACGACCTGCCCTTCCACGGGCAGATCATGCAGCTCGACGCGTCCCCGGTCCCGCTCGCCGAGGACGATCCGGTCGCCCCCGGCTCGATCGTGGGGCTGGGCCTGTTCTGCGCGAAGGACATCCGTCGAGACGATCGGCTGACCTTCTCCGACACGGAGCCCGACGCGTACGGCATGCCCGGCATCCGCGTGCACTACTCGCTGACCGAGGCCGACCACGACGCCATCGGGCGCGCCGACGAGCAGATCCGTCTGCTGGCGGATGCCGTGGGCGAGCCCCTCGGCGATCGGCCGTTCCAGCTCCCGCTCGGCGCGTCCCTGCACTACCAGGGGACGACCCGGATGGGGGAGACCGACGACGGCGAGAGCGTCTGCGGGCCCACGAGCGAGGTCTGGGCGGTGTCGGGGCTGTTCGTGGCCGGGAACAACGTCATCCCGACGGCGACCGCGTGCAACCCCACGCTCACCTCGGTCGCCCTCGCGGTGAAGGGGGCTCGCGCCCTCATCGCCGCCCGCGCCGGTGATTGACTTATGTCGGAATTCGACATTACGATGACAGAAGAAGGACAAAGCCGTCGCCAGCCCCTGGTGGGCCCGGGGACGATGACAAGGAGGTCATGGTGATTCCGGATCGGATCATCGAGCAGGATACGCTCAAGACCGACGGCAGGAAGACCGCCGTCGAGGTGCGACTGCCCTGGTACCGCTCGCTCCCCGCCGCCTCGGTCTCCGAGGTCGAGTTCAGCGTCGACGGCGTCGCCGCCCCCGCCGACTCCCTGGTGTGGACGATGAACGGCCGCGACTGGAGGCTCAGCGAGCTCGAGGGCGTCATCGACGAGTGGTGGTTCCCCACCGACTCCGTCGTCGTGACCGGTGACATCCCGGTCGACGACCCGGATGCCGAGCACGAGGTGCGCGTCGCGCTCAAGCTCTACATCCCCTACATCGTGACCGACCACGGAGTGCTGCGCATCGAGGAGCACAACGAGAAGACCATGAAGGCGGTGGCGTCATGACGGACGCGCTCGGCACGCCCATCCAGGGCGTCACGCTCTACAGCTTCACCCGTGCCTTCCACGCCCGCGAGTACGACCTCGAGGGGCTGCTCCGCAAGGTCGCGGCCGAGGGCTACGGTCCGGGCGTCGAGATCATCGGCTTCTCGAGCATCCGCGACTTCCCCCACCTCGACGACCAGTTCGTCGGGTGGCTGAAGGACCTGTTCGCCGAGCTCGACCTGGTGCCCACCTCGCTCGCCGGCAACGGCGACTGGGCCGTCGACCCGCGGCGGATGATGAGCATCGACGAGGTCGTCGAGTACATGACCCCGCAGGTCGAGGCGGCCGCGAAGCTCGGCTTCCCGCTCGCGCGCATCACCCCGACCGGCCTGCCGCCGGAGTTCTTCGAGAAGATCCTCCCGGTCGCCGAGCGCACCGGCGTGACGCTCGCCCTCGAGGTGCATGCGCACCACCACGGCCGCCACGAGGACATCATCAAGCTCCGCGACGCGTTCGAGCGCATCGACTCCCCCCTCCTCGGCTTCACGGCGGACTGGGGTGCGACGGTCGTCGGCTTCGCCCCGTCACTGCTCGAGGCCTACCGCCGCCGCGGCGCGAGCGAGGAGCTGTTGACCGCGGTGAGCGACCTCTGGCAGCAGACCTATCGCGAGGGCCCGCCCGAGACGCAGGAAGCTCACGGTGAGCGCTTCGGAGCGTTCATCGGCCTCGCCCACCAGTACGGCCGCCCCGACCTCGGTGTCGACTTCGGCATCAACGGCACCGGCCTGTTCGGTCCCGCGCGGATCGACACGTGGGACGGCATCGCCCCGTGGATCCGCCACGTGCACGGCAAGTTCTTCGGCATCGACGAGAACGGCGAGGAGCCCTCTGTGCCCGTGCGCGGCCTCATCCGCTACCTCATCGAGCACGGCTACAGCGGCGCCGTCTCGAGCGAGTACGAGGGCTGGCACTGGAACCACTGGGAGAGCCCCTTCGACATCATCCGCGGGGAGCAGGCCGTGCAGCGCTCCGCCGCCGTCGACGCCGGGTCGCGCATGATCACCGACCCCGCCGAGGCCCGCGCCGTCCTGTCGTCGCACCTCGCCGCGCCCATCCACTGAACCCGCACCACCACATCCAGGAGACAGCCATGGCAGACGGAATCGCCGGCACCGGCATCAAGCTCGGCATCACGCTGTACTCGCTCACCAGCGAGTTCGCGGCGGGGATCTACACCCCCGAGACCCTCATCAAGGCCGCGGCCGACGAGGGGCTCGGGCCGGGCGTCGAGTTCAACATCGCGCAGATGCTGCGCACCTACCCCGACGTCGACGAGGAGTTCACGAAGCTCTGGTTCGACAGCCTCGAGAAGTACGGTCTCGAGGCCAGCGCGATCGGCACCAACCTCGACATGGGCCGCCGCAAGGGCCAGGACATGTCGCCCGACGAGGAGCACGAGTTCCTGGCGCGGCAGCTGAAGACCGCGCACACGCTCGGATTCAAGCGGATCGTCATCCGCTCCGCGGGCAAGGAGCTCTTGCGCAGCCTGCTCCCGCTCGCGGAGAAGTACGACCAGAAGCTGGGCTACGAGATCCACGCGCCCTCCGGCCCGAACGACCCGAAGGTGCTCGGCATCCGCGGGGTCTACGACGAGCTGCAGAGCGACCGCCTCGGCTTCACGGCCGACTTCTCGTCGACCATGCACAGCCTCTCGCCGCGCCTGCTCACCACGCTGCGGCAGATGGGCATGCCGGAGCAGTACTTCGAGGTGATGGACGAGATCTGGCACGAGCCCACCCCCATGCACGTGCGCAACCAGAAGTTCGAGGACTTCCTCACCTCGGAGGGCTTCGACTTCGCCCGCCTCGGGCCGTTCACCCGGCTCGCGTTCAACATGCACGGGCTCGTCCCGCCGGAGGAGTGGCTCGACATCATGCCGCAGATCTTCCACGTGCACGCGAAGTTCTACGACATCGACGAGACGGGCCAGGAGCCGGCGATGGACATCCCGCGCATCGTGAAGCAGTTCGTCGAGGGCGGCTACCAGGGCTACCTCTCGAGCGAGTGGGAGGGCCACGCGTTCTCCGACCTCGGCGAGGCCGACCCGATCGACCTGGTGAAGAAGCAGCACGCGCTCATGCGCCGTGCGATCGAAGAGACCGTGGCCGTCTCGGCCTGAGCAGGAGGAACACACTGATGACGGACATCGCAGAGCCCTCGGTCGCCGAGCTCGCCCAGGAGATCGCCCGCCTGCGCGACGAGGTCAGCGCCGCGCGCGGCCTCGCCCAGCGCGCGGAGGATCGCGGACAGGTCGAGAACCTGTTCAACCGGTACATGTACCTCCACAACGCGTTCGAGGACGAGCAGATCATCCCACTGTGGGTGAAGGAGGGGACCCCGGGCATCCGGGCCCGCTACACCAACGCCGGCCAGTACACGACGTGGGAGAGCGTGACCCGCTACCACCGCGACCGCCCGCACCCGGTCGGGAAGCTCATCCTGCACGCCACCACGACCCCCGTGGTCGAGGTGGCCGGCGACGGGCAGACCGCGAAGGGCGTCTGGCTCATGGCCGGCACCGAGTCGGGCCTGACCGATCCCGAGGTCGCCAAGGCGTTCCCCGACATGTACTCCCCGGAGGAGGTGCTCGGCAAGAAGGTCTGGGCCCACTGGGTCTGGTGCAAGTACGCGATCGACTTCCTCAAGCAGGACGGCGAGTGGAGGTTCTGGAAGTTCCGCTGCTACGAGCTCGCCCGCGCTCCCTTCGAGGAGAACTGGGTCAGCTTCGGCCTGAAGAACCAGGGCGCGTTCGACCTCGACCTCATGTACTTCGGCGACGACGGCAAGCCCGTCTTCATGCCGCCGGCCGACGAGCCCGTCCCGGCCCCGAACCACCCCTACAGCCCCGAGACCGTGCAGACGCTGGAGCCGGTCCCGCCGGTGGCGCACGACACGTTCGAAGACACCTTCAAGTAAGGAACACCGATGGCCACTCACAACTCCCTCTTCGCGGAGAAGGACGTCCGTCGCACCGACGACGGCATCGCGGTCTCCGTGCAGCTGCCCTGGTACCGCAGCCTCTGGCTCTCGGCCGTGGACGACGTCTCGGCGTCCGTCAACGGCGTGGAGGTGCCGAAGGACCGCATCCGCTTCGTGCTGAACGGCACCTCCTACCGTGTGGAGGAGCTGCCCGAGCAGTGGGACACGCTCTGGTTCGTCGCTGACCGGCCGGACGTCGCGATCTCGCTCGACGAGGTCCCGGCGGCGGGCGAGAAGCTCACCGTCGAGGTCGTCCTCACGATGCGGCTGCTCTACATGCAGATCGCCCCCGGCCGATACGTGACCAACCGCGTGCCGGTCGAGCGCGAGGTCGTGCTCGCATGAGCCTCCGGGTCGCCCTCATCGGCTACGGGTTCATGGGAGCGGCCCATTCGGTGGGCTGGCGCCAGGCGCCCGCCGTCTTCGACCTGCCCGAAGACGTCGAGAGGGCGGTGCTGGTCGGACGCAACGCCGCCGCCGTCGCTCAGGCCGCCCAGAAGTGGGGCTGGGCGGAGTCGGCGACGGACTGGCGCGAGGTGATCGCGCGGGACGACATCGACATCGTCGACATCGTCACGCCGGGCGACTCCCACGCGGAGATCGCCATCGCCGCGCTCGACGCGGGCAAGCACGTCCTCTGCGAGAAGCCGCTCGCCAACACGGTCGCCGAGGCGGAGGCCATGACGGCCGCCGCCGACCGTGCAGCCCAGTCCGGCGTGCGCGCCATGGTGGGCTTCACCTACCGGCGCGTGCCTGCCGTGACGCTCCTCCGTGACCTCGTCGCCGCGGGCAAGGTGGGCACGGTGCAGCAGGTGAGGGCCGCGTACCGCCAGGACTGGCTGGTCGACCCCGAGATGCCCCTGGCCTGGCGGCTGCAGAAGGAGCACGCCGGCTCGGGAGCCCTGGGCGACATCGGCGCGCACATCATCGACATGACCCAGTTCGTGACCGGTCAGCGGATCGCCTCGGTCTCGGGCACGATGGACACGATCGTGAAGCAGCGCCCGCTCCTCGGATCCGGATCCGGTCTCTCCGGCACCGCATCCGACGGCTACGGCGACGTCACGGTCGACGACGTCGCGCTCTTCACCGGACGGCTCGAGAGCGGCGCGCTGGCCTCGTTCGAGGCGACGCGCTTCGCCACGGGGCGGAAGAACGCTCTCACCCTCGAGGTCTCGGGCGACCGGGGAGCGCTGGCGTTCGACCTCGAGGACCTCAACACCCTGCAGTTCTACGACCGCACCGCGCCGGACGAGCTGCAGGGGTTCACGAGGATCCTCGTGACCGAGGCCGAGCATCCGTACGTCGCCGCATGGTGGCCCGCGGGTCACATGCTGGGCTATGAGCACGGGTTCGTTCACCAGGCGAAGGATCTGGTCGAGGCGATCGCGTCCGGCCAGGATGCGCATCCGACGTTCGAGGAGGGGCTCGCGGTGCAGCGGGTGCTCGCCTCGGTCGAGGCCAGCGCCGTGCGCGATTCGGCCTGGGTGGATGCGCTGGCCACGGTCGACGCCGTGGAGAAGACAGGACAGGAGAGCTGAGATGACCCGCCCGATCACGTTGTTCACCGGCCAGTGGGCGGACCTCCCCTTCGAGGAGGTCGCGCGACTGGCGGGTGAATGGGGCTACGACGGACTCGAGATCGCCTGCTGGGGCGACCACATCGACGTCTCCCGCTGGGACGACGCCGAGTACGTCCAGAGCCGACGCGACATCCTCGCGCGGCACGGGCTCGAGGTCTACGCGATCTCGAACCATCTCACCGGCCAGGCGGTCTGCGACGACCCGATCGACCAGCGGCACCGCGACATCCTCTCGGACCGCGTGTGGGGCGACGGCTCACCCGAAGGAGTGCGCGAGCGCGCCGCCGAGGACCTGAAGGACACGGCGCGGTTCGCCGCCGCGCTCGGAGTGAAGACGGTCAACGGCTTCAGCGGGTCGAGCATCTGGAAGTACGTGGCGATGTTCCCGCCCGCATCCGACGAGATGATCGACGCCGGATACCGCGACTTCGCGGAGCGATGGAACCCCATCCTCGACGTGTTCGAGGAGGTCGGGGTGCGGTTCGCCCTCGAGGTGCACCCGTCGGAGATCGCGTACGACTACTGGACGGCCAAGCGCACGCTGGAGGCGATCGGTCATCGGCCCTCGTTCGGGTTCAACTTCGACCCGTCGCACTTCGTCTGGCAGCAGCTCGACAGCGTCGCGTTCGTGCTCGACTTCGCCGACCACATCTTCCACGTGCACTGCAAGGAGTCCGTGACGAACCTCGACGGCCGCAACGGCGTGCTGGGGTCGCACTTGAACTGGGCGAACCCCCGTCGCGGCTGGACGTTCGTGTCGACCGGCCACGGCGCCGTGCCGTGGGAGCCGCTGTTCCGTGCGCTCAACTCCATCGGCTACGACGGGCCCACGAGCGTGGAGTGGGAGGACGCCGGCATGGACCGGCTCGTGGGCGCGCCCGAGGCGCTCGCGTTCGTGCGGAAGCTCAACGCGATCACGCCCCCGCACGCCCTCTTCGACTCCGCCTTCTCCACGAAGGCGGACTGAGCCGCGCGGCCCGGGGTGGGGACCCCCGGCCGCACGGACCCGAGGGGCGGTGGTGTGGTGGCCACCGCCCCTCTTCTCGTCCCCACGCACGGGCGGGGCGCGCCTCGCGCGTGACCCGCGAGGCGGCGGCAGCGCTCCCGGGTGCGCCAACTCCGGACTTTCGGCCGGACACGCCGCCGAAAGTCCGGAGTTGGCGCAGTCGCAGCCGAATCTCCGGAGTTGCCTCTCGGCCTCCGGGCTGAGCGCGACGAATCCCGCCGGTCGGCGGATGCAGCGCGGACGGGGGCGGATCAGCCCTCGCGGTTGTAGTAGGGCCAGGGGTTGATGCGGCGGTCGCCGCGGCGGTCGGGGCCGGTGAGGGTGACCTCGCCGGTGGCGGCCCACTCGACGCCCCGGGGGAACATGCGGATGAACTCGATCCGCCGGAAGGTGTCGATGTCGTGGCCGATCGTGATGGTGAAGGAGCGGCCCGCGCCGTACTCGTTGATCCAGGCGAGGGGCTGGTCGGTGTTGATGCCCGGCAGCTCGGCGATCCCACCCTCGGGGATGTCGACGGGATAGTGCGACATCGGCCACACCGGAGCCTTCTCGTACGCCTCGAGATCGTCGAAGGTTGTCAGCAGCACCTGGGCGCCCTCGTACATCTGGACGCCGACGAGGATGTCGTCACCCGTGACGGTCCACGTCTCGTTGATCCCCTCGGTGATCGGATGCCGCGGCTCCGCGGTGCGCAGGAGCGCCTCACCCCACGGGCGCGGGCGGAGGCCCGTCTCCCAGGCGCTGAGCTTCGCCCCGCGCATGACGTTGTACTCCTCCGGGTAGCCCCAGCGGTCCTCCTGCGCGGCCGAGCCGTGGAACCACACGATCCCCTTGCCGTCGTCGTGGACGAACCTCAGGATCGCGGCATCCGTCTCGGCGCCGAATCCGGTGGCCATGTCGTGGTAGCCATCACGCCCCTCGAAGACGACGATCAGCACGTCGTACTTGTCGATCACCGCAGCGGGCAGGCCGCGCGGATCCTCGACCACGCGCACCTTGAACCTGCCGGTGTCCTCGAGCAGGGTCGTGATCCACTCGTTGTGCTTGCGGAAGCTTCGGAACTCGTTGTCGTGCTCGGTCGTCATGTGTCCCGAGAGGATGAGGACGTCCAGGACGGGCTTGTCGGTGGCGGTGGTCATCGTGCTCCTTGTGGTGCGGCGGATGCGCGTGCGGCCCCCACGAGGAGGGAGTGCCGCGCGAGGTCGAGGTGGGCGCGTGTCATGGCGGTCGGGTCGTCGTCGAGCCAGGCGTGTCCGCCCCACTCGCTCGCCAGGGTGCCGGTGAAGCCGACGCCCGCGAGCGCCTCGCCCACGGCGCGGAGGGGGTCGCTCACGCGACCGTCCTGGTCGTCGAGGTCCCAGAACTTGAGGTGGACGGCCGAGACGAAGGGCAGCACGTCGGCGAGCTCCGAGACGTCCGACCGTCCGAAGCGCACGACCATGTCCATGTAGAGGGTGTGCAGGTGGGGCGGCACGCCGCCCTCGCGGAGGAGCGCGAGGACGGCGAGCCGGGTCTGGGGGTCGCGCCACCGATCGGTGAGCTGCGACAGGAACGCCTGCGGCAGACCCGCGGCGGTGAGCCGCTCGAGGTACGTGACCGGGAGCGCGGGCATGAGCATGCTGATGTCGAGCACGAGACGCAGGTGCGGGTCATCCAGTCCGACGAGATGGTCGTACGCGGCGGCGGACTCGGGGGAGGAAGGCGTCTGCGATCCCTGCACCTCCTCGAAGAGCACGAGGTCGTGCTCGTGGAGCAGCGGCAGGAGTCGCTCGATGAGCGCCGGCCCGGCCTGGCCGAGCGGCAGGCGCAGGCCGAGCGCTCCGAGACGGCTCGCCGCGTGCAGCTGGGGGAGGAGGAACTCGAAGCGCTCGTCGTCGCTGCGCCGGCGGGTGGGGCTGTTCCAGTCGTCGATGCTCGCTCCGAAGATCCCGATGCGCCCGCCCGCTGCGGCGAGCGCTCCGGACAGCTCGTCGAGCTCCTCGGGCGTCGGATCGGGGAAGGAGCGGAGCGCCTGCCCCGCCTCCAGCTCGATGACGCTCGCGACGCCGTCGTGCGCGACGCCGGCGATGATGTCGCGCGCGGACCGTTCTGCCCGGATGACCTCGGGGGTCCAGTTGAAGGAGCTGGCGGCGAGGGTCCATCCGGCGGGCAGGGCGTCGAGCGCGTCAGAGGACGTCACGGGACACCTCCGAGGCGCGAGCATGAGACGTCTCCGGGCGGGCGGTGAGCTCGCAACGCACCTCGAACGGCAGCGTGAGCGGCGCATCCGGCCCGGCCGGGAGGTACGGGATGGCGAGCCGGAAGGTGACGAGCACGTCGTGCACGCCCTCCGGCAGGATCGTGGATGCGCGGAGCACCAGCCTGTCCTGGAGGAACCACCAGCGCGTCTCCTGGGCGAGTTCGCCGGGGGCGATCAGCCGACCACCGAGGTCGACGAGGAGGTCGTCGACGGGGGCGCCGTCGATCGAGAGCGCGAGGTCGAGCACGCTCGAGAGCGGCAACGACCGGATCCACGGCAGCGACAGCCGGACGACGACATCGGCGCCGTCGACGGTCAGCGCGTCGTCGCGGAGGGCGGGCAGGGTCATGGGGGCGTGCACTTCCTCGTGTACCGGATGGGCCACTTGCGTCAGCAATGTACATGCTAATGTCGGATTTAGGAAGAAGTAGCGGAGGAGGCCACGATGAAGTGGAGTTACATGGACCACTGGCGCAGCCAGTCGCCCCACGGTCCGATCGACCAGTGGGAGTCGCGCGCCACGATGGACCGGTTCCTCAAGCAGGTCGCCGCCGTGGGCTACGACGCGATCGACACCTTCGACTTCCGCTGGTACCAGATCATGGGCGAGTACGGCTCGGTCGCGAACTACCAGGAGTACGTGCAGGAGCACGGGCTCGATCGGATCGTGAACACCTTCCACGCCGCGGACTACGACCCGCGGAACTACGCTCCCCACATCCCGGCGACGCACGCGAACATCCTCGAGGACTTCCGCGTGACGATGGATCGCTGGTCGGGGATCCAGCTCGACAACATCATCGTCATGCCCGCGACGCTCTACTACGACATGGAGCCCGTGACGGAGGACAAGCTCAAGATCACGGCCGACCTGTGGAACCAGGTCGGCGCCATCACGAAGGATGCGGGGGTGAGGCTCACCTGCCACCACGAGTTCTTCTGCGGGATCCAGTCGCGGTGGGAGCTCGACACCTTCTACGCGCACACCGACCCCGAGTACGTCCACCTCTTCGTCGACACCGCGCAGCACTGCATCGCCTCGGTGGACCCGATCGAGTTCTACGAGGCGTACGCCGACCGCGTGAGCGGCTTCCACTTCAAGGACACCCGGAACCACGACCTCATCGGCGACTACCGACGGCGTCCCGACTCGGAGATCATGGCCGACACGACCGAGCGCTGGTTCTACGAGATGGGCGACGAGGGCGGGCTGGTGGACTTCGAGGGCTTCATCCGCGCGGTGGCCCGGCGCGGCTTCGACGGGTACCTGAGCGTCGAGCACGACAAGGCGAACAAGCTCGGCGGCGACCACGCCGAGAGCACCGCGATCGCCGCCTGGTATGCCAAGAACGTGCTCGAGCGCGTCGCAGCAGAGGAGGTGGCGAAGTGATCCGCTGGGGCTACGCCATCAACCAGTTCAAGCCGCAGTTCGACGACTTCGTCCGCCGTCGCCAGCACCGCCGGGCCCTCCAGGTGATCGCCGCCTCCGGCTTCACCGGGGTCGAGCTCTCCGCGGGGAGCGGACGGTGGGAACCGCTCGGCAATCCGCGGCAGATAGAGGCGAACTTCGGCTCGATCGCCGGTTTCGGCGAGTTCGTCCGGGCCGCGGCGCTCGACTCGGTGAGCAGCTGGTACTGGGACCCTGCGCTGCGCCTGGGCGAGGACCTCACGCACGGCGACGATCCGCTCGACCCGTCTGCACGAGACGGCCTCGTCGGTCACGCGACGTGGTTCGCCACGGCCCTCGCGGAGCTGGGCGGCGACGTCCTCGTGGTGCGGCCCGCGCCTCTCGCGGGTCAGTCCGCCCCGCTCGACGAGGCGGCGATCCGGACTCTCGCGGAGTCGTGGCAGGCGGTCGCGGCGGCGCTCGAGCCGCTCGGGGTGAAGCTCGCCCTCCACGTCGACTTCCTCTCCTCGTTGCGCCGCGACGACGGTCTCGAGCGACTGCTGGCCGCCTCGGATGCGTCGGTCGGGCTCGCGCTCGACACAGCCGAGCTCACCATCGCGGGCATCGACCCGATCGACCTCTACCGGCGCCACGCCGATCGCGTCGTGCACGTCCACCTGAAGAACGCGGCGGCCGTCGACGACGTCGACGACTACCTCCTGCCCGCCGGCGACTTCACGGTGCTGCGGGCGGGCGGCTCGCGGGCGGTGCCGCGCTGGTTCACCGAGCTCGCCACCGAGCCCCTGCTCGTCGACTCGCCCGCCTTCGTCAGGGCCCTCGCCGAGAACGGCTACGACGGCTGGGTGGTCGTCGAGAGCGACCTCAGCCCGCATCCGCCCACCAGCACGATGCTCAACGGCTGGGAGGTCCAGCACGTGCTCGCCCCTCTCGCCGCGGGCGGCTGAGATCAGCGGTCCAGAGCGCCCGAGGACGCCGCGCGGCTACGCCGCGGTGAGAGCGCTCTGGACGGTCGGGCGGCCGAGGGCGAACCAGCGGGGGAAGGTCACATCGAAGAGCTCTTCGCGGGCCAGCTCGGCGCCGCCCCGCAAAGGCTCGCGCTCGTCGTCGATCGATGCCACGATCTGGAGGTCGCGGGTGGCGAGCGGATGCGACAGCTCGTAGACGCGCTGCCTCACCTCGGCGAGGTAGAGCTCTCCGGCTGCGGCTGCGGCACCGCCGATCACGATGACGCCGGGGTTGAACATGTTGACGAGCGCCGCGATGGCCTCGCCGACGGTGCGTGCCGATCGCTGGATCAGGGAGATGGCGAGGGCGTCGCCGTCCTCCGCGGCCCGGGCGATGAGTTCGGGCGAGAGGGAGGCGCCCTCCTGCACGCGGCGCCCGAGGTAGCCGCTCGCTCCGTCGGCCAGCGCCGCGTCGGCGTCGCGGACCAGCGCCCAGCCACCGGCGACGGCCTCCAGGCATCCGGTCTTGCCGCAGCGGCAGAGCACGTCCGAGCCGCTGACCCGGACGTGGCCGATGTCGCCGGCAGCGCCGTTCGCTCCGCGGTGGATCCGGCCATGCGAGAGGAGCCCAGCGCCGATGCCCGAGCCGATCTTCACGTAGATGAGGTCGTCGTGCTGGTAGCGATGGGCGCGCTCGCTGAAGGCGAGGAGGTTCACGTCGTTGTCGACCCAGACGGGAGCGTCGAAGCGCTCCTCGAAGCGCCGTCGGACGTCGAACCCGTTCCAGCCGGGCATGATCGGCGGCGCCACCGGCCGTCCGGAGTCGAAGTCGACCGGACCGGGAAGCCCGACGGCCACGGCCCAGACCGGGACCTCGGCCTGGCGCTCGAGCAGGGTGTCCATCATGGCCAGCGCGGTGTCCATCGTCGCGGCGGGGCCCTGGGCGATGTCCCACCGGCTCTGGTCCTGATCCAGCAGCTGGCCCGCGAGGTCGGCGATGCCGACCCGCATGTGGAGCGCTCCGAGGGCGAAGATGAGGATGCGTCCCTGCTCCGACCGGAAGCGCAGCGTACGTGCCGCGCGTCCTCCGGTGGAGGGGGCGAACTCGCTGTCGGCCAGATAGCCGAGCTCGATGGCCTGGTCCACACGCTGGGTGACGACGCCGCGGCCGAGGCCCGTGACCCGGCTGATCTCAGGACGCGTGGTGGCTTCGCCTGTGCGCACGAGGTTGACGACCCGGAGGAGGCTCGTCACCTCGTCGGTCTGCGCGGCGAAGCGGAGGGTGGACTCGGTGGCCATGCATCGATGATCCCACAACTTCGACGAGTTCTGCTTCTAACTGGACCCACTTATGGGAGAGTTGGACATAAGTCGCCTCGACGACGAGGGCGAAGGGGAGGACGCATGATCTACGGGGTCGGATTCATCGGCTCGGGCCCGGGGGTCTCGGCGCTCCATCTGCCCACCGTCGCCCGCCTCGGCGCGTTCGAGCCGCGCCACGTCGCCGACGCCGGAAGCGGGCGTGCCGCGGGTCTCGGCGAACGGCACGGACTGCGTCACTCCACCGGTATCGACGACCTGCTCGACGACCCGACCGTGGACGTCGTCGCCGTCTGCTCTCCACCGCACCTGCATGCCGAGCAGGTGCTGGCCGCTGTCGAGGCGGGCAAGCGCGCCGTGTTCTGCGAGAAGCCGCTGGCCGTCGACGCCGAGGAGGCGGAGGCGGTGATCGCCGCCTGCCGGGCGACGGGGACGGCTGTGGTGGTCGGCACGAACCATCTCTTCGATCCCGCCTGGGCCAGGGCGAAGCATCATCTCGTCGCCCATGGCGGCCGGGTCCAGACCTTCTCCGCCACCGTCTCCCTTCCTCCCAACGGGCGCTATCACGAACTGGTGAGCGTGCCGACCGACGCGAACGGCGGGGCCGGCGCCCCCGCCGGAGGTCGTCCGCTGCCCGACTGGGACGATCCCACCATCGCCGCGGCGGTGCTCCGCCAGCTCGTCCTGGGGCTGTGCATCCACGACCTCCCCCTGCTCCGCGACGTCGCACCGCACATCGACCGCGTCGTGTACGCGCGGCCGGTCAGCCCTCTGGGCTACTGCCTCGGTCTCCTCGCCGGCGACATCCTCGTGCAGTTGACCGCGGTGATGCAGCCCGGCGGTGCCGATGCCCTCTGGCGGATCTCGATCGGCACCGACTTCGACGACCTCGAGGTCGAGTTCCCGCCGTCGTTCGTGCACGCGGGCAGCGCGGCGGTGCGGGTGAGGTCGGGCGCGGGCCCGGAGACTCGCTACCTGCGGGCGGAGGAGGACGGCTACGAGGCGGAGTGGCGCGCCCTCGCCGACCTCATCGAAGGTCGTGTGGCCGTCGAGTACGACGAACTCCTCGACGACGCCCGCTACTCCATCGACCTCGCGGATGCGGTGGCCGCGTCGGTGCTCGAGCGGACGGCGGTGCGTCCGTGATCGGCGTGCACACGTCCCTTCCGCGGTTCGCGGCGGCGGGACAGGAGCTCCGAGGCATCGTCGAGCCCGCGGACGGCGTGCAGGGGGCCATCGTCGCGGTCTCCGGCGAGGACGGGTGGAGCGACCGCGTCCTGCGCGCGATCGGCGCCGGAGCGGCGGGGGTCGTGGTCTCCCGGCCGCGGAGGTCCGATCCCCGTCGTGGGGCGGAGCTCATCGAGGCCTCCCGCAGCACGCCGATCGTGCTCGACCGCGCGTGGCTGCGGGAGGACGACGTGCGCCGGACTCTCCCGGTCCCCGAGCTGCAGGTCGTGGTGGCGAGCTGCGCGGGCCCGGCGAGGGTGCTCCCCGAGCTGCTCCGAGACTGCCTGGGCTGGACGAGGCGGTGGGGCGGTGTGCTGGGCGCTGCGGTCGACGCTCGCAGCGCGGAGGGCGTCCTCGCGATCGTCGACCTGTCCGGCGGGCGTTCGTCGACGGTGCAGGCGAGGGTGCTCGCGGAGGCGAGCGCCGTCCCTCGGATGCGTGTCGGCACCCTCGGTCCGCAGCGACTCGAGGTGGAGCTCCTGGGTGAGGAGTCGGTGGTCCGCCGCGACACCGAGCAGGGGCGGACCGAGCCGCCGCGTCCCCTCGAGTCGCGAGAGCGATCGGCGCTGCGGCGCGTGATCGCGGCGCTCGGCGACGAGGCGCTCCCCGACGAGGTGTCGCAGCTGCTGGCCGACGATCGACGCGCCCGCGAGCTGCTCGGGCGCCCGACATAAGCCTCGATTATCCGGGACATAGGAAGAAACCGTTTCCGCATCCGTCGCATTTCGACAAAAGTGGATGCCGGGGCGCTCCTCGCCCCTACGGAAAGGACGATCGACGATGATCAAGCTGCTCTCGCACCTCTCGTACGTGGCCATCACCTCGCCCGACGTGGAGGCCTCGGTGGACTTCTACACGAAGCAGGTGGGCCTCCTCGAGGTCGACCGTGTGGGCGGAGCCGTCTACCTCCGGTGCTGGGGCGACTACTACGCGTACTCGGTCGTCGTCGTGCCGGGCGACGAGCCCTCGCTCCAGACCATGGCGTGGCGCACCTCGAGCCGCGAGGCCCTCGACGAGGCCGCTCGCCGCATCGAGGAGGCCGGCGTCCAGGGCGAATGGCTCGACGACGTGCCGCACATCGGGCGCGCCTACCGGTTCACCGGTCCCTGGGGCCACTCGATGACGCTCCACTGGGACGTCTCCAAGCACCACGACACCGAGGGCGAGGCCGCCTCGAGCTACCCCGACCGTCCCTCGCGCCGCAGCAAGGTCGCGGGTGCACCTCGCCAGCTGGACCACGTGACGATCGCCACGAGCGACGTCGACGCCTTCGCCCGCTGGTACAACGAGGTCCTCGGCTTCCGGATCATGGCTCGCACCGTCCTCGACGAGGCGCCGATCTCGGTGTTCTCGGTGCTCACCACCAACGAGAAGTCGCACGACCTGGGCGTCGTCCTCGACGGGTCCACCCGCGCCGGCCGTGTCAACCACTACGCCTTCTGGGTCGACACCCGGGAGGAGCTGCTCATCGCCGCCGACATCCTCGGCGAGAACGGCTACCCGATCGAGTACGGTCCGTCGATCCACGGCATCGGCGAGCAGAACTTCCTCTACTACCGCGAGCCGTCGAGCCTCCGGATCGAGCTCAACACCGGCGGTTACCGGAACTACGTGCCCGACTGGGAGCCCAACACGTGGAAGCCCTCGCAGGGGTCGAACAACATGTACCGCAACAGCGTGATGCCGATGTCGATGACCGAGTCGTTCCCGCCCGCCGACGGACCGTCGGCGACGGAGGAGGGCGTGCCCGACGAGATCCGCGAGGCTCTGCTCAACCCTTACGCCCACCAGGGACAGGGCTGACCGGAACCGCGAGGCGTACCGCGATGACGATCAGCGAGGATCCCGCGGACCTGGACCGGTCGGACCCCGAGGGCGAGATCGGCTCCAGGGCCGAGGCCTACCGCAACTGGGGACGGTGGGGTGAGGACGACGTGCTCGGCACGCTCAACCTCATCACGCCGGAGAAGCGGATCCAGGCCGCGGGCCTGGTGCGCGAGGGTCGCGTCATCTCGCTCGCGCAGGCGTTCGACACGAACGGCCCGCAGAAGGGGTGGCGCCGCCGCACCAACCCGGTGCATACGATGACCGACACGGGCACGGATGCGGAGCGCGCCAACCAGGGCTTCCCCCACGGCATGGGTGGGGCCGACGACGTGATCTCGATGCCGCTGCAATGCTCCACGCAGTGGGATGGCCTCGGGCACATCTTCGACCACGGGCTCGCCTGGAACGGACGCCGGGCGGGGGAGGTCGTGACCAGCGAGGGCGACCTCGTGACGGGGATCGAGCACGCCGCCGACGCCCTCGTCTCGCGGGGCGTGCTGCTGGACGTGGGGCGGTTCCGCGAGCCGACGTCCGGCGAGCTGCCCGACGGATACGCGATCACGGTCGCGGATCTCGAGGGCTGCATCGCGGCGCAGGGTCCGTCGTCGGTCGTCGGGGCCGGTGACATCGTCCTGGTCCGCACGGGTCAGTACGGCCGTGCGCGGCGGGACGGGTGGGGTGACTACGCGGGCGGACCGGCCCCCGGCCTCTCGCTCACCACCGCCGGCTGGCTCCGGCGGACCGACATCGCCGCGATCGCCACCGACACCTGGGGATTCGAGGTGCGTCCGAACGAGTTCGACGTCCCCGCGTTCCAGCCCCTCCATCAGGTCGTGATCCCGAACATCGGGCTCACCATCGGGGAGATGTGGGACCTCGAGGAGCTCGGGGAGGCGTGCGCCGCATCCGGCCGCTACGACATGCTCCTCGCGGCGCCGCCGCTTCCGATCACGGGCGCCGTCGGGTCGCCGATCAATCCCGTCGCGCTGCTCTGATCATCTTCTAAGCTCCGTCCAGAACAGGGAGGTTCTGACATGACCGCAGTCCACTCAGTCGCCATCGTCGGGAGCGGGGTGGCCGGCCTCGCCGCCGCCATCCAGCTCGCCAAGGCGGGGATCGAGGTCGACCTCTTCGAGGCCAAGCCGGAGCTGAGCACCCTCGGCTCGGGGATCACCCTCCAGGGGAACGCGCTCCGCGTCTTCGACTCGCTCGGGGTGTGGGAGGACGTCCAGGCCGCGGGCTACCCGTTCGTCGGACTGAACCTCCGCGCTCCGGGCCCCGGCGCGCCGATCGTCGCCGCCCTGCCGGACGTCAAGTCCGGCGGTCCCGACTACCCGTCGACGATGGGCATGTCGCGCCCGGACCTCGCGCGCATCCTCGTCGAGCACGCGGAGGCCGAGGGCGCCCGTCTGCACTACGGCGCGAAGGTGACCGGTCTCGAGCAGGCCGAGGACGGCGTCACCCTCGACATCGACGGCGCGCCCCGCGGCCCGTTCGACCTCGTCATCGGCGCCGACGGGCTCAACTCGACCGTGCGCGACCTCATCGGCATCGAGACCAAGCCCGAGCCGACCGGCATGGGCATCTGGCGCACGTTCGTGTCGCGACCCGCTTCGGTCGAGAGCAGCGAGCTGTACTACGGGGGCCCGGTCTACATCGCCGGATACACGCCCACGGGCGAGGACACGATGTACGCGTTCCTCGTGGAGAAGGCGCAGGACCGCTTCGGGGTCTCCGACGAGGAGGCCACCCGGATCATGCTCGAGGAGTCGCGCGCCTACGACGGCCCGTGGAACGACATCCGCGCCGACCTCGAGGCGGGCGCCACGGCCAACTACACGTGGTTCACCAAGCACGTCGTCGAGGAGCCGTGGAACCGCGGCCGGGTCGTCGTGATCGGCGACGCTGCGCACAGCTGCCCGCCGACCATCGCGCAGGGTGCCGCGCAGGGACTCGAGGACGCCTTCGTCCTCACCGAGCTCCTGGTCGAGCGCGACACCCTCGACCAGGGGCTCTGGGACGCGTTCCACGCCCGCCGCCTGCCCCGCGCGAAGGCCGTCGTCGAGGCCTCCACCCAGCTGGGACAGTGGCAGATCGACGGCGACCGCGACGCGGATGCCGGCGGCCTGATCTTCGGGATCGCACAGCGGATGGCGGAGCCGGCGTGAGGATCGCCCGCTGGACGCACGACGGCGTCGAGGAGGAGGGCTTCGTCGACGGCGACCGGGTGATCCCGTTCGCCGGCGGGCTCGACGTCGCCGCGGTGCTGCGCCTCGGTCTCCCGGCCGTGCCCGACCTGTGGGAGCAGTCACGGCTCGGCCCTGCGACCCCCCTCGCGGATGTCCGGCTCCTCGCGCCCCTGAAGCCGGCGTCGATCCGCGACTTCGTGGCGTTCGAGGAGCACGTCGAGGGGGTGAGCGCCGGCGTCGAGGGACGGTCGCACGTCGCCGACGAGTGGTATGAGGCACCGACCTTCTACTTCACCAACCCGCACACCGTGTCCGGGCCCTCCGACGTGCTGCGCCCGCCGATGACCGAGCGGCTCGACTTCGAGCTCGAGGTGGGGGTCGTGATCGGCGCGGTCGAGGGATCCGATGGGGAGAACCTCGACCCGGCCGGGGCGGGCGACCACATCTTCGGCTACACGATCCTGAACGACTGGTCGGCCCGCGACCTGCAGGGCCGCGAGATGAAGGTGCGTCTCGGGCCGGCCAAGGGCAAGGACTTCGGCACCACCCTCGGACCGTGGATCGTCACCGCCGACGAGCTCGACCCCTTCCTCGACGCCGAGGGGTTCCTGGCGATCCGTGCGGAGGTCTTCGTCAACGGCGAGCTCGTCGGCCACGACCTGGTGTCGAACGCGGGTTGGCCGTTCCCGGAGTTCGTGGCGTACGCGTCGCGCAACTCCCGGGTCGTGCCCGGCGACGTGCTCGGGTCCGGCACCGTCGGGCACGGCGGCTGTCTCGCCGAGCTCTGGGGCCGCAACGGCTCCCTGACCCCGCCGCCGCTGAAGGAGGGCGACGAGGTCCGGATGGTCATCGAGGGCATCGGCGAGCTCGTCAACACCGTCGGTGCCGCCGTGTCCGCACCACCCGTGCCGCGCGCCCGGCCGCGGTCGCGCCTGCGCACCCGTCCCTGACCGTCCGCACCCGTCCCTGATCGTCGATCGCCGAGGAGCGACCCCATGTTCATGTACTTCCCGACCAACTACGTGTGGAGCCTCGCCGTCGTCGCCACGCTCAACAACGGCGGCTACATCGACGAGGTCGACCGTGCCTGCAAGCCGGTGCTGCTGGCCTCGCAGAACGGCGACGACGCCGGGACTGCGGAGCTGTACGCCGCGTGGGCCGCGGTCGCCGACCGGCTCATCGCAAAGGCGCAGGACGACGAGGCGCGCGGGCGCCGCATCGGCGCGGGGGAGACCTACTACCGCGCCTCCCTCTACACCTCCCAGGCGGAGCGGCTGCAGTCGCCGAGCTGGCCCGGACGCAACGCGGCGTACCAGAAGTCGATCGACCTGCTGCTGAAGCACATCGAGCTCTCCGACATCCCGGTCACCCGTGTCGAGGTCCCGTACGAGGACAGCTCGCTTCCCGCGTACTTCTACCGTGCGCCGGGAGCGGGCCCGCATCCCGTCGTCATCCAGTGGAACGGTCTCGACTCGACCAAGGAGATGATGTACTACTCCGGGTTCCCGCGGATGCTCGCGGAGCGCGGCATCTCCACGCTCATGATCGACACGCCCGGGTCCGGCGAAGCCCTGAGGCTTCGCGGGTTGAAGGCGCGGCACGACACCGAGGTGTGGGCGGCCGCGATCATCGACCATCTCGAGCGCTCGTCCGGCGAGCTCGGCATCGACCCCGACCGCATCGGCATCGTCGGATGGTCGCTCGGCGGCTATTACGCGCCCCGGGCCCTCGCCTTCGAGAAGCGCCTGAGGCTCGGCGTGGCCTGGGGCGCCAACCACGACTGGTTCGAGGTGCAGGAGGCCAGGCGCAACCGCGAGGGCGAGAACCCGGTGCCGCACTACTGGGACCACGTGTTCTGGGTGTGGGGCGCGTCCGACATGGACGACTTCATCGAGAAGACGAAGGGGATGCGCCTGGACGGCGTGGTGGAGCAGATCACGGCGCCGTTCCTCATCACGCACGGCGTCGGCGACCGCCAGATCAACGTGAAGTACGCGCACCGTTCCTACGACCAGGCGGTCAACAGCCCGAAGCGCGAACTGCGGCTGTTCGACGACCCGGAGGGTGGGACCGAGCACATCTCGATCGACAACATGCCGTACGTGGCGGGCATCATCGCCGACTGGATCGCGGAGACGTTCGCCGAGCTCGACTGAGCCGATTCTTTTGCTTGATTTCGACATAAGCGGGTAGGATGGATGCGACGCCGGGGCTCCGCGAGCCCGTTCCCGTCGGCGACGTCGCCGGCGGGGCACACCGAGTCGCGTCGATCGCCCGATCGATCGGGCGCCACCGCATGCCACTCTCGAAGCTCAGGCTCCGCCTGCTCACCGTCTCGCTCCTGACCGTCTCCCTCCTGGGGGCGCTCGACCACACCGTGGTGTCGACCTCGCTCGCGACGATCGCCGCCGACCTCGGCGCGATCCAGCAGATGAGCCTCGTGGTGGTGGGGTACACCCTCGCCAGCACGGTGCTGCTGCCCGTGCTCGGCAAGCTGGGCGACGCCGTCGGCCCCCGCGCGGTCTTCCTGACCTCGCTGGTGCTGTTCCTCGTCGCCTCGCTCGCCTGCGGACTCGCTCCCGACATGGGCTGGCTCGTCGTCTCCCGAGTCGTGCAGGGCATGAGCTCGGCGGGACTGCAGCTCATGAGCCAGACGATCATCGCCGAGGTCACCACGCCGCGTGAGCGGCCCAAGTACCTCTCCGTCATCGGGGCCGCGTTCCCGATCGCGATCCTCGTGGGCCCGGTGGCGGGTGGCCTCATCACCGACTACTGGGGCTGGCACTGGGTCTTCTGGATCAACCTGCCGCTCGGCGCCGCCGCGCTCGTCCTGGCCCTCTACGCCGTCCCGCACATCGAGCCGGGAGGTCGGCGGCGGTTCGACGCCGCGGGAGCGGTGACCTTCACGATCGGACTCGTCGCCCTCGTCCTCGCGGCGACCTGGTGGACGGATGCCGGTGCCGTCGGGTCCGCCGTCGTCGCGACCGTCGTCGCCGTGGTGGCGCTTGCGGTGTTCTTCGTCGTGGAGACCCGCGCCGTCGAGCCCGTCCTGCCGCTGAGGTTCTTCCGCAACCGCACGATCTCCGCCGGCGTCGCGCTGTCCGCCATCATCGGCGTGGGGCTGTTCTCGATCACCTTCTACCTGCCGACCTACGTGCAGATGACGTTCCACACCAGCGCCACCGTCTCGGGTCTGGTCCCGATCGCCACCGTGTTCGGGATGCTCCTCAGCAACCTCACGACCGGCTTCCTCGTGAGCCGCACCGGGCGCTACCGGGTCTTCCCGCTCGTCGGCACCGCGCTGGCGGCCGCCGGGCTCGTGGTCATGTCGCTGCTGCCGCTCGGCACGCCCCTCTGGGTGGCGATGGTGGTCATGTTCGCGGTGGGCCTCGGCACGGGGTCGTTCATGAGCATCATCGTCGCCGTCGTCCAGGGCGAGGTGCGCCGGACCGAGACCGGGTCGGTCACGGCGACGCTCAACCTCGTGCGGCAGATCGGCTCCACCGTCACCACGGCCGTCATCGGCGGGGTGGTCGGCGTCGGGGTCGCCGCGATGCTCCCCGCCGGGCTCGACCCCGCCGGCGTCACGCCGCAGAGCCTCGCCGGCGCGGATGCGGCCACGCAGGCCAGCGTGGCGGCGATCTATCACGACGTGTTCGCGCCCGTGTTCCTCGCGCTCGCCGTCGCCTACGCCCTCGGCCTCGTCGCCGCCGTGCTCATGCCGGACCGGGTGCTCGCGGACGCGCCGGCGTCCGACGGCGACGGCGTCGCCGTCATCTCCGGCGCGACGCCCGCGGATCCCACCCCCGACTCACCTGCCCCCACGACCTCAAGGAGATCGCCATGACGCATCAGCCCACCGTCGCCATCGTCGGAAGCGGGCCCGTCGGCTCCGCGTACGCCCGCGTACTGCTCGAGAACCACCCGACCGCGCAGGTCGTCATGTTCGAGGCCGGCCCGCAGCTGACCGCCATCCCCGGCGAGAGCGTGCGGAACATCCCGGACCCCGACGAGAAGGACCGTGCGCGGGAGCGGTCGCAGGGTCCGCTCTCGGGGTCGTACCGGGAGTCGCTCGGCATCCCCGGTGAGGTCGTCGTCGAGGGCATGTTCACCGCCCGACTCGGCACCTACCTGCTCGACTTCGGGGGAGAGGGATCGGCGCACGCCGAGACCTTCCCGGCCGCCGCCGCCGCGACCAACGTGGGCGGGCAGGGCGCGCACTGGACGGCGGCGACCCCGCGGCCGGCGTTCAGCGAGCGGATCCCGTTCATCCCGGACGAGGAGTGGGACGGCCTCCTCGCCGAGGGCGAGCGGCTGCTGCACGTGCAGAGCGCCGCGTTCGCCGACTCGGCGCTCGGCGAGGCCATCCGCACCCTCCTCGACGAGGAGTTCGGGGCGGAGCTGCCCGAGGGCTACGGGGTCAGCACGCTGCCCGTGGCCGGTGACCCGCTGCCCGACGGCAGCATCCGCTGGGCCGGAGCGGACTCGGTGCTCGGGCCGCTCATCGCCCCCGCTTCTCCGCTCTCGGAGCGCTTCCAGCTGCGCGACCTCTCGCTCGTGCGCCGCGTCGACCTCGACGGCGACCGCGCCACCGGCGTGACCGTGCAGGACCTCCGCACGGGCGAGACATACGAGTTCCCCGCCGACCTGGTCGTCGTCGCGGCCGACGCGTTCCGGTCGCCGCAGCTGCTCTGGGCGTCGGGCATCCGTCCCACCGCGCTCGGGCACTACCTCACGGAGCACCCGGTCGTGATCTCCACCGTCGCGCTCGACGAGGAGCGGATGCGCCGCCACGCCACCGAGGACGACCTCGCCGCCGAGCTGGCCCGCCGCGCGACCAACCCCGCCGACCCGGTGGCGGCGGTGAACCGCATCCCCTTCTCCGAGCCCGACCACCCGTACTCCGTGCAGGTGATGTACGCGGAGGCCCCGCCCTTCCAGCTCGACCCGTCGCATCCTGCCGCCGGCAACAGGTGGGGCTACGTGAACATGGGGTACGGCGTGCGGAAGCGCCCCCGCTTCGAGGACGGCGTCACGTTCGACGACTCCGAGCTCGACTACTCCGGCTTCCCGAACATGACCATCCACTACGAGCTCACCGCCGACGAGGAGGCGGAGATCGCCGCCGCCACCGAGCGCCTCACCCGGGCGGGGTCGGCGCTGGGCGAGTTCGTCGCCGGCCCGCGTCTGCTGCCGCCGGGATCGAGCCTGCACTACCAGGGCACCATGCGGATGGGGGAGGCCGACGACGGCACCTCGGTCGCCGACCCGTACTCGCGGGTGTGGGGCTATGAGAACCTCGTCGTCGGCGGCAACGCCCTCATCCCCACCGCCACCTCGATGAACCCGACGCTCATGAGCGTCGCGCTCGCCGTCCGCGGTGCGCGTCGGGCGGCGGCCGACCTGGGGGAGTGAGCGGGCGTCGTCGTCCTTCCGGGCCCTACGATGAGCCCATGGACGACAGGGTCACCCTCCGGTTCCTCGCCGCACCGCAGGACGCAGCGGCCGATGGTCGCACGGTGGCGGCGGGGCGAGTGCTCGAGTGGATCGACAAGGCCGGGTACGCCTGCGCCGTGGGATGGTCGTCGTCCTACTGCGTCACGGCGTACGTGGGGAACGTCCACTTCACCGGCCCCATCGCGCCGGGGGACCTCGTGGAGGCGACCGGACGCATCATCCACACCGGCCGGTCGAGCATGCAGGTCCTGGTCACGGTGCGGGCCGCGGACGTGCGCACGCGCGAGTTCCACGCCGCACTCGACTGCCTGCTCGTGTTCGTCGCCGTCGGCGAGGACCGGTGGCCCCGGCCCGTCCCGCAGTGGGAGCCGACCGACGACGCGGGGAGGGTGCTGGCCGAGCGGGCGGAGGAGCGGTTGGCCGCCCGGCGCGAGATCAAGGAGGCGATGCTCGCCGAGGAGTACACCTCGGCGGGGACGACCCCCGTCACCACCTTCCGGTTCCTCGCGGCCCCCGGCGACGCGAACTACGGGGGCAACGCCCACGGCGGCACGGTGATGCGGTGGATCGACGAGACCGCCTTCGCGACCGCGGCGAGCTGGTCGACCACCGGCGCGGTGGCCGTCTACTCGGGCGGCATCCACTTCCTGCGCCCGATCCCGATCGGACACGTCGTCGAGCTGCAGGCGCGGCTCATCCACACCGGGCCCCGCAGCATGCACATCGCCGTCCAGGTGTGGTCGTGGGCCCCGATCACGCCCGAGGCTCGTGACCTCACCACGACCTGCATGACCGTCTTCGTCGTGCCGGGCGCCGACGGCCGGGCCACCCCCGTCGATCAGCTGGCCCTGGTGTCGGCCGAGGACGTGCGACTCGACGCGCATGCTCGTGCGCTCATCGAGCTGCGGTCCCGGCTCGAGCGCCTTCCGCTCTGAAGCTCCCCTCTTCGGTCGGCGTCCGTCTGGCGTCGCCCGTCACCGCGGTGACCCACGGCTCACAAGGCGTGGCCCGAGGCGCTGAGGGGGTTGTGATGTCCGAGCGGGACGCCGTCGGAGGTCTGAGGCTCCTCGACGAGCTGCAGCCCGCCGGGCTTGTTCGCCTCCAGCATGAGCGCATCCACCCAGGCGCCGTTGATCGTGGGCTTGCGGTGACCGTAGTACTTGAACGCGATGTCGACCGTGGGGTGGAGCCAGACGACGGTGCGCCCGTCGCCGGATTCGGGACTGTCGCGCCAGCTGAAGAGCATCGACTCGCCCCGGCGGAGCTTCGCGGTGATCACGACCTGAAGGTGGGCCAGCACCCGGTCGTCGAACTCCACGACGACGTGGGGCCCGCACAACAGCTTCCCCATGCGCATTCCCTCTCATTCTCGACAGCGGCGCATTCTCCCAAGAGGGCAACCCCCGGCGGAGAGGAGGGCTGCGCATCCACTCTACGTCCGCCTCCGCGGGCGGGGAGCGGACGATCGTCTCGAGCTTGCGGCGGTCGTGACGATCCCGCCGACCGGCGAGGACACCCCCTTCCCGGGGCGAGGGAGGGGAGACTTCGCGCTACTCGCGGGGATCGGCGGTGAGGTCGCGGAGGAGCTCGGGCAGGGTCGTCTGCACGAAGGGCGACTCGTGGAACCGATCGTCGGCGCCGCCGCCGATCAGCCACGCCTCGTAGGAGCGCTCGTAGGAGCCGATGATGAGGCGGATCGCCGCACTCGGGTGGCGGAACCGGCGTCGCAGGCGCCGGACCAGCTCTTCGAGCACGTCGGTCAGGCCGAGGGCGTATCGCCGCTCGCCCTCGACGACGGCGGCGGCCGTCTCGTAGCGTCGGAGGGCGAGGAGCCGTCGCTGGGCTCGGATGATCAGGCTCGATCGGTCGATGGGCTGTGCACGCGCGATGCACACGGACGCGTCGAGGAACGCGTTCCGGCCGTCCGCCGTCGGCTCCGGCTCGAACTGGTCGATCGCATGCCGCAGCCGTGTCACGCACTCCTCCACCAGGAGGTCGTTGACTGCATCGAGGAGGCCGTCCTCCTCGGGGAACATCGTCCGGATGGCGTGCGGGTGCATGCCGACCTTGGCGGCCAGCTCGTCGTAGGACAGGAGCGAGTAGGCGCTGCTGGCGGACAGCTCTGCGCGGGCCGCGTTGACGAGGCGCTGACGGCCGCTCCGGCGCAGGCCGTTGGCGTTCCGCCACTCGGGCGAATTCTGGTCACTCATCACAGCCGAGTCTCCCGGATCTCGCGCGGATTTCCCATTCGGGGCCGCCGTGTGCGGAGGTGCGCTGCGAGGTCATCCGCGCCAGCCGAGGGCGCGGCTGACGCCGCGGGCGGCGACGCGCACGGCCAGAGGGTACTCGCGGTTCGCTCGGTCGTCGGGATGGGCGACAATGGAGACCGCGGCGACCACCTCGCCCGACCGGCCGCGGACCGGGGCGGCGACCGAGTAGGTGTGCTCGGTCATCTCGTCGAGGCTCGTGGCGAGGCCGGTGCTGCGGACGGTCGCGAGGCGGGGTCGGAGCTCCGCTTCGGTGGTCATCGTGTTGGGGAGGTAGCGCCGGGGGCCGGCCGCGAGGACGGACTCGAACACCTCGGCGGGTGCGTGGGCGAGCAGCACGAGCCCGACCCCGGTCGCGTGCAGCGGCAGGCGCACGCCGACCTCGGTGATGATGGGCACCGCGCCCTTGGCCGAACGCCGCTCGAGGTAGAGGGCGGCGAGGCCGTCGCGCACAGCGAGCTGGACGTTCTGGTGCGTGAGGTCGACCAGGTCGTCGAGGAACGGACGCGCGATCGCGCGCATCCGGCGCTGGGTGGGGGCCCGCACGCCGAGCGAGAAGAAGCGGAGTCCCAGCCGGTAGCGGCCGTCGTCGTCGCGGTCGAGGCCGCCCCACTCGACCCAGTCGCGGACGAGACGGTGGGTCGTGGAGAGCGGGAGGCCCGAGCGCTGCGCGATGTCGCTGAGCGTCAGGGTCCCGTCGCCGGGGCCGTCGAACGCATCGGCCACGGCGAGGAGCTTCTGCGCCGCCGTCCGCGCATCCGACCTATTGCCCGCCATGCCAGGAGCGTAGCCAACCCTTCCGCTCAATGGAAACGCCGAGAATGCCAGAGACGGCTCGTCGCACACTGACAGGACCGCAACGGAGCGCACGAGGAGCGAGCGATGACGAACCTGATCACGCAGCAGGAGGAGGCTGAGCCTGCGGTCGCGATCGACGACCAGCGGGGGATCGGCGCGGAGATCGCCGACCTCCACGCCCGAGCCGCTGCCGATCCTTCCGCGCAGGGCCGGCAGCATCCGGATCGTGCCTTCAGCGCGTACCGCAGCACGGCCCTCCGCCACCCCACCCACGAGCTCGTGCGAGCGGATCCCGAGGAGATCGAGCTCACCTCGCCCGCCTTCGGGCACACCGACGTGGCGACCGAGGAGAGCGACCTCACCATCCAGCACTCCGGGGAGCCGCTGGGGGAGCGGATCGTCGTCACCGGGCGGGTGCTCGACGGCGAGGGGCGGCCCGTCCGCGGCCAGCTCCTCGAGATCTGGCAGGCGAACGCCGCCGGGCGCTACGTGCACAAGCGCGACCAGCATCCGGCCCCGCTCGACCCGAACTTCACCGGGGTCGGGCGCGTGATCACGGGGGAAGACGGCTCGTACCGCCTCACCACGATCAAGCCCGGCGCCTACCCGTGGCGCAACCACCGCAACGCATGGCGACCGGCGCACATCCACTTCTCGCTCTTCGGCAGCGAGTTCACGCAGCGTCTCGTGACTCAGATGTACTTCCCGGGCGACCGCCTCTTCCCGCTCGACCCGATCTTCCAGTCGATCGCCGACCCGAAGGCGCGCGAGCGGCTGATCGCCGACTACGACCACGACGTCACCTCGCCCGAGTGGGCCCTCGGCTACCGGTGGGACATCGTGCTCACCGGATCGCGAGCCACCTGGATGGAGCCGGAGGATGCCGACCATGCCTGACGACCGCGACCAGATCATCGCCGAGCACCACCCTGCGGCAGGGGAGCCCGCAGCGAGCGGATTCGCCCAGACGCCCTCGCAGACCGTCGGTCCCTTCTTCGGCTACGCGCTCCCCTACGCCGACGGCCCCTCGCTGGTGCCGCCGCGCACGCCCGGCTCGATCCGCCTGCACGGAACGGTCCTCGACGGGGCCGGTGACCCGGTACCCGACGCCCTGATCGAGCTGTGGCAGGCGGATGCGGATGGTCGCCCGGTCGCGGTGCGCGGCAGCCTCGCACGCGACGGGTTCACCTTCACCGGATTCGGGCGTGCGGCCGTGGACGGCGGCGGGCACTACTCCTTCTCGACGCTGAAGCCCGGGCCGGGACGCGCCGGTCGGGCTCCGTTCGTCCTGATCACGGTGTTCGCCCGGGGGCTGCTGCACCACCTCTTCACGCGCGCCTACTTCGACGACGAGATCGGGCTCAACGGCATCGATCCCTTCCTCGCCTCCGTCGAGGAGGATCGGCGCTCCACCCTGCTCGCGCACCACGAGGGCGGAGGCTCCTACCGCTTCGACATCCGGCTGCAGGGCGACGGGGAGACGGTCTTCCTCCAGTACCCCGGGATCGCTCGATGACCGGCGACGCGCATCCGCTCGATCCGCTCGCCGCGCTCGGCGGCGACGAGGCCTCCGACGACGCCGTGCTGGCGGCGATGGTCGACGTGGAGCGCGCCCTGCTGCGCGCCTGGGGGGAGCTCGAGGAGGTCGACGTGGCCGCCGAGGCCGCGCGCCTCGACGCCGCACGGCTGAATGCCGCGGCGCTCGCCGAGGGCAACGCGCTGCACGGCAACCCCGTGATCGCCCTGCTGGCCGGGCTGCGCGAGCAGGTGCCCGCGGAGGGGCCGGCACGAGACCTGCTCCATCGCGGTGCGACGAGCCAGGACGTGGTCGACACCGCGCTCGTCCTCGTGGTCGCGAGGAGCCTGCCGAGCATCCGCCACGACCTCGTCACGGCGGGGGAGCGCCTGGCCGAGCTCGCTGACCGCCATGTCGCCACGCTCCAGGTGGGCCGCACCCTGACCCAGCACGCGGCCCCGATCACCTTCGGCACGACCGCCGCCGGCTGGCTCGACGGCGTGACCTCGGCGATCGACGGCCTCGACCGCCTCTCGCTCCCGGTCCAGCTGGGTGGATCGGTGGGGACCGGCACCGCGATCGCGCTCTCGGCAGAGGGCGCCGACGCGCCCGACGCTCTGCGCACCGCCCTGGCCGCCTGGCTCGAGCTGGACGACCCCGGTCGCTCGTGGCACACCGAGCGGACGCCGATCCTCCGCATCGCGGCAGCGCTCACGGCGACAGTCGGTGCGGCAGGGCGGATCGGCGCTGCCGTCTCCGAGCTCGCCCGCTCCGAGGTGGCGGAGGTCGCGGTGGGCTCCGGGGGAGCCTCGTCGGCCATGCCGCAGAAGCGCAACCCGGTGCTCCCGGTGCTGCTCGTGAGCGCCGCGCGGCGGGCGCCCGGTGCGCTCTCCGTGATCGCCGGCGCGCTCGTGGCGGAGGACCAGAGACCGGCGGGCGCGTGGCACAGCGAGTGGCCGCCGCTCCGCGAGCTCCTCGTGCTCGCGCTGCAGTCGGCCGCCGCGCTCTCACAGCTCGCGGCAGGCCTCTCCGTCGACGTCGAGCGGATGCGCGACGCGCTCGACTCGCAGGGCGGCGCGGCCTGGGCCGAGCCCGCCTCCGCCCTGCTCGCCCGCCGCGACGGCCCGTCCGCGGCGAGTGCGGCTGTGAGGGAAGCGCTCGCCGCCGCGGAGTCCGATCACACGTCCCACCTCCTAGACCGGCTCGGGCTGTCGCGCGCCGACCTCGAGAGGACCGTGTTCGACCGCTCCTCGCTCATCGTCGACGCCGCCGTGGCCCGCTTCCGTCGCGTCGCCGAGCCAGGATCCCGTGGAGAGGACCGCCGATGACCGTGCCGCCCGTGCTCACCTGCTCGATCGCACCCGCCGCCGAGGATGCGGCGTCGACCGACCTCCTCGTCCTCGGACCCTCGATCGGCACGACCACCTCGCTCTGGGAGAGCACGCTGCCCTTCCTCCGCGCGGCGCTGCCGCGCACCCGCATCCTGCGCTTCGACCTCCCCGGCCACGGCTCCTCACCGCGGGCCGGTGGGGCCCAGACCCTGTCCGACCTGGCGGATGCGGTGGTGCGGCTGGTCGACCAGGTCGGCGGGGGACGGTTCCACTACGCCGGGGTCTCTCTCGGCGGCGCCATCGGCATCGAGCTCGCGGCCCGGCATCCGGAGCGGCTGCTGAGCCTCGCCCTCATCGCCACGGATGCGCGGATCGGCACGGTCGAGAGCTGGACCGACCGCGCCCTGCAGGTGCGCACGCAGGGCACCTCGTCCCTCGTCGAGGGCAGCTCCCAGCGCTGGTTCGCCGCCGACTCGGTCGCCCGTGAGCCCGACGGCACCTCCCGCGCGCTCCGCGAGCTCGAGACCGTGGACGACGAGTCGTACGCGCTCGCGGCGGAGGCCCTGGCGGTCTTCGACCGCCGAGGCGACCTGTCGGAGATCGCGCACCACCGCATCCGCACCGTCGCCGTGAGCGGAGCCGCCGACGCGGTCACCACCCCGGATGACCTGGCGCGCCTCGCCGACGCACTCGGCGCTCCGCACGTGTCGGTGGACGACGCCGCGCACCTGGTGCCGATCGAGCAGCCCGAGAGCACCGCCGCGGCGATCGCCGCGCTGGTGACGGGCGCGTCGACCGGCAGCGCCCCAGCCCCAGGCTCCGACTCCGATCGCGCTCGGTTCGACCGCGGGATGCGGGTGCGGCGCGAGGTGCTGGGCGACGCTCACGTCGACGCCGCGACCGCACGCATCACCCCCGAGACCGCGGCGTTCCAGGAGTTCATCACGCGATACGCCTGGGGAGAGGTCTGGGATCGCCCGAACCTCGACCGCCGCGCCCGCAGTGTGGCGACCCTCGCCAGCCTCGTCACGGGCGGCCACCACGCCGAGATCACGATGCACGTGCGTGCGGCGCTGCGGAACGGCCTGACCCGAGATCAGATCACCGAGGTCATGCTGCACACCGCCCTCTATGCGGGCCTGCCCGCGGCCAACGCGGCCCTCGCCCTCGCTCGCGACGTGTTCGCATCCCTCGACGACGAGCGCTGACGCCACCTCTCTCGACCCCGCTCGACCCCGCTCGACCCCCCCTCGATGAAGGAGTCCCGTGACCACGACAGTCCGCACGCAGGTGGCGATCATCGGGGCCGGCCCGGCCGGTCTGATGCTCTCGCATCTGCTCGCCGCATCCGGCATCGAGTCGATCGTCGTCGACCAGCGCAGCCGAGAGGAGATCGAGCACACCATCCGAGCCGGCATCCTCGAGCAGGGCACCGTCGACCTCCTCGTCGACAGCGGGGCCTCGACGCGGGTGCTCACCGACGGGCACCGTCACGACGGCATCGACCTGCGCTTCGGCGACGAGATGCACCGGATCGACTTCGCGAGCTCGATCGGTCGGAGCGTGTGGCTGTACCCGCAGCACGAGGTGCTGAAGGACCTCATCGCCGCCCGCCTCGACGCGGGCCAGGACCTGCGGTTCGGCGTCACCGTCGACGGGATCGACGACGCCGACCCGGTCCATCCGGTGGTGCAGGCGACGGATGCGGGCGGCGAGCTCCTGCGGATCACCGCGGACGTGGTGGTCGGCGCCGACGGCTCCCGCAGCGTGGCCCGCTCGTTCGTGTCGGGCTCCTCGCGCAGCGGCTACTTCCGGGAGTACCCGTTCGCCTGGTTCGGCATCCTCTGCGAGGCCCCGCCGAGCAACGACGTGCTCATCTACAGCAACTCGCCCGACGGGTTCGCGCTGATCAGTCAGCGCAACGAGCACGTGCAGCGCATGTACTTCCAGTGCGATCCCGGGTTCGATCCGGAGTCGCTCAGCGAGGAGCAGATCTGGGACGAGCTGCAGAAGCGTGTGCCCGGGGTGGAGCTGGCGACCGGCCCGATCTTCCAGCGCGACGTCCTCCGCTTCCGGAGCTTCGTCGCGCACGAGCTGCTGCGAGGCAGGGTCGTGCTCCTCGGCGACGCGGCTCACACCGTCCCGCCCACGGGCGCCAAGGGGATGAACCTGGCCATCGCCGACGTCGTGCTGCTGACGCGCGCGCTCGAGGCCCTGCTGTGCCGCGGCGACGAGCGGGCCCTCGACGCCTACCCGGCCGCCGCCTCCGAACGGATCTGGAAGGCGCAGCACTTCTCCTGGTGGATGACGAGCATGCTGCACTCCGCCCCCGACGCCTCCGAGTTCGACCGGCGACGCCAGCTCGGCGAGCTGCGCACGGTCACGAGCTCGGAGGCCGGGCAGCGCTACCTCTCCGAGGCCTACACGGGCTGGCCCTTCGCGACCGCCGTCTGAGGCGCGGCTGAGTCGCCTCGGCCTCACGGTGGCGTGCTCAGTCGGGCACGATCACGACGCTCGCCAGTCGGTCACCTGCGATCGTGAAGCGGAACGGGCTCGTGCCGTTGAACCCGTCGCCCGTCACGGCCAGGTGTGCGAGCCAGACCCCGGGCGACTCCTCCCTGATGTCGACCAGGTCGAAGTGGGACCGCTTGCCGATGTTGTCGGTGCGATCCCACTCGCGGAGGGCCGCGTGCCCACGGGCGACGCGACCCCAGTCGTCGAGCCACCCGTCGTCGGTGAAGGCGGCGACGAACGCGTCGGAGTCGCCGGCGTTCGTCGCGTCGATGAAGGTGCGGATCGGGGCGGGCACATCGCTCATGCTCCGATCCAGCCCCATCCCCGTGGCTTTGTCCAGGTTTCCGTCGCGATCCGCCCGATTCGTGACGGAAACCTGGACAAAGCCGGGGGTGGGACGGGGTCAGTCGAGGGTGTCGGCGATGCCGCGGATGAGGGAGTGCTGGCGGCGCACCTGCTCGATCGAGCGCCACGGCTCGCGCTCGCCCTCGTACTCGCTCGAGAGGTAGCCGGTGTAGCCCGCGTCCTTCAGTGCCTGCAGCACCGGGCGCCACGGGATCTGCTGGTCCTCGAGCTGGTCGTCGATGTCGTGGAACTTGGCCTGGATGAAGACCACGTACTCGGCGATGTCGGCGACGTCGGCCGGGTCGACGCCGATGCCGTCGAGGAACGCGGGGCGGCGTCCGGGCAGCTCGCCGGGCCGGAGCGGGATGGGACGGTCCTGGAAGATCCCGGTGTCGAGGAGCAGACCGAAGTGCTTCGTCCCGGTGCGCTGGATGAGCTCGACGTAGCCGTCGACGACCTCGTGCTTGATCGGGGTGGGGGAGTGGATCTCCGGGCAGATCACGACGTCGAGCTCGGCGGCGAGGTCGAGGCTGCGCTCCACCGACTCCGTCCAGATCGGATCGGGCACGAGATCGCCGGACACGACGCCGATCTTCGGGCGGACGAAGGAGAACCCGAGCCGCTTCGCCAGGCGGAGGTCGCGCTGCAGGGCGGCGGCGCCCTCGGCCGCGGTCATGGCCCGTCGGTTCGGGCCGCTCGAGTGCAGGCGGGTGTCGATCCAGGAGCCGTAGTTGGTCGGCTCGAGGCGATACTGCTCCAGCAGGGCGAACCAGCGGTCGATCCACTCCGCGGTCGGCTCGGGGTAGCCGGGGATGTGCCCCTCGCCGAGGATCTCGACCCCGGTCGCACCCAGGTCGGCAATCGAGTGGAGCGCGGTCTCCAGGTCCATGACCGTTCCGTAGTCGGTCATGTAGCTGTACAGCGAGACGCCGTAGCGGAACGGTCCGCCGTTCGCCTGCGGCGAGAGGGTGACGTGCTTGGTCACCTGATAGGTGCTCGGCTGGTGCTCCTCCGGGATGTAGGACATCCGCAGGCGGAGCTCGATGGAGAGCTCGTGCACGCCGTCGGGGAGTCCACCCGGGAGCGGCACGGTGACGATCGCCGCCTCCTCGAGCGGCCAGCGCACGCCGTCCGAGTCCCACAGCTGCTGCAGCGTGTAGGTCGTGCCCGCGAAGGTCCAGAGAGGGACGTCATGCCCGACGTCGACGAGACCGGGGATGCGGACCGAGACCCCGTCGATGAGGGAGGCGGTCATCCCCCGGTAGGACGGCATCCGCAGCCGGAACTGGAACCCGGAGATCGACCCTCCCTCCGCCACGTTCCGGAATCCGACGGATTGGATGAGATCTCTCTCGAGAAGCATCGTCGCTCACTCTCTGCGGGGACGCCGGTCGGCGTCACTTTTGTCGCATTCTAGCGGAAGTGGGTGAGTCTACGACAGATGCGGCGAGACCAGCCTCGCGAGACGAATGCGTGTCCCTCTCATAGGGGACACAAACACTGATGTGTTCGCATGGGACCATGCACGTCACCCCGCTCGTCTCCCGCCCACCACGTCCCCGCCGGTCGGTCCGCGCCGGGCTCGCCGTCGCGTCCGCCGCCGTCATGGCTGCGGTCCTGGCCGGATGCGCGGGAGCGGAGGGCGGCACCTCGGAGCTCTCCGTGGGAGCGGCAGCGGCCGATCCGCTGGTCGCGGTCGACTCGCTGGCGCCGACGACCGGGCCGCTCGCGGGGGGCGCGGCCGTGACGATCACCGGCTCGGGCTTCGACGACGCCGAGGGCGTCGTGTTCGGTACGGAGCCCGCCACCTTCGACATCGTCTCCGACTCGGAGATCGTGGCGACGACGCCCGCCTCGGTCGACTTCGTGGTGGGCGCCGTGCCCGTCACGGTGACGCTCGCCGACGGCGCGACCACCACGTCGACGGCGACCTACGGGTACGAGATCCAGACGGGCGTCGACGCCCAGATGAACTACGCCTTCACGTACTGGAAGGACTACAACCTCGACGAGTGGGGCGTCTTCAGCGACAACGACTGCGGCAACTTCGTGAACCAGGCCATGCTCGCCCGAGGCTGGACCCAGGATGCCGACTGGTACAGCGACTACGCCACCACGGGCGACTACAGCTACAGCTGGATCCGCGGCAACGAGATGGACGCCTACTACGCCTCCCGGCCCGACACGACGTTGCTGTCGATCGACCAGCGCGACCAGGTGAAGGTCGGCGACGTCGCGATGTTCGACTGGGATCCCGCGAACGACAACGGCGTCGATCACACGATGATCGTGTCGAAGGTCACGGCGCAGCCGGACGGCACCGTCGCCATCAAGCTCGTGGGCCACACCGTCGACGCGCAGTACCGCGATCTCGACAACGCGATCACGGTCGAGAACCCGGGTGGCACCGCGCACTTCTGGAGCATCGCCTGACGCTTCGATGACCGCGCGCGGAGTCGCTCAGGAGCGCGCGGTCGCCGTCGTCTCCTCGCCGCTCGCAAGCCCGAGCGCCGGGAGCAGGATCTCGTCGACGAGCGTGATGATGTACTGCCGGTCGACCGCCCTGCCCAGCATGAGCGTCTGGTACGCCGTCATCGACGGGATGATCTGGGCGAGCAGGGGCACATCGACGTCGGGGGAGACCTCGCCGCGGTCGATCGCTCGCAGGATCAGGGTGCGGAGAGCGGCGGCGCGGGGCTCCACGATCACGGCGCGGGCCGCATCCGCGAACTCGGGGGACTCCGACATCAGCGACACCATCCCCGCCATGATGCGGAGCTTGCGCTCCCCGTCCTTCACCGCGGGGGTCTTGATGTTCGCGACCAGGTCACCCCGCAGGGTGCCTGTGTCGGGCAGGTCGACCGGGTGCGCGTTCTTCATGCACGCCACCGCGTCGATCACGAGCTCGGCCTTCGACGGCCAGCGGCGATAGAGGGTGGCCTTGCCGGCCCGAGCGCGCGCGGCGACCATGTCGACGGTCATGCGCTCGTAGCCCTTCTCGGCCAGGACCTCGAGGGCGGCGTCGAGGATCTCGGGATCTCGGGAGTGATCGCGCTTGCGGCCGAGCTTCGGGGTGGAGTCGACGTCCTCGGCGCTGAGGGTCGTATCGGTCATGAGAACATCATAGTTCAGGAACTCCCATGTTCAGGAACTTTCTTGTTTCGGAACTCGCGAGTTTCGTATAGAGTCTCCCGCATGACCTCTCCTTCTCCCGCCGCCGTGACCCCGGCGCACTCGAGCCGCCGGTGGCTGACGCTCGCCACCGTCGCCCTGGCTCAGCTGATGGTCGTGCTCGACGCGACCGTCGTGAACATCGCCTTGCCCGCCGCGCAGGCCGACCTCCAGTTCTCCGACGGCGACCGCCAGTGGATCATCACCGCCTACTCCCTCGCGTTCGGATCCCTGCTGCTGCTCGGCGGTCGCATCTCCGACCTCATCGGCCGCAAGCGGGCCTTCATCATCGGCCTCGTCGGCTTCGCCCTCGCCTCCGCGCTCGGCGGCATGGCCGACTCGTTCGGACTGCTCGTCTTCGCCCGTGCGCTGCAGGGCGCGTTCGGCGCGCTGCTGGCCCCCACCGCCCTCGCGGTGCTGACGACCACGTTCACCGACCCGAAGGAGCGCGGTCGCGCGTTCGGCGTCTTCGGCGCGATCGCCGGCGCCGGCGGCGCGGTGGGCCTGCTGCTCGGCGGAGTGCTCACGGAGCAGTTCAGCTGGCGCTGGAACCTCTACATCAACGACGTCATCGCCGTGATCGCGGTGATCGGCGCGCTCGTCTTCGTCGCGAACGTGGCCCGCACCGGCCCGCGGCCGAAGCTCGACATCCCGGGCACCATCCTGGTGTCGGCGGCGCTCTTCGCGCTCGTCTTCGGCTTCTCGCACGCCGAGACCGACGGATGGGGCGCCTTCATCACATGGGGGATGCTCGTCGCCTCCGCCGTGCTGCTCGTCGCGTTCGTGCTCTGGCAGCGTCGTGCGTCGCATCCGCTGCTGCCGCTGTCGATCGTGCTCGACCGCAACCGCGGCGCCGCCTACAGCTCGGTGCTGATCGCGGGCGCGGGGATGTTCGGCATCTTCCTGTTCGTCACGTACTACCTGCAGACCACCCTCGGGTACTCGCCGATCCAGACCGGGGTGTCGTTCCTGCCGATGATCGGCATGCTCATCCTCACGGCCCAGCTGTCGACGAACATCTTCCTGCCCCGCCTCGGACCCAAGGTGATGGTGCCGTTCGGCATGATCGTCGCCGCGACCGGCATGGTGCTCCTCACCTTCCTCGACTCCTCGAGCTCGTACGCGGCGAACGTCATGCCGCCGCTGATGATCCTCGGTGTCGGGATGGGGTCGATCATGCCGGCCTCGATCCAGACCGCGACGCTCGGCGTCGACCGCCACTTCGCGGGAGTCGCCTCGGCCATGGTGAACACCTCGCAGCAGGTCGGCGGATCGATCGGCACCGCGCTCCTCAACACCCTGGCCGCGACCGCGGCGACCGACTTCGTCGCGTCGCACGCTCCCGTGACGCAGCAGGTGCTGAGCGACGCGGCGGTGCACAGCTACTCCACCGCGTACTGGTGGGGCGCCGCGTTCTTCGCTCTCGGCGCCGTCGTGTCGGCGCTCCTGTTCCGCCGGAAGGCCCGCCCGGCCGCGGCGGGCGCGCCCGCGGCCGCTCCCGCCGCGTCCTCGACTTCGGATGACGCTCCGGAGCCCGTGATCGCCCACTGACCCCTCCGGGGCCGAACCACCGTCGCCTCGACACCGATCCCCACCCAGCGGCGCGCCCTGGCGCCCGCTCCGGGGGATCCGGTGTCGAGGCGACGTCGTATCCACCGTGCGCGCGCTCCAGCGCCCCCCCGGCCGAGTCGGGCAGCCGCGGATCTGCCAGTCGTGGTGACCTGAGTGCCGCGGAGTCCGCCACAACTGTCAGATCCGGACGTCATTCGTGGAACCCGGGTCGCGCGCCGCGCGCGGCCGTCGGGCGCTCCCCGCGGTGCGGCGGCGGATGTGACAGTCGTGGTGGCCCGTGCGGCGATAAGGCCGCCACGAGTGTCAGATCCGGGAGCGGGCTCGAAGGGCCAGGGGTGGATCGGCGCGCGGGGCGGAGAGCGCTCGCGGTGCTGGGTCCGTGGAGATGGCAGTTGTGGTGACCTGCGCGGCCAGGAGGCCGCCACGAGTGTCAGATCCGGGAGCGGACTAGAAGAGCCAGGGGTGGATCGGTGCGCGGGGCGGAGAGCGCTCGCGGTGCTGGGTTCGCGGATGTGGCAGTCGTGGTGGCCTGTGCGGCTGGGAGGCCGCCACGAGTGTCAGATCCAGGGGCTCGTAGAGCCGGGGATGGATCGGCGCGCCGGGCGGAGGTCGATCGCGGTGCTGGGTCCGTGGATGTGGCAGTTGTGGTGGCCTGTGCGGCTGGGAGGCCGCACCGACTGTCAGATCCGGGAGCGGGCTCGAAGGGCCAGGGGTGGATCGGCGCGCGGGGCGGAGGTCGATCGCGGTGCTGGGTCCGTGGATGTGGCAGTTGTGGTGGCCTGTGCGGCTGGGAGGCCGCCACGAGTGTCAGATCCGGAAGCGGGCTCGAAGGGCCAGGGGTGGATCGGCGCGCGGGACGGAGGTCGATCGCGGTGCTGGGTCCGTGGATGTGGCAGTTGTGGTGGCCTGTGCGGCTGGGAGGCCGCCACGAGTGTCAGATCCGGGAGCGGGCTCGAAGGGCCAGGGGTGGATCGGCGCGCGGGACGGAGGTCGATCGCGGTGCTGGGTCCGTGGATGTGGCAGTTGTGGTGGCCTGTGCGGCTGGGAGGCCGCACCGACTGTCAGATCCAGGGACTCGTAGAGCCGGGGATGGATCGGCGCGCGGGGCGGAGGGCGCTCGCGGTGCTGGGTTCACGACTGCCCGATCCGCTCGCACCGCGGACGCGCGTGCCGCCGGTCGGGGCTGGCGGCGGGGGCGCTCAGCGGGGAGGGGCGAAGGAGGTCGCGCCGATGACGGAGAGGAGGCGGAGCTTGTCGTGGCTCTCACTGCCGGGGACGGCGGTGTAGACCAGGAGGTACTGCGACTGCGCCGGGTCGACGAGGGTCTGGCAGCTCAGCTCGAGCTCTCCGAGCTCCGGGTGGACGAGGTGCTTCACGTCGCTCGGACGGACGCCCACCTCGTGCAGGTCCCACAGTGAGCGGAACTCCGGGCTCTCCTCGAGGAGCGCATCCGCGAGCTCCGCCGCGCGCGACGGACGGCCCCGCACCGACACGATTTCGCGGAGCCCGGAGACCCACATCCGCGACAGCAGCTCGTGATCGCGCGGCGCGTACAGCGCCCGCGTCGCGGGGTCGGCGAACCAGCGGTAGCCCAGGCTGCGCGACGCGCCCGTGAAGCGCGTGGTGTCGCCGGTGAGGGCGACGCCGAGCGGGGTCTGCCGCAGCGTCTCGCCGAGCTCGGTCACGATCTCCGCGGGGGTGTCGACGAGTCGGTCGAGGATGCGCAGCATCCCCGGACTGACGTGGTCGCTCGAGTACCCGCGCGGCGGGGCGCGGTGTCCCGCGAGCCGGAAGAGGTGGTCCCGCTCGTCGATCGTGAGATGCAGTCCCTGGGCGATCGCGGCGAGCATCTGCTCCGACGGGGCCGGACCGCCCCCGCGCTCGAGGCGGGCGTAGTAGTCGGTCGACATGTGGCAGAGGACGGCGACCTCCTCCCGGCGCAGTCCCTCGGTGCGGCGGCGCGGCCCCCGCACCATCCCCACGTCCTCGGGCTGCAGGGCCTCGCGACGGCGTCGGAGGAAGTCGGCCAGACCGGCGCGATCGATCACAGCGTCCTCCTCATCCGACGTCTCCCTCCGTTCTACCCGCTGCCCGAGCGGCTATCCACTGCACGGCGATCAGTGGATGCGGGGGGCCTGGAGGCGCTTCCCGCCCGGCCGCATCGTAGAGGGACGACGCACGAAGGAGCACACCATGCCACGCAGGACCATCGACATCACCCTCCCCGACCTCACCGGCCGCCGCGCCCTCGTCACGGGTGCGAGCGACGGCATCGGGCTCCGCATCGCGAGCCGGCTGGCCGCCGCGGGAGCCGAGGTCGTGCTGCCCGTCCGCAACCCCGTCAAGGGGGAGGCCGCCGTGGGGCGCATCCTCACGCAGACCCCGGATGCGGTGGTGTCGCTCCGACGGCTCGATCTCTCGTCGCTGGCCTCGATCGGCGCGCTCGCGGCGGAGCTGGGCGACGAGGGGAGGCCGATCCACCTGCTCGTGAACAACGCGGGCCTGATGACTCCGCCCTCGCGACAGACGACCGCGGACGGGTTCGAGGTGCAGTTCGGCACGAACCACCTCGGCCACGTCGCGCTCGTCGCCGGGATCCTCCCGCTGCTGAGGGCGGGGCGGGCACGGGTGGTGTCGCAGATCAGCGTGGCGGCCAACCAGGGCTCGATCAACTGGGACGACCTCGCGTGGGAGCGCAGCTACAACGGGATGCGCGCCTACAGCTCGTCGAAGATCGCGTTCGGCCTGTTCGCGGTGGAGCTCGGCCGCCGCAGCGAGGCGGGTGGATGGGGGATCACGAGCGTGCTCTCGCATCCCGGTGTCGCTCCCACCAGCCTCCTCGCCGCTCGGCCCGAGGTGGGCCGCGCGGGCGACACCCCGCAGGTGCGCCTCATCCGCTGGCTCTCCGCCCGCGGACTGCTGGTCGGCACCCCGGAGACCGCCGCGCTCCCCGCGCTCCTGGCCGCCACCGCTCCGGATGCGGTGAGCGGCACCCTCTACGGTCCCGGCGGCCCCGCCCACCTCGGTGGCGCGCCGGCGCCGCAGCCGCTCTACTCCCGCCTGCGCTCGCCCGAGGAGGCCCGCCGCGTCTGGGACGAGTCCCTCCGCCTCATCGGCGCGTCCCTCCCGGCCTGACGTCGTCGCCGGCCCGCGCCGGTGGCCGTCGCTTCGACACCGATTCCGGCGAAGCGGCGCCCTATTCGGCGGGGTCTGTGCGAACCGGTGTCGAGGTGATGGAGTGCGCGTCGGCCGCCGCTGCGCCCACTCTGCTCGCACTCGGCGTGGGCCGTCGCTTCGACACCGTTTCCGGCGAAGCGGCGCCCTATTCGCCGAGGTTCGTGCGAATCGGTGTCGAGGCGGCGGCGCTACGCACCGAGGGCGGCGCTAGGCGCCGAGGGCGGCGCTATGCGCCGAGGGCGGCGCTATGCGCCGAGGGCGGCGTCGACGATGCGCTTCGCCTCCGCCTGCACCTCGCGGAGGTGCTCCTCCCCGACGAAGCTCTCGGCGTAGATCTTGTACACGTCCTCCGTGCCCGAGGGTCGGGCGGCGAACCAGGCCCGGTCGGTCGTGACCTTCACGCCGCCGATCGCCGCGCCGTTGCCCGGCGCGTGCGACAGCTTCGCGGTGATCGGGTCGCCGGCGAGGGTGTCGGCCGTGATGTCGTCGCCGGAGAGCTTCGCCAGCTGGGCCTTCTGCGCCTTCGTCGCCGGCGCATCCACCCGCTGATAGACGGGGTCGCCGAACTCGGCGACGAGCTCCGCATAGTGCTGCGACGGGGTCCGACCGGTCACGGCGAGGATCTCCGACGCCAGCAGCGCGAGCAGGATCCCGTCCTTGTCGGTCGTCCACACGGATCCGTCGAAGCGGAGGAAGGACGCACCCGCGCTCTCCTCGCCACCGAAGCCGACCGAGCCGTCGATGAGGCCCGGCACGAACCACTTGAACCCGACCGGGACCTCCCACAGCGTCCGTCCCAGCGAGCCGGCGACGCGGTCGATCATCGAGCTGGACACGAGCGTCTTGCCGATCGCCGCATCCGGACGCCAGTGCTCGCGCCGCGAGTAGAGGTACTGGATGGCGACGGCGAGGTAGTGATTCGGGTTCATCAGCCCGGCATCGGGGGTGACCACGCCGTGGCGATCGGCATCCGCGTCGTTGCCCGTCGAGATGTCGAAGTCGTGACGGCGCTCGATCAACGACGCCATCGCGTACGGGGAGGAGCAGTCCATGCGGATCTTGCCGTCCCAGTCGAGCGTCATGAACGCCCACCGCGGGTCCACCGTCTCGTTCACGACCGTGAGGTTGAGGCCGTACCGCTCCCCGATCAGCGACCAGTACTCCACGCTCGCCCCGCCGAGGGGATCGGCGCCGATGTGGATCTTCGACGCCGCGATCGCCTCCATGTCGATCACGTTGCCGAGATCGGCGACGTAGTTCTCGCGGAAGTCGTAGGTGCCCGCCGGTGTGGGCTCGGCGCGCTTCACGCCCTCCAGGCCCGCCGCGATGAGCTCGTTGGCGCGGTTCGCGATCCAGCTCGTCGCATCCGAGTCGGCGGGGCCGCCGTGCGGGGGGTTGTACTTGAAGCCGCCGTCGGCGGGCGGGTTGTGGCTGGGCGTCACGACGATGCCGTCGGCCTGGTCGTCGTGGCCCTCGCGGTTGTACTTCAGGATCGCGTGCGAGACGGCGGGCGTCGGAGTCCAGCTGTGACGCGAGTCGGTCCACACCGTGACGCCGTTCGCCGCGAGCACCTCCAGCGCGCTGCGCTCGGCGGGCAGCGAGAGGCCGTGCGTGTCGCGGCCCAGGAACAGCGGGCCCGTGATCCCCTGCCCGGCGCGGTACTCCACGATCGCCTGCGTGATGGCGAGGATGTGGTCCTCGTTGAACGCGCTGTTGAACGACGAGCCGCGGTGGCCGCTGGTGCCGAAGATGACCTTCTGCTCCGGGTCGGTCACGTCGGGATGCAGGTCGTAGTACGCGGCGACCAGGGCCTCCGGGTCGATCAGGTCTTCGGGGAGGGCGACTGTGCCGGCGCGATCGTGCATGCGTCCATCCTGGCATCGGGGGGCCGAGTTCGGCAGTGTTCGTGTGACCGGCGGCGGGAAGGGGAGGTCGGTCCGGGTCGCAGTCCCGGCGCCTTCGGCGCCCCGCCAGACCCGATGCCTGCGACCCGGACCGACCTCCCCTTCCCGCCGCCTTCGCTTCGCTCGGACACGGGGACGGACTGCGGCCCAGACCGACCTCCCCTTGTCGCCGCCTACGGCGGGCGGCGTGAGACCGGGCCCCTACCAGCGAAGGGAGGGGAGTGGCTCGCCGCTAGGCTGGCGGCATGTCCGACACGTACTCGTATCTCGGCCCGTCGGGCACGTTCACGGAGGCGGCGCTGGCGCAGGTGCCCGAGGCGCAGGGCCAGGAGTGGCGCAGCGTCAACAACGTGGGCGAGGCGCTCGACGACGTCGTGTCCGGGCGCAGCGTCGCGGCGATGATCGCGATCGAGAACTCCATCGAGGGCGGCGTCACCGCGACGCTCGACGCCCTCGCCCGCACGCCCGGGCTGCGGATCGTGGGCGAGTACCTCGTGCGCGTGAGCTTCGTGCTCGTCGCCCGGCCGGGGACGACGCTGGAGGACGTGCGGGTCGTCGGCGCGCATCCGGTCGCCTATGCGCAGTGCCGTCAGTGGCTCGACGCGAACCTGCCGACGCACGGGCACATCCCCGCGACGTCGAACGTCGCCGCCGCCCTCGACCTCTTCGCGACCGACCATGCGGATGCGGCGCTCGCCCCGCCCGCGATCGTCCGGCACCACGACCTCGTCGTCCTCGCGGAGGACGTCACCGACAACGCCAACTCCGTCACGCGCTTCGTCCTTGTGAGCCGCTCCACGCGGATGCCCGAGCCGACCGGAGCCGACAAGACGAGCCTCATCGTCGAGCTCCCCGACGACCGGCCCGGTGCGCTCCTCGAGATGCTCGAGCAGTTCTCCACCCGCGGCGTGAACCTGTCGCTGCTGCAGTCCCGTCCCATCGGCGACGCCCTCGGCCGCTACCGCTTCGTCGTCGACGCCGACGGACACGTCCGCGACGAGCGGGTCGCGGATGCGCTGCTCGGCCTCCGCCGCTTCAGCCCGCGGATCACGTTCCTCGGCTCCTACCCGCGCGCCGACCGTGCCCCGGTCGAGTACGTCTCCCGCTACGACGACGGCGTCTTCGTCGAGGCCCGCGACTGGCTCCGCGGCCTCATCTCCGGCGAGCCCGACGTCCCCGAGTCCCTCTGAGCTTCCTCGGCCTACGCGCGCGCGTTCGAGGAGTGGGAGGCGACGGGGGAGGCCGCCGTCTGGGATGGGGTGACCGCAGGCGGTGAGGGCCGCTGAGCTCAGAGAGGACGCTCTGCCCGCACCCTCGCCGGGCTCAGGCGGGGCGGAGGCGGAGGTTCTGCATGCCGCCGTCGACGGCGAGGGAGGCGCCGGTGGTGGAGCCCGAGCGGGGGCTGGCGAGGTAGGCGACCGCGTCGGCGACCTCGGCGGCGCTGACGAGGCGGCCGTGGGGCTGGCGCGCGTTGAGCGCGGCGCGCTCGGCGACGGGGTCCGGCGCCGAGTCGAGCAGGCGCGCCACCCAGGGGGTGTCGGCGGTGCCGGGGTTGACGCAGTTGACGCGGATGCCCTCGCGGAGGTGGTCGGCGGCCATCGCGCGGGTCAGCGAGAGCACCGCGCCCTTCGACGCGGAGTAGAGGGCGCGCTGGGGGAGCCCGGCCGTGGCGGCGATCGAGGAGGTGTTCACGATGGCGGCGGCGGGCGACTCGCGCAGGTGGGGGAGAGCGGCCCGCGTCACGCGGGCCATCCCGATCACGTTGATGTCGAACACGCGGTGCCACTCGTCGTCGTCGTTGTCGGCGATCGTGCCCTGGGCGCCGATGCCGGCGTTGTTCACGACGATGTCGAGCCGGCCGAACCGCTCGACCACCGCGGCGATCGCGGCGCGCACCGATGCGTCGTCCGACACGTCGGCGGTCACCGCGAGGTGCCGCTCATCCGCCCCGGACGGGTCGCGGTCGAGCATGGCGACCGACGCCCCGCCCTCGGCGAGCCGTGCGGCGATCGCCGCACCGATCCCGGATGCCCCGCCGGTGACGACGGCCACGAGTCCCTCGAACTCCATGTCGATGCTCCTCCTCTTCGATCCAGTCAACGACAGGTCGACGCGCTCAGGCGTCGACGAACTCCTGGCGCTGCGTCCCGAGTCCCTCGATCTCGAGCTCGACGACGTCGCCGGCCTTCAGGTACGGGAACCGGCCCGACAGGGCGACGCCCTCCGGCGTCCCGGTGAGGACGAGGTCGCCGGGCTCGAGCGTCATCCACTGGCTGAGCTGGTAGACGAGCTCGTCGACGCCGAAGATGAGATCGGAGGTCCGCGAGTCCTGGCGCGGCTCGCCGTTGACGTGGCTGGTGAGCCGGAGATCCTGGTAGCGGGCCTCGTCGGGGGTGACGAGCCAGGGGCCGAGCGGCGTGAAGCCCGGGGCGCTCTTGCCCTTCGACCACTGCCCGCCCGAGATCTCGAGCTGCCACTCCCGCTCGGAGAGGTCGTTCGCGATCGTGAACCCGGCGATGTGCTCGAGGCTCTGCGCGGGCGACTCGAGGTAGGAGGCGCGCTTGCCGATGACGACGGCGAGCTCCACCTCCCAGTCGGTCTTCGTGCTCTTCCGCGGGATGCGCGCCACGTCGTGGGGGCCCGCGACCGTGTTCGGCGTCTTGAGGAAGAGGATCGGCACCTCGGGCGGGGCGGACCCGGACTCGGCCGCGTGCGCGGCGTAGTTCATGCCGATGCAGATGATGGCGCTCGGCCTCGCGATGGGCGCCCCGACGCGCTGGTCGGAGCCGTCGACGAGGGGAAGCTCTCCGGCCGAGAGCGCGGCGCGCACCCGGTCGAGACCCCCTTCGGCGAGGAACTCGCCGGTGATGTCGTCGGTGAGGGCTGAGAGGTCGCGGTATCCCTCCGCCGTGACCACGACGGGGCGCTCCGCACCCGCGTCACCGATCCTCGCCAGCTTCATCGCAGAGACCTCCTGAAGTCATCGGAGCGATCGGCGCCGACGGTGGCGACATCGCTCACGTTGTGTGATGTCTCCATCATAGACATCCGATGTCTGAAAGCTAGTCCGAGCTCTCCGGCTCGGACCATCGGCGCAGCCATCCCTCGATCCCGGCGATGTGGGACACCGTGAGCGCCTCCGCCAGCGCCGCGTCGCGGGCGGCCAGGGCGTCGACGATCGCGCCGTGCTCGCGGAGCGTCCGCTCGGTGGCGTGCTCCTCGGTGAGCCCGCGCCAGAGCCGCGCCCGCACGGTGCGTCCCGAGAGGGAGTCGAGCAGGCTCGCCAGGTACCGGTTGCCCGATCCCGCGGCGATCGCGGCGTGGAAGGCGAGGTCGTGGGAGACGACCTCCTCGACGTCCGAGTCGGCGGTGATCGAGTCGACCGATCGCCGGAGGGCCTCGAGATCGGACTCCTCGAGCCGGGTCGCCGCCAGCGCCGACGCGGCCGGCTCCAGGATGCGCCGCACGGCGAAGATCTCGAGGATCGCCTCGTGATCCTGCTGAGCCTCGAGGATGAAGCTCATCGCCTCGTTGAGGAGCTCGGGTTCGAGACTGGTGACGTAGGTGCCGTCCCCGCGCCGGACGTCGAGGATCTTCATCGCCTCGAGCGCCTTGACCGCCTCGCGCATCGAGTTGCGGGAGAGACGGAGGCGCTCGCTGAGCTCCTTCTCCGGCGGCAGCCGGTCGCCCGGGCGCAGCTCACCGGACAGGATCATCTGCTTGATGGTGAGGATCGCCTCGTCCGTCACGGCCACAGGGGGATGCTACCGCGCCGTTGCCTTCTCGGCCGCGAGAGATCGGATGTCTAGGGGGTCGGCGTGCCGGGAAAGGCTCGGAGGGCCCGCTCGGCGACTCGGTGGAGCGCGTCCCTGGGCGCGCCGGCCGCCGCCTGCACGGCCAGGCCCGCCGAGACCGTGTTGAGGTACTTCGCGAGGTCGGCGGGGTCCTCGTCCGAGGCGAGGTCGCCCACCGCCCGCGCGCGAGCGAAGCGCTCGGCCAGCCTCGCCTCTCCGCCGGACCGTCGGTCGGCGAGGAACCGCACGATCTCGGCATCCTCCGGCCCCGCCGCGAGCCCGCCCTGGATCGACAGGCACCCGGGCGGACGACCCGGGGTCGTGACCGCCTCGACGTTGTCGAACAGGAAGCGCCGCGCCACCTCGAGGGCGGTCGGCTCGGCCAGGGCCTCGGTGACGTAAGCCATGTCGATCTCCGCGTAGCGGTCGACCGCCCGCTTGAAGGTCTCCTCCTTGTTGCCGAACGCGGCGTAGAGGCTCGGCCGGCTGACGCCCATCGCCTCGGTGAGGTCGGTCAGGCTGGTCCCGCCGTATCCCTGGCGCCAGAAGACCTCGATCGCGCGATCGAGCGCCTCCTCGACGTCGAACTCGCGGGGCCGTCCTCGCGTGGCCATCTGACCTCCTCGCTGATCCGTCGAATCTAGCGCCGGATGCAGTGGGTCGGGTCGTCCGCCGTGGCCACGCGAGGACGTCGGCATCGTCAGATCTGGCTGGCCCCGCCGTCCACGTACAGCTCGGCGCCTGTGACGTAGGAGCTGCGCGGGGACGCGAGGTAGAGGACCGCGTCGGCGATCTCCTCAGGCGTCCCGAGTCGACGCATGGGCACGCCCGATGCGAGGCCTCCGAGGAGCGCCTCGGCCTGCTCCGGCTCGGCGGCGAGGCCGCTCAGGCCGGGGGTGGCGATGGGCCCGGGGGCGACGGCGTTCACGCGGATGCCGCGGTCGACCAGCTCGGCGGCCCAGCTGCGGGCGAAGCTGCGGATCGCGGCCTTCGACGCGGCGTACACGCTGAAGGATGCGCTGCCCTTCACATCGATGTTCGACGAGGTGAGGACCACGGCCGCACCCGGGTTGAGGTGAGGGAGCGCCTTCTGGACGGTGAACACCGTCCCGCCGACGTTCGACTCGAACGTCGTGGTGAAGTGCTCCCACGTGATCTCCTCGAGCGCGGCGAACTCGCCTCCGCCCGCGTTCGCGAACACGACGTCCAGTCCGGTGCCGCGCTCGGCGACGGCGGCGTAGACCCGGTCGAGGTCGTCCAGGCTCGAGACGTCGCCCTGCACGGTGGTCACGCGGTCGCCGAGCTCCCGCTTCACGTCGTCGAGCTTCCCGGCGCTGCGTCCTGTCACCACGACGTGCGCACCCTCCGTGACGAAGCGCCGCACCACCGCCAGTCCGATGCCCGAGGTGCCGCCCGTCACGAGCGCCGTCTTGCCGTCGAGGTCTGCCATGGTCCATCCCATCTATTTATGTACCGAGCGGTACGTTATGACGGGCTCAACACGACGGGTCGAGGCGCTATTCCCCGGAGGCGGGTGTCGCAGGCGCGCCTCCGACGCCGAGGCCGCCGTGGCGACGCTGCCGCGGCAGGGACGCTCAGCGGTCGAAGTCGTCCCGGTGTGCAGCGACCTCCTCGCGGTGCGTGTTCGACCACTGGATCAGGGCGGCGAGCGGCTCGAGGAGCGTGCGGCCGAGCGGGGTCAGCGCGTACTCGACGCGCGGTGGGACCTCCGCGTACGCAGTGCGGGTGAGCATCCCGTCGCGCTGGAGGCATCGGAGGGTCTGGGTGAGCATCCGGTGGGAGATGCCCTCGATGCGAGTGAGGAGCTCGGTGAAGCGCGCCGGTCCGTCGCGCAGCTGCGCCACGACCACGAGCGTCCAGCGGTCGCCGACCCGGGTCAGCATCTCGCGCGTGAACGTGCGCTCCTCGGCGGCGCAGTGCCCGAGGATGACGGGGTCGAGCGGGTTCGTCGCGGTGTCCTGCGTCATCTCGCGATACGTCCTTCCACGTGCCTGACGCACGGCAAAGTGCGCGTGCCTCCGCGGGAAGGATCCGCCCCGCGGGCCGTTGAGCACTATCGGCAACCATCGCCGGGAGCCGTGTCTTCCCGACGGGCGGATGCGCTCGCCGGCCCACGAGACAAGGAACCCCATGACCAGGATCGCCATCATCCTCGGCAGCACCCGACCCGGCCGGAACGGCGAGGCCGTCGCCCGCTGGGTGCTCGAGAACGCCCAGGCGCGAGGCACCGCCGAGTACGAGCTAGTCGATCTCGCCGACTACCCCCTGCCGCACCTCGACGAGGCCGTGCCCGCCTCCCGCGGACAGTACGCCGGCGAGCACACCAAGAACTGGGCGGCGACGATCGCCCGCTTCGACGGGTACGTCTTCGTCACGCCCGAGTACAACCACAGCACCTCGGGTGTGCTGAAGAACGCGATCGACTACCTCTACGCCGAGTGGAACAACAAGGCCGGGGCCGTGGTGAGCTACGGAGGAGTGGGCGGGGCCCGCGCGGCCGAGCACCTGCGCCTCATCATGGGCGAGCTGCAGATCGCCGACGTGCGCGGTCAGGTCGCGCTGTCGCTGATCAACGACTTCCGCGACTTCTCCGTGTTCGAGCCGCTGCCCTTCCAGGCGGCGCAGCTCGCCACGATGCTCGACCAGCTCGAGTCGTGGTCCGGCGCCCTCCGCACGGTCCGCGAGCCCGCCGAGGTCGCCGGCGCCTGACGCTCGTCACGGAATACGGTGAAGCGCCCCTCTCTTCGGCGAGCTTCACCGTATTCCGTGATGAAGGACGAGCGATGGACCCTCAGCGGGCGCGGTGGGCGAGCGTGCGCACGGCGGTGGCGGGGATCGGGAGCCACGTCGGGCGGTTCTGCGCCTCGTAGCTGACCTCGTAGAGGGCCTTGTCGAGCTCGAGCGCGTCGAGCAGCACCTGTTGCGTGCGCAGGTCCAGACCGGAGCGCGCGGCGTACCCCTCGAGGAAGGCCGCGCGCGCCTCGTCCGCCCAGGCACGCGCCGCCTCGGACTGCTCGGCCGTGGCCTGCTCGGCGCTCGAGATCGAGCCGGCGACGTAATCGAAGGAGCGCAGCATCCCCGCGACGTCGCGCAGGGCGAGGTCGGGCTCGCTGCGCTCCGCGATCGGGCGCAGCGGCTCCCCCTCGAAGTCGAGCACCACCCAGCCGCGGCCCGGCACGGCGAGCACCTGACCGAGGTGGTAGTCGCCGTGGATGCGCTGCAGCTCGGGCCACGCGGCGTCCTCGGCGGCGCGCTGCACCGCCGCGACGGCATCCCGCTCCCCGGCGAGGGCGGGCGCGTCCGCGAACGCCTGCGCCGCGCGGGTGCGCATGCTCGTGAGCACCGCCTCGACGTCCGAGGCGGACGCTCGCCGGGTGTCGAACAGGCGCGCCAGCTCGACGTGGATCGCGGCCGTCGCCTCGCCCAGCGCCGAGGCGGCGTCGCGGAACGACTCGCCGTGCTCGGCGGCGCGCAGCGCCACGCGCCAGGCGTCCTCGACGTCGGGGATGAACTCCTGCGCGAAGGCGAGGCTGCCCTCGACGCGGGAGGCGGTCGCCGGATCGGCCCACGCACCCTCGACATGGCCGATCGTCCGCGGCACGAAGCGGGAGCCCGCATCCGACAGCGCCGACTGGATGACGACGTCGGGGTTGTCGCCGGGCGAGAGGGCGCGGAAGACCTTGCAGATGACCGGCGTCGCGGGCTTCCCGTTGGGGTGCACCGTCTCGATGATGATCGACGTGTTCGACTGCTCTCCGCGCAGGACGTGCGAGCCGACCACCCGCACGGCGGTGTCGACGTGCCCGTGGCGTCCGACCGCGGAGGTCCGGCCGTCGGACGGGGCGGGAGACCCGCCCTCGGCGGGCTCGACGTCGCCGGCACGACCCCCGGTGAGGATCATCGTGAGGAGAGCGCGCGCGAACGCCGGATCGTGGGGCCCGTCGTAGACCGAGACCCCGTCGGGCAGCTGCTCCACGAGGGCGTCCTCGCCGCCCAGGAGAGGCGCCGTCCGCGCCGTGAGCGGCACCTGGTAGAGCACGTCGGTCGTCGCGTCGTGGACCAGATGCACCTCGATGGCCACCTGGTGCTTCGGGTCGGGGAGCACCCAGACGCCGACGCGGGTCAGGGCAGGGTTGGATGCGGTGGCCCGGAACCATCTGCGGGTCCGCATCCAGTCGGTGAACGCGCCGGAGAGCGCGTCGGATCGGAAGGCGGTCGCCGGGACGCTCATGGCCCGAAACCTACGCCGGGCGGTCGCCGCGCGGAAGGCGTGTCGGAGGATCGCAGGGAAAGTTCACCGACGACCGCGGCGCGGCCGGGACGGCCCGCCGCGCGAAGGACGGGCCTGGCGTCCGCCCTGCCCGCCGCCGGACAGCCCTTTCGAGCCGCCGGACGCGCTCGAGGATCGCGGGGAGGCGGACGCCGAGCCGCTTCCGCCGGACTTCGCCGAGCCCCGCCCGCCGGACCTCGCGGAGCCGCGCTCGGGGGACGAGGCCGCCGGCTCGCCGCCGCGGGACGACGCCGAGGTGCGGCCGCGGACGATCCCGACGAAGGCGTCGACGCGCTCGCGCTGCTCGTCCGTGAGGTCGACCGGCCAGACGAGCGCGATCCTGGTGGGCTCCGCGTCCGTGACGGGGCGCACCACGACGTCGCGTCGTCCGTAGAGGCGGGCGACGGGCTGCGGCACGATCACGAGGCCGCCGCCGTGGGCGACGAGCTCGATCGCGCCCTCCTCCTCGCCCGACGCCACGGGCCGCACGTCCTCGTCGACGAGGTCGGCGAGCGCGACCTCGTCGACCGCCTCGATCACGTGCTCGCGCGGCGCGACCACCACGGCGGGCTCCTCCCAGAGCGGGATGGCGTGCAGCCCGTCGCGGTCGAGCGGAAGGCGGGCGAAGCAGACGTCCGCCTCGCCGGCGAGCACGACCGCGCGCTGGTCGTCGACCCTGACGGACGCGGTCTCGATCGGCTCCGACATCCGCTCCCGCCAGATCCGCACCCACTTCGTCGGCGTCACGCCGGGCACGAAGGCGACCCGGAACGTCACGCCGGCTCCGGTGCCGAGGAGGGAACGCCGTCCGCCGCGACCGCCTCGGACGCCGCGAGGGCCGCGGACGCCGTGGATGCCGTGGATGCCGCGACGGCCGCGGGCTCCGCCTGAGCGGACGCCGTCGGGGACGCCGGCACGCGCACGGCGAGCGCCCCGGGGTCGATCCAGATGTGCAGCGCCACGGCGAGGCCGAAGTCGTCGCCGTCGAGCTGGATCTCCTCGGGCTCGTCGAGCCGGACGGCCATGTCGTGACCGCGACGGTAGGTCACCGACCGCACGTCGTGGGTGAGGTCGATGATCCGGCGGCCCACGGCCGACTTGCGGAGGACGCCGTTCTCGAAGGTGAGCTTGTTCCAGACCTTCAGCCAGCCGAACCAGCCCTCGGGCCGGAAGGCGACGATGTCGAGGATGCCGTCGTCGGGCCTGGCGTCGGGGATGAGGAGGATGCCGCCCGGGAGCGAGCCGCAGTTGCCGACGATCACGGTGTGGGCGCTGAACGACCGCCACGCCGACCCGTCCAGCTGCGCCTTCACCTTCACCGGCTTCACGCTGGGCAGGGCGCGGATGCCGCCGTCGACGTAGGCGAGCCAGCCCAGCCGCTTCTTCAGAGAGCTGCGGGTGTTGGCGATCATCTTCGCGTCGATGCCGAGCCCTGCCATGACCAGGAACACGTTCTGCTCGTGCGACCGGTCCTCGCGGGTGATGTCGATCATGCCGAGGTCGATGCGATGGTCGTCGCCCGTGAAGACCGTGGTGACCGCCTGCTCGAGGTTCGTGAGCGTCATCCCGAGGTTCCGCGCGAGGAGGTTGCCCGTGCCGACGGGGAGCAGGCCGATCGGCACGCCGGTGCCTCGGAGCCCCTCCGCGACGGCGCGTACCGTCCCGTCGCCGCCCGCGGCCATCACCACCGCCGCGCCGTCGGCGACCGCACGGCGGGCGACCTCGTGGCCGGCGTCCTCGAGCGTGGTCTCGTACCAGAGCGTCTCGCCCCAGCCCGCGGCCCGCTCCGCGGCCGCGACCACGGTGCGCAGGCGCTTCGCGTCGATCTTCACGGGGTTCACGACCACGGCGGCGCGCGGGAGGGGCTCGGGCGCCTCGTCGTGAGGCGCGCCCCCCTCGCCCATGACCAGGTCCACATGCCCAAGCTAGCGCCTCTCCTCTCGCCATGCGGAGGTGGTTCCGCCACATCGGTCGGCGTGGCGGAACCACGTGAGCATGGCGGAAGCGCGCTCCGGGTGGGCGGGGGCGGGGTGGTCGGTAGGATCGAGTGCGTGATCGATCCCGTCCTGCTGCGCGAGAACCCCGATGTCGTCAAGCGGTCTCAGGCGGCCCGCGGCTCCAGTACCGAGCTGGTCGACACGGCCCTGGCCGCCGATGGCGAGCGTCGTGCCGCCATCTCGGAGTACGAGTCGCTGCGCGCCGAGCAGAACGCGTTCGGCAAGACCGTCGCCGCCGCTCCCAAGGAGGAGAAGCAGGCGCTCGTCGCCCAGGCGCAGCAGCTGGCCGCGAGCGTGAAGGCCGCGCAGCAGAGGGCGACGGATGCGGAGGCCGCGTTCACCGCATCCGCCCGCCGCATCCAGAACATCGTCGTCGACGGCGTGCCCGAGGGCGGGGAGGACGACTTCGTCACCCTCCGCGAGGTGGGGACGAAGCCCACGTTCGACTTCACGCCGCGCGACCACGTCGAGCTGGGCGAGATGCTCGGCGCGTTCGACCTGCAGCGCGGGGCGAAGGTGTCGGGGGCGCGCTTCTACTACCTCACGGGCATCGGGGCGCGGCTCGAGCTGGCGCTGATGAACCTCGCGCTCGACCGCGCGATCGAGGGCGGCTTCGTGCCGATGATCACGCCGACGCTGGTCCGCCCCGAGACGATGGAGGGCACCGGCTTCCTCAACGAGCACGCCGACGAGATCTACTACCTGCCCGCCGACGAGCTCTACCTCACGGGCACGAGCGAGGTGGCCCTGGCCGGGTTCCACCGCGACGAGATCCTCGACCTGTCGGACGGGCCGCTGCGCTACGCCGGCTGGTCGACGTGCTATCGCCGCGAAGCGGGGTCGCACGGCAAGGACACCCGCGGCATCCTCCGGGTGCACCAGTTCAACAAGCTCGAGATGTTCTCGTACGTGCTGCCGGAGCAGGCGGAGGCCGAGCACGAGCGCCTCCTCTCCTTCGAGGAGGGGATGCTGGGCGACCTGGGCCTGCCCTACCGCGTGATCGACGTGGCCTCGGGCGACCTCGGGTCGAGCGCGGCCCGCAAGTTCGACACCGAGGCGTGGGTGCCCACGCAGGAGACGTACCGGGAGCTCACCTCCACGTCGAACTGCACCACGTACCAGGCGCGGCGTCTCGACATCCGCTACCGCACCGAGTCGGGCAAGACCGCCCCGGTCGCCACCCTCAACGGCACCCTCGCCACCACCCGCTGGATCGTCGCGCTGCTCGAGAACCACCAGCGGCCCGACGGCAGCGTCGTCGTGCCGCCGGTGCTGCGCCCCTACCTCGGCGGGCTCGAGGTCATCGAGCCGAAGCGGGCGGCGTCCTAGGGTGGCCGCCGATCCTGCTCCCTCGCCCTGGCTGGTCGCGCTCGACATCGACGGCACGCTGCTGCACGAGGACGGCACGCTGTCCGACATCGTCGGCGCCGAGGTCAGGCGGGTGGATGCGCTGGGGAACCAGGTCATGCTCGCCACCGGCCGCTCGGTCGACACCACGCTCCCCGTGCTCGACCGGCTCGGCATCGCCCCCGAGTACGTGGTGTGCTCGAACGGCGCGATCACGCTGAAGCGCGACACGTCGGCCCCGCTCGGGTACCGGCGCGAGCACGTCGAGACGTTCGATCCGGGTCCGGTGCTGAACCGCATCCGCACCCACCTCGCCGAGGCGCTGTTCGCGGTCGAGGATGCGGAGGGGAACTTCTTCTGCACCGAGGCCTTCCCCGACAGCGTGCTCGGGCGCTCGTACCACGTGGTGCCGTTCTCGGAGCTCGCCGCGGTCGTCGCGACGCGCGTCGTGGTGATCTCGCCCGGGCACGACATGGAGGACTTCCTCGACGTCGTCGAGCGGATGGGCCTGCACAAGGTGTCGTACTCCATCGGATGGACGGCCTGGCTCGACATCGCCCCCGACGGCGTCAACAAGGCGACCGGGCTCGAGCGGGTGCGGTCGTGGCTCGACATCCCGCGCACGCGGGTCTGCGTGATCGGCGACGGCCGCAACGACATCGAGATGTTCCAGTGGGCCGCCGCCGGAGGCGGGCGTGCCGTGGTGATGGCGCAGGCGCCCGAGGACGTGCTCGCCGTGGGCACCGAGACCACCGCGTCGATCGACGACGACGGCGTCGCCGCCGCCCTCTCCGCGCTCTGAGGTGCGCCCGGGCGCGCTCTGACGCGCGCGCTCGCGCGCTTGCGCTGTGCGCGGAGCTGGGTCCCGCTCGGTGCTGGGCTAACTCCGGAGATTCGGGCGCTCTGGAGGTAACTCCGGACTTGTGGCGGCGTGTCCGCGCGAGAGTCCGGAGTTGGCTCCCATGCGGAGGTACCGCATCCGGGGCGCGGAGGTACCGCATCCCGGGCGCGCCTCGGCCGAAGGGCGGGGACGGTAGGATCGGGACGTCGTCGCGCGGAGCGCGGCGGCGAGGAGGGCTGTCCGAGCGGCCGATGGAGCCAGTCTTGAAAACTGGTGAGGTGAGAGCCTCCGTGGGTTCGAATCCCACGCCCTCCGCCAAGGCGCCACCGCTCGAGCACCGATCCGCCGCAAGCGGCACCCTCAGGGCAGGCGGATGCCCGCATCCGGTGCGCTGACGACGGCCGCGGCAACCGACTCCGTAGGGTGGACACGTGGTGGAGCTGCTGTGGGAGGGGCCCGAGGACGGCCCCGTGCTCGTGCTCGCCCACGGGGCCGGCGCCCCGATGGACTCCGACTGGATGGACCGCGTCTGCGCGCTGCTGGCCGAGCCCGCCCGCGGAGTGCGTACTGCGCGCTTCGAGTTCGCGTACATGGCCGCGCGGCGGGAAGGGAGCCGCAAGCCCCCGCCCCGCGCCGACACCCTCCTCGCCGAGTACCGCGCCGTGGTCGACCAGGTGACGGATGCGGTGGGCGGCCCGGTCGCGATCGGCGGCAAGTCGATGGGCGGCCGGGTGGCCAGCATGGTCGCCGACGACCTCCACCGCGCGGGTCTCGTCTCAGCCCTGGTGTGCCTCGGGTACCCGTTCCACCCTCCCGGGAAGCCGGAGAGGCTGCGCACCGACCACCTCGCGCACCTCGAGACGCCGACCCTGATCTGCCAGGGCACGCGCGACCCGTTCGGCACGGTCGACGAGGTGCCGGGCTACGACCTCTCGCCGAGCATCCGGGTGCAGTGGATCGACGACGGCGAGCACGAACTCAAGCCCCGCCCGCGCGTCAGCGGCCGCTCCCACGCCGAGAACCTCGCCGAGGCGGCTGACGCCGTCGCCTCCTTCCTCCGCGCCTGACTACCCGCGCACCCGCGCCGCCCGTCCGCTGCGCGTGGCAGGTGCTGCTCGTGGTGCACCGGTGCCGCGTCCGCCTGCTGCACGCGTGCCGCGGGCTCTGCGTGGCGTACGGGCCCCTCGCGCCCGTCCGTTTTCAGGAGCTGCGGCCCTTCTCAGGGCGATGCGTCCTGAGAACGGGCGGATGCGCGCGTTCCTCCTGAATACGGCCGCCCGGTGACCGAGCGGTACGTCCCACGCCCACGCCTGCCTACGCACCCGCGCCGCCCGCACTGCGCCGCAGCACCGGCAACCGCCCCGCCCGCACCGCGCACCCGCGCCACCCGCACCGCGCACAGCGCGCCGCCCGCACCGCGCGCGGCGCGGGGCGGATCACACGAAGGCGACGGCGGCCTCGGGGGTGGCGACGCGGAAGGAGAACGTCTCCTCGAGGTACAGGGTGACCGCATCCGCGGTGTGGTGCGCGTAGCCGAGGGAGACGTCCTCGCCCACGTCGAGCACGAAGTCGCCGCCGCGGAGGCTCACCACGACTGCGCCGTCGATGCCGGGGACCCATTCCACCGGTCCGTCGAGGATGCGGCGCAGGTGCTCGATGAGCGGAGTGCCGCCCGAGTCGCTGCCGCCCTCCACGTTGACCCAGGCGTCGGAGTCGAGCGCGATCCCGTAGGGGCCGCCGATGCCGGAGCGTTTCAGCTGTTCGGTCGCCGCGGCGACCTGCTGGGCGAAGCGGGTGGGGTCGTCCTCGCGCACGAGCGTCGCGGTGGGGATCGCGGGGATGATGCCGCCGAACCCGGCCGCCTCCCAGCCGTTGAAGACGGCGGAGTTCTCGACGGTGGCGAGTCGGGCGGCGGCCTCGTCGAGCGCGGTGAGGTCGACGTCGATCGCGCCGCGGGCGGCGGCATCGAGCTCGGACCGCGAGAGCGTGAACTCCGCGCGCACCTCCGCCAGCGGGAGGACCACGCGGCTGCGCGCGATCACGGCCGTCGCGGGGGAGTCGACCACGCCGCCGACGCGTCCGAGCGAGGTCGAGGAGTGCTCCCAGCCGTGCGGGCCGTCGAAGTCGACCAGCTTGCGGGCGCCGAGCATGGGGGACAGGCGGGTGCGGGCCTCGTCGTCGAGCATCGCCCAGGTGTCGGGCGTGATGGGCGCGAGCTCGCGGAAGAGGTGGTTCATGGCGTAGTCCTCTCGGGAGGCAGGGGCGGACGGAGCGAGCCGAGACCGAGCGACGAATCGCCCGCAGGAGCAGGAGCAGGAGCAGGGGCGGATGCGGATGGAGCGGCGGATGCGGCCGGGCCGGCGGATGCGGGCGCTTCGGCGGAACCGGCGGACGTCACCGGTGCCACGGACCCGCTCGACGCGCCCGGCGGCACCGGTGCCACGGACCCGCTCGACGCGTCCGGCGCGCTCGGCGTGACCGACCCGTCCGGCGCGCTCGACCCGCCCGCCGTCCCCGGCGCGCCGGGCGCGACCACCCCGCCCGACGCGTCTCCTGCTCCCGCAGGGCCAGCCGCGGGAGGGTCGTCGTCGAGCGCCGCGAGCAGCCCCGCCGACGGCGCGAAGAACGCGGACCCGGTGCGCGCGACCGAGAAGTCGAGGAGGCGATCGTGCAGTCCCGGGGGGTCTCCCACGAACATCCGCTCCAGCATCCGCTCGATCACCCACAGCTGGCGCGAGTAGCCGATGAAGTACGTGCCGAACTCGCCGGAGGCGGGGCTCCCGAAGGGCATGTTGTCGCGGAGGATGTCGTGCTCCTCGCCGGCGTCGTCGACGATCGTGGTGAGCGTCTTGTGCGACTTCTGCCCCTCGACGGCGTCGTCGAGCTCGACGTTGTCGGCCTTCCGGCGGCCGATCACCGCCTCCTGCTGCTCGGTGGTGAGCGCGTTCCAGGTCTCGATCGGATGCGCGTACCGCTGCACGACGACGTAGCTGCCGCCGGCGTAGTCCGGATCCTCGTCGCCGACCAGCGTGGCCTCGGGCAGTGCGAGCCCGACGGGGTTGGCGGTCCCGTCGACGAAGCCGAGCAGGTCGCGGGCGTCGAAGTAGCGGAAGCCGACGGTCTCGTCGACGACCGACACCGCCGAGCCGAGCTGCTCGAGCAGCAGCCGCTCGAACTCGAAGCAGAGGTCGCGGCGATCCGAGCGGATGTGGAAGAGCAGGTCGCCGGGGGTCGAGGGCGCCGTGTGCACCGCGCCCTGCACGACGCGGAAGGGGTGGAGCTCGGTGGGAAGGGGGCGCCGCACGAGCCCCGGCCACACCCGTGCGCCGATCGCAACGGTGCAGGTGAACGCCGCGCCGAGGTCGCGGAACGCGACGGTCTTCGCGAGCTCGTCCAGGTCGGCCAGAGCGGAGCGGACGGTGTCGAGCGCCGCGGAGTCGTCGGCGACCGAGAGCACGAGGAACACCGCGGACCCGGTGAGCGGGGCGTCCACGCTCTGCGCTTCGATCGGCACCCGCCGGTCGCCTCCCGAGCCCAGCGATCCCGTCGATCCCGCCATCTCAACCTCCCCGGAGGAGTCTAGGGGAGGGGGTCGAACGCACCGCAAGGGCGGGGAGTGACCCGCGGAGGGCCACCACGGGGCTCAGCCGCGCGTGGTCGTCGTGTGCGCGGCGGGCGTGCCGCCGAGCAGCTGCTGCACCGTGACGAGGGTGAAGCCGCGTCCCTGGAGCCCGTCGACGATCGGGGGCACCATGCGTGCGGTGTTCTCGTGCACGTCGTGACAGAGCACGATCGATCCGGGACGCGCCGCGGTGACCGCCTGGTCGAGGAGCGTCGCGTCGTCGGGGAGCTGCCAGTCGTTCGTGTCGATCGACCACAGGATCGCGGGCAGCGACGTCTGCGCCAGCACCCGGTCGTCGTAGGCCCCGTAGGGCGGCCGGAACGTGGTGGGGGCATGCCCGACGGTCGAGCGGATCGCCGAGCTGGTGCGATCGAGCTGGTCCTTGATCTCCGGATCGGTCAGCTTCGTCAGGTCGGGATGGTTCCAGGTGTGGTTGCCGACCTGGTGCCCCTCGTCGTCCATCCGGGTCACCGCCTCCGGATACCGGCCCACGTTGACGCCCTGGAGGAAGAACGTGGCCGCGGCCCGCCGCGCATCCAGGTCGTCGAGGACCTGGGCCGTGTACGGCCCTGGTCCGTCGTCGAACGTCAAGGCCATACAGGCGAAGAACGAGCAGTCGACCTGCTCCTGCCCGCGGAAGGGCGCGGGCGGCAGGACGAGCGGCGCAGCGGACGCGAGTGCAGCCTGCACCTGCGCTCCCTCCGGCGTGAGCATCGCTGTGGCGTCCGCCGCGGGCACCGTCACCACGAGCGGAGAGGGTCGCGGCACCGAGGCCAGATCGTCGAGCTCGGGCAGGGTGAGGCCGTCCGGGACCGTGACCACGAGCGACCCGTCCGCGGTGAACGCCGCTCGCGAGAACCATGCCGCGAGCTGCTCCGGCGTGAACCCCGCCGGGTCGGTCTTCATCCGCGGCTCGATCGCCCCGGCCGCGACCTTGAGCGACTCGACGATGTCCGTCAGCAGGGCCCGCCGACCGTCGTCGGTGATCAGCTGGTCGCTGGTGATGAGGAAGCCGCCCGAGGTCTCGGCGTAGTAGGTGGTCGTGACGTCCGAGGCGACCTGCCCGCCGGTGGCGGTGAGGATGCGCAGCGACTCCACGAGCAACGGCCCGGATGCGGCGAGCACCTCGCACGCGACCGTGACGGTCGGACCGCCCCCGGGCGGCGTGAACGCGGGATCGGCGAGGAGCTCGGCGGCGGGACGCGTCGTGCTGCCCTGCACGCACCCGCGCGCCTCGGGGGAGAGCGCCGGGGCGTCGGCGGCGGGACGGTAGGGCACACCGGTCGCCGCGGCCTGGGCGGCGATCGCTGCGGAGACCCGGCCGCGGAGCTCGGCGGTGAGCGGCGAGTCGCCCGGGATCTCGGCCCACCGCGCGGCCACGCCGGAGGCGGGGTCGGCGTTGTACAGCAGGCGGACGTCGAGGCCGGAGGCCACGGCGTCGGCGGCGGTCGCCAGGGTGTCGGACAGGGCGACCGCCGCCGCTGCCGCGGGGCGCGGCGCCCAGCCCGGGGTGGTCTCCACGCTGCCGCAGGCGGCCAGCGTCAGCGCTGCCGCCGCCGCGATCAGCGCGGTGATCCCCGCGCGGGTCCGACGCCGCCGCGCGCTCACGGAGCGCTCCCGCCGGTCGCGGGGCTTTGGCTCGAGGGGCTCGCCGGGGTCGGGCCCACGGCGTCGGCGTCGGGGTCGGGGTCGCCGAAGCGTGCGGAGGTGACGAGGTCGGCGGTGACGGTGCGGTAGAGGTCCGCTGCGTCGGCGGACACCGACCCTGTCAGGACGAGCCGCGCATCCGCATCGCCGGGCGCGCCAGGCGGGGGAGAGACCACGGCGACGGTGACCGCGTCCTCGCCGTCCTGGACCGTCGTGTAGCGCACCGAGCATCCGGAGTCGAGCGACTCGCGGCTCCAGGCCGCGGTCGCGAGGCCGTCGAGGTGGTCGGTGGAGGCCCCCGGGGTGGCGTCGGAGTCGGCGCCGGCGTCGGTGATCTCGAGGCGTGCGCGGTACGCGCCGTCGGGCGACACCAGCACGGCGCTGTCGGCGGGGAGGAACGGTCCGACGCCGATCGGCGTCCATCCCGCCGAGACCTCGACGGACGCGGAGGCGGGTGCGCTCGATCCGGCCGCGGTCCCGGTGCTCCCGTCGGTCGGCTCGTCGGCGGTCACGACGATGGTCGTGGCGGAGGCGATCGGGTCGCCCGGGACGGTGGCGAGCCACGGCGGCACGAGGAACCAGCCCACCCCCGCGGCGATCCCCAGCACGAGGGCGGACACGCCGGCGATCACGACACCCGTGCGCAGGCGCGAGCGCCGTCGCGCCCCGTGCTCCAGTGCCTCTCGGGTCGAGGTCGTGCTGTCCCGTTCCATGCCCCGCGGCCCCCTCCGCGGACGCCCGCCGCACCGCCTCCGTCGGTGAGGCCGTCTGCCCCGGGATGCGTGCCGAGCGTCACCTTCACGGTAGCGTCGGCCCTCCCGCGGCGACAGCTGCCGCGCCGCCGCCCCGGTCCCCCCTTTCGGGTGGGGGCTCCCGTGTCGTGGGGGTCCGATGCGGCCTGTGTCTCCGGGCTCTCCTCCACGGATCTGACACTCGTGGTGGCTTCTTGAGCGCCGAGCCCGCCACGAGTGTCATCTCCGGGGTGGGCGGGCCGTTCGGCATGGCTCGCTCAGCGTGTTCCGTCCTCGTCGGACGTGAGTGTCACGTCCCGGAATCCCATCCGTGGATCTGACACTCGTGGTGGCTTCTCGGCCGAGGAGCCCGCCACGACTGTCATATCCGTGACGCGACCGGTCCTGCTGGAGGCGATCCGCCCGGGTCGGACCTGCCGGGAGGACGCGAGCGTCAGGTCGCGGGCCCCGGCGGCGGATCTGACACTCGTGGTGGCTTCTCGGGCGCGGAGCCCGCCACGACTGTCATATCCGCGACGCGGTCGGCCCGCTCGGTGTGATCCGCACTCGGAGGACGTGCAGGGAGGTTGTGAGCGTCAGGTCGCGGGATCCCGGCGGCGGATCTGACACTCGTGGTGGCTTTCTGGGCGCGGAGCCCGCCACGACTGTCATATCCGCGACGCGGTCGGCCCGCTCGAGGCGATCCGCACTCGGAGGACGTGCAGGGAGGGCATGAGCGTCACGTCGCGGGATCCCTGCGGCGGATCTGACACTCGTGGTGGCTTCTCGGGCGCGGAGCCCGCCACGACTGTCACATCCGCGATGCGAGCGGTCCTGCTGGAGGCGATCCGCCCACGCGGACCTGCCGGGAGGGCATGAGCGTCACGTCGCGGGATCCCTGCGGCGGATCTGACACTCGTGGTGGCTTCTCGGCCGAGGAGCCCGCCACGACTGTCACATCCGTGATGCGACCGGTCCTGCTCGAGGCGATCCGCTCGGGTCGGACCTGCTGGGAGGACGTGAGCGTGAGGTCGGGGGACTCCGGCGGCGGATCTGGCACTCGTGGTGGCTTTCTGGGCGCGGAGCCCGCCACGACTGTCACATCCGTGACGCGACCGGTCCTGCTCGAGGCGATCCGCTCGGGTCGGACCTGCTGGGAGGACGTGAGCGTGAGGTCGGGGGACTCCGGCGGCGGATCTGACGCTCGTGGTGGCTTTCTGGGCGCGGAGCCCGCCACGACTGTCACATCCGCCTCCGCACGCGCGCAGCCGCGCGCGCAAAAGCGCCCGCGCCCGGGAGTGAGGGCGCGGGTCAGCTGCGGGGGCGGACGGCGAGGTCGCCGAGGTCGAACGCGACCTCGCGCATCCGCTCGGCCCGCGCCTCGGCGTAGCCGGGGTCGTCGGCGATCGACGCGGCGCGCGCGAGGCGCGACCGCACGACGCCGCCGAGCTCGTCCCACGCGCGTCCGCGCGACTCCTCGATGAGGGACGAGAGGAATCCCTCGTCCTCGCGCTGCGCCGCGAACCGCTCGGCGACGGAGTCGTTGACGAGCGCGCGGAGCTCGAGCGCCTCGACGTCGAGCTGCCCGTAGTCGTGCTCGCTCATCGCGCGGCCGTGCGCGAGCTTGGCCCGCCGGAGGGCCTTCCGGGCGACCCGCGCAGAATCCTGCTGCTCGGCGACGACGCGGTCGAGCTCCTGCTGGGCGAGGTCGATGGCGTGTTCGGCGGAGTAGGGCTCCCCGTCGCGCAGCGCGCTCACGATCAGCCGGTTCTTCAGCGCCAGCACGAGGGCGTGGTGGATCATCCGCACGCCGTCTTCGATCGCGTCCTCGGCGGCCTTGAGGTGCGGGGGCTCGACCTCGCGGTCGCTCCCCGCCCACCGCTGAGCCGAGCGCTTCCGGCGCTTCGGCTCCTTGTCCTTGCCGTCCTTCGCCATGCCGCTCAGCTCCGCACCGAGGAGGCCCGCTCGCGACGGTGCGAGGCGGTGCGGGGGACGAACAGGAGCATGCTTCCACGATACGAACCGACGGCGGTGGGCGCGACTCCTCGCAACTCCCAGCTTCATGCGTCAGAATGCTCTTTTCGTCGTTCCGGTCACCCGAGGCCGGAGCACGAGAGGACCAGCCGTGACCGACCCGTTCGACCCCACGGCCGGATCACGCGACGCCGTCCCACGACGCAGGACCTTCTCGGCACGGACCACACGAGCCGAGGTGCGGCGGCCGACGCGCATCCGGCCCGTCGCCCGCCATGGGCGCCAGCACGCGACCCGTCGCTGGCTCGTCGTGATGCGCTGGCTCGGCCTGGCCGCGGCCATCCTGGGCGTCAGCGCCGTCACCGTGGCGGCATACGCCACCTGGTCGATCTCGAGCCGCATCCAGACCGTCGAGCTGGCCGACGCGTCGACCGGCGCGGATGCGGGCACCGCCGCCGACGCGGACGGCCCCATCCGCGGCAGCGTCAACCTCCTCCTCGTCGGCAGCGACACCCGCGAGGGCCAGAGCCCCGACTTCGGCGACACCCAGGGCAGCCTCGGCGACGCGACGATGCTCGTGCACATCTCCGCCGACAGGACGAACGCCACCGTCGTCAGCTTCCCGCGCGACCTCGTCGTGCCCGTCCCCGCCTGTCCCTCGCCCTCGGGCGGCACCTTCGACCCGCTCGACGCGCAGCCGCTCAACATGACCCTCTCGTACGGCGGCCTCCCCTGCACGGTGCTCACGGTCGAGCGGCTCACCGGGCTCGACATCCCCTACGCTGCGGAGGTGCGCTTCGACGGCGTCGTCGAGATGTCGAACGCGCTCGGCGGCGTCCCGGTGTGCGTGGCGCAGCCGATCGACGACGACCTCACGGGCATCCACCTCGGTGCCGGACTCCACGAGCTGCAGGGGATGGACGCGCTGCAGTTCCTGCGCACCCGCAGCGGTGTCGGGGACGGCAGCGAGGCGGGGCGCATCAGCTCGCAGCAGGTGTTCCTCGCCTCGCTCCTGCGCACCATCAAGTCGGATGCGGCGCTCGGCGACGTCGGGACCATGTACGCGCTGGCCAGCGCGGCGTCGCAGAACATGGTGCTGTCGACGAGCCTTGCGTCGCCCGAGCGCCTCGCCTCGATCGGCACGGCCCTCCGCGAGGTCGACCTCGGCAGCGTGGTCTTCGCGGGCTATCCCGGCGTCCCGTCCGACGAGGGCGACTTCGCGGGAATGCCGCGACCCGACTACGCCGACGCGGCCGTCCTGATCGGAGCGATCGGCGCGGACCAGCCCGTCGCCGTCCCGGCCGTGGGTGTGGCGGCCGCGCCCGACACCTCCGGGGTGGTGCCGACGCCGTCCCCGTCCGGCTCGAGCGCGTCGGACTCCGGCGAGCCCGACTCCGGCGACCCGTCCACCGCGACCGGCGGGTCCGCCGCCACAGGGTCCGCCGCCCCCGGGTCCTCCGCCCCCGGGTCGGGGAGTGCCGCCGCCGGTGCCGTCACCGTCCTCCCACCCACGATCACGGGGCAGTCGGCCGCCGCCCCGACCTGCACCGTCGGCAACGCCGGCCGCTGAGCCCACCGGCCGCCGCCGCCCCGCGTGCCGGTGCCGCCTGCCGGTGTGCCGCGTGCGTTGTGCCGCTGCCCAAGGTGCCGCTGCGCCGCGTGCCGCTGTCCCGCCTGCCGCGTGCCGCTGTCCCGCCTGCCGCGTGCCGCCGCCCCGGGTGCCGCTCCCCGCGAGCCGGCGCGCAGCGCACAGCGTGCCGCTCGCGCCGCGCGCCGGGAGCCGCGCCGCGCCCAGTCGGGCCCTCCACCGCGACGCAGACGCGACCTCGCGCCGCCTCGACACCGGATGCGCGACAGCGCCGCCCTCCACGCCGCGCTTCCGCTCATCCGGTGCCGAAGCGACAGCATCCGCACCCTCCGAACCCGAGGAGCGCGTCGCTCATCACGGAATTCGAGCCATCCCTCCGGAATAGCGCCGGGCTTGCCCGTATCCCGTGACGAGCGACGGGCATCCGCGGTGTCGGCCGCGAACGACCGCCCTCGCCACGCGGATGCGCGCGGATTTCCGCGCGACGGATCCTCGGTTCTGCCAGACTGACCCCCACGGCGGTGGGTGCTCCACCGACGCCAGAGCGCCGAGACCGAGGCGTTCGCGGGGAGACGGGGGACGATCATCAGCGCCAGGAGAAGCTCGCGCGGTCCGCTCGCCCGTCACGGACGCCAGCGCACGTCGCATCCCATCCGCCCGGTGCTGACGTTCCTCGGCGCCGCGCTCGCGGTGGTCGCGGTGAGCACGGTGTCGCTCGCCGCCTACGCCACATGGGACGTCACGCGGTCGGTCACCACGGTGTCGCTCCTGTCCGACCTGCCCGCCGAGGGATCCGACGGCGCGGCCCCCGCGCCGCCGCCGAGCATCGACGCCATCGACGGCGGCGTCAACATGGTGCTCGTCGGCAGCGACACCCGCACGAACCAGGGGGATGCGTACGGCGAGGACGAGGGCGGTGCCCTCAACGACGTGACCATGCTCATCCACATCGCGCAGGACCACAGCAGCGCCACGGTCGTCAGCTTCCCCCGCGACCTCATGGTCGAGCTGCCCGACTGCCCCGACGGCGGCGAGTACACCGCGCCCATCAACGTCGCCCTGTCGCTCGGCGGCCTGCCGTGCGTGGTGCTCACGGTCGAGAGCCTCACGGGGCTCAGCATCCCGTTCGCGGCGATGATCGAGTTCAACGGCGTGATCGAGATGTCGAACGCCCTCGGCGGCGTGCCCGTGTGCGTCGCGGAGGAGATCGACGACCCCTACACGGGCGTCTTCCTCACACCCGGCACGTGGGACCTCAAGGGCGCGGATGCGCTCGGCTTCCTGCGCACCAGGCACGGGGTCGGCGACGGCAGCGACATCGGACGCATCAGCTCGCAGCAGGTGTTCCTGTCGTCGATGATCCGCACCATCAAGTCGGGCTCGACGCTGACCGACGCCACGAAGCTCTACGGACTTGCGAAGGCGGCCGCGTCGAACATGACGCTGTCGGATCGGCTCGCCTCCCCGGACACCATGGTCTCGATCGCGCTCGCGCTGAAGGACATGGACCTCTCGAAGGTCTCGTTCGTCGCGTACCCGAACTCCTACGCCGACTGGGTGCCCGAGGGCAAGGTCGCCCCGGATGAGGACTCCGCCGCCATCCTGTTCGCCGCCCTCGCGGCGGATCAGCCGATCACCCTGACCCAGACCGGCGGTCTCGCATCGACCACCGACCCGAACGCCCCCGTGTCGACCTCGCCACCGGCCACGGATCCGCAGGCTCCTGCCGCGCCGACGGATCCGTCCGTTCCCGTCGACCCGGCGTCCCCGCCCGCGCCTCCGGCTCCGGGCGAGCTGGACGCCTCCGGCGCCGTCGTCCTGCCCGACGACGTGAAGGGCCAGACCGCCGCCGACTACACCTGCTCGATCGGCAACGAGTGACACCGTTCGGCGTCGAGCGCCGTGTCGGCTATGATGGCGGAGGCGAAAGCCGGGAGACGTCGCATAGTTCGGCCTAGTGCACCACCCTGCTAAGGTGGAGTGCCCTTTATTGGGCACCGTGGGTTCAAATCCCACCGTCTCCGCACTCACCCCCTGGTCCCGCGAATCCCCTGGATCAGGGGGTTCGTCGTTCCCCGGGTTCCCCCGTCGCTGCGGGCGAGCACACCCCTCTTTCGCGGCTGAGTCGAGCCGGAAAGCGCTTCTTCTGGGTGCACTCGGCCGTCGAACTCCTCCTCACGCGGGCGCTGGGCGGGCGGGCGTGACTACGGTGGAGTGCGGCGTTCGGGAGGAGCACGATGACCACCACGCGCGACACCCTCCTCGGAGCGGCCGACCTCGAGCGCCGCGCTGCGCTCCGGCGGATGAAGGCGCTCGCGACGGCGCTCCTCGTCATCGCGGCCGTCGTCTTCGCCGTGGCGTTCGCGCTGGAGGACCGGTACGCGTGGCTCGGCTACGTGCGCGCGGCCGCGGAGGGGGCGATGGTGGGCGCGCTCGCCGACTGGTTCGCGGTGACCGCGCTGTTCCGGCATCCGCTGGGTCTCCGGATCCCGCACACCGCGATCATCCCGAGCCGCAAGGACGAGATCGGGGCGAGCCTCGGCGAGTTCGTCGAGCAGAACTTCCTCTCGGACGAGGTGGTGCGCTCGAAGCTCGCGACCTTCAGCGTCGCGGAGCGGGTGGGGGCGTGGCTCTCCGACCCCGCGAACGCCGAGCGGGCGAGCGCCGAGGCCGCGGTCATGGCGCAGGGTGTGCTGCGCTTCCTCAGCGACGACGACGTCGAGCGCCTCATCGAGAGGCTCGCTCGACAGCACCTGTTCGACCGCGAGTGGGCGCCCACGCTCGGTCGTGTGGGGGCCGAGCTCGTCGCCGCGGACCAGCAGCGCGCGGTCGTCGACGCGCTGGTCGACGCGGCCGAGACCTGGCTCGGCGAGCATCCGGATGCGCTGGGCCGCGTCGTCTCCACCCGCCTGCCGCGGTGGGTGCCCGGGTTCCTCGGCGACGCCGCCGACGACCGCGCTCACCGCGAGGTGATCGGGCTGCTGCACGCCGTTCGCGACGACCCGGAGCACCCGCTGCGGACGGCGATCGACGGCTACCTGGTCGACCTCACCGATCGGCTGCAGCACGATCCCGCGATGGCGACCCGGGTCGAGGAGATCAAGGCGGAGTTCCTCGAGAGCCCCCGCCTGCGCTCGTTCGCGGCCCGCTTCTGGGATGCGGTCAAGGCGACGCTCGGAGAGGCGCTGGCTGACCCCTCGAGCGAGCTGCGGTCGGCGGCGAGGTCCGCGCTCGTCGACGTCGGCGTCCGGTTCTCGACCGACCGGGCGCTGGCGACGAAGATCGACGCCTGGATCGCCGATGCCGCCGGATACGCCGTCCAGAAGTACCGGCACGACCTGGCCTCGGTGATCAGCGACACCGTCCAGCGGTGGGATGCACGCGAGACCACGCAGAAGATCGAGCTGCAGGTCGGCCGCGACCTCCAGTTCATTCGCATCAACGGCACGGTCGTCGGCGCGATCGCCGGCGCCGGCATCTACGCCATCGCCACGGGCGTGCACGCCCTCCTCGCCTGACCTGAGGCCGTTGCCGGAGGGTCGGCCGCGCGACGATAGCGCAGCGCTATCATCGTCGGCATGGAGGACCGAACCGGCGGAGAGGCGCTGCGCCAGCGCAGGCTCGAGGTCGCGATGACGCAGCGGGAGCTCGCCGCGCGGTCCGGCGTGCCCCAGCCGAACATCGCGGCGTATGAGACGGGCCGCCGTCGTCCGTCGGCGGAGACGCTCGCGCGACTCGATGAGGTGCTGCTGGTGCCCACGATCGAGCGGCTCCGGATGCTGCGCGACCCGATCCTCCAGATCGCCGAGTCGCGGCGTCTCGAGGACGTCCGGGTCTTCGGATCGGTCGCGCGTGGCGAGACGAGGGCCGGATCCGACGTCGACCTCCTCGTGCATCCGCGACCGGACGCATCGGTCTTCGACCTCGCCGGATTCATGGCGGACGTCTCCGAGCTCCTCTCCGTGCCGGTCGACGTGGTGTCCGACAGGGGCACCGGACCGACCATGGACCGAATCCGCGCCGAGGCCGTCGCCCTGTGAACGACGACCTCGAGCGTGTGCCCGCCCTCCTCGCCGACATCGAGCGTTTCGCCGTGAGCGCCCGTCGGGTGGTCGGGCGCGGCCGCGCGCGTTTCCTCGATCCGGAGGACGACGACCAGCGACGCATCGCGCGCTCGCTGCTGATCGACCTCTCGGCGGCCGCCGACCGGCTGCCCGAGTCGTTCAGGGCCGCGCATCCAGACGTGGACTGGCGCGGGATCCGGGCGGTCCGGAACTTCATCGCCCACGACTACGACGGCACCGACGAGGAGATCCTCTGGCAGGCCCTCGCGGTGCAGTTCCCGCTCGTGACCGCCGCGCTCGGCGCAGCGGACGGGACCTGAGGCGCGCACGCACGGCGGAGGCGGGGGCCCGGACGGGGGATGGGGACGCCGGGTGGCGCCCGATAGGCTCATGGGGTGATCGGGGTGGGGGCTGTGCTGCTGGTCGCGGGAGCGATCGTCGCGCTCGCGAGCCTCGCCGTGCTGCACGTCGTGCCCACGGGCCTGCGTCCCTGGATCGACCCCGTCAGCCAGTACGGGATCACGAGGTTCCGGGCCGGGTACCTCGTCGCGGCGCTCGGCGCGGCGGTCGCCGGCGTCGGCGGCGTGCTCGCCCTCGCGCCGCTGGGCGCGGCCGCGGCCGTGGTGCTGCTGGTCGTGTTCGCGGTGGCGCGGGCCATCATCCCGTTCGTGCCGATGGATGCGCCCGAGGCGCCGCGCACCCGCCGAGGACGAGCGCACAACCTCCTCGCGATCGCCGCCTTCGCCTCCGTCACCGCGGCGGGCTTCCTCGCCGGAGGGGCACTGCACGACGCCGGGTACCCCAATCTCGCGAACCTCAGCACCGGATGCGCGATCGTCATGGCGATCGGATCCGCCGGCGTGATCCTCGGGTTCTTCACCCCGCTGCGGCGCGTGTTCGGCGCCAGCGAGCGCCTCATCTACCTCGGCTTCATCGCCTGGTTCCTGATGCTCGGCTTCGGCCTCTTCGCGGCCGGGTGAGCGCGTCCGTGTCGCTGCGCATCCGGTCGTCCCTGCTGAAGGCACTCGCGGGGGGCGCCGTCGCCTCGGCGCTCCTCCTGGGCACGATGGGATGCGCGGGCTCGGCCCCGAGCCCCACTCCGACCGACTCCCGTCCGCTGGCGCTCGTCTACGACGGCCCACAGGGGTGTCCCGACTGCGCCCCCACCATCGCGAGCATCCTCGAGAGCGGCGACGACCCGTTCCGCGTCGAGTTCGTCGGGCCCGGGACGGAGACCGAGCTGAGCGCAGAGATCCTCGCCGAGGCGCAGCTCTACGTGCAGCCCGGGGGCGGTGACGACCTCGCGACCACCTGGGACGACCTCGCTCCCCAGGCACAGGCCGTCCGCGACTGGGTCGGACGCGGCGGGTCGTACCTCGGGCTCTGCTTCGGCGCCTACCTCGCGGGGCGTGATCCCGGCTTCGACCTCCTCCCCGGTGACGCCTACGGATGGGCGGGCTCGCCCGGCGCGACGGTGCCGGATGCGCGCGACACCGTGGTGCCGCTCACGTGGCGGGGCGAGCAGCGCTGGGTCTACTTCCAGGACGGACCCGGCTTCGACCTCGATGAGGATGCCGACGTCGACGTGCTCGCCACCTACCCGGACGGGGCGCCCGCCGTGCTGGTCGCGCCCTTCGGCGCCGGACACGTGGGAGTCGCGGGCCCGCATCCGGAGGCCGACGAGTCCTGGTACGACGAGGCGGGGCTGACCAACCCGGACGGCTACTCCACCGACCTCATCGAGGACCTCCTCGCCGCCACTCTCGCCCGCTGAACGGGAGACGGGTGGATCCCCGCTCGTGTCGGTCCCGCGCGACGTCACCGGCTGCGTGGCGCCTCCCGCGATCCCGGATCCGACGACGCTCCCGCCTGTGATCTCCGACCCTCTGGAGCCTCCGGGGCCCGTCCCTCCCCTCGAGGGCGACTTCTCGGGCGAGCCGGACATCTGGCCCACGCCACCCCCGACGCCGGTCGAGTTCGAGCCCATCGGGCCGCCGTATCCGCAGCTGATCATCGACCCGCCGCCGCTGCCCGGTTCGGCGTCCAGTTCGTCGGGTTCGTCGGGTTCGTCCGTCTCGTCGGGCGGGTCGTCCTCGGCCGGGGAGGGCACCGCCGGCGCGAGATCGCCCGCGGATATCCCGGCCTCTGACGCTGCTGTTCCCACCTCGGTCCCGACCGCGGCAGGTGCCGTGCCGGACTCCGTCGACACGGACTCGGCTGACACGGCGTCCTCGATTCACGATCCCGCGCCGCAGCAGAGCGCCTCGGGTGTCGTCCTCGTCATCGTCGGCGGCGTGCGCCGTCCTGATGCTCAAGCGCGTCCCTGTGGGGATCCTCTCGTCCCCAGCGGGCGACCGTCTCCGAGCCGGCTGGGTCGACCCGGCCTTCGTCGTCGTGGGCCTCGCCGGCGTCGCCCTCCTCGTGGCCGGCATCATCGTCGGCTGATCCAGCGCGTTCGCTGGTCGTCAGTGGGGGCTCAGGACCACCACGAGAGGAACTCGATCACGTTCGAGATGATCCGGCCGCGGGGGGCGCCCGGATCGGTGGCACGTGTCAGCTGCCACAGCGTCACGCCGTCGGGCCCGATGGTCGTCTGACGCAGACGGGTGGCGCGCCCGAAGAGCACGACGTCCTCGACGGAAGCGGCGGATCCGCTGGAGACGGCGGAATCACCGCGGCGCACGGCCTCCCGACGAGCCCGGAGGTCGGCGAGCAGCGGCGCCGCGGCGGCGGTCGGGCGCTGGATGCGAGTGGGGACGACGATGATCGCCGCGAGCGCGGCGAGGGTCCCGACGGCGGCGGCCCAGGCGATCGCGCTGGGGGCGACCAGGACGATCACCAGCGCCGACAGGATGAGCGCGATGATCGCGACCGGGATCAGCACCCGCGCCGGCCACCGGATGAGGCGACCCGTGAGCCCATTGCGGGCCACGGACTCGCCGACCGTGTCGATCGCGTTCCAGAGCGCAGACCGTCTCTCCGATCCGGACGTGCTGTAGGCATCGAGGATGAGGTGAGCGTCGGCGTCGATGCGACCGACATCGCGGATCCGCAGCTCGGGGATCCGATCCCTCTCAGGACGCCCGACGACGACCGCGTCCTCCGCCTCCAGGGCGACCAGTGCGACGGCCGCAGCCCGTCGCGGCCGTCCGACGAGGATGGCCAGAGCCGCTGCGCTGCGCGGTGATGCCCCGCCCGCGGGCGCCATCCTGCAGCTGCCGGGCGCGGACCACGGCGTGAGCGACCACAGCCGCAGCGAGACGGCGACGACCAGCAGGACGAGCCCCGCACCGAGGCTGCCCAGAGCGAACGCGGTCTCCATCGAGGTGATCCCCCCTGCGTCATCGCGCCGCTGATGGGCGCGGCTCAGTTGCCGTTGGTCAGGATGCCGATGACGCCCGAACCGATGAAGTACAGCGCGACCGCGGCCACCCCGATCCAGATCGCGATGCGCGTGTTCGACGGCCGCCCCTTGTCGTCTCCGGGGCCGCGCTTCGGTTCCAACGGATCGCTCACCCGGCCATGCTACCCGTGGACGGTGGTGGCGTTGATGACAAACCTTGTCATCGACAGTATCGTTGAAGGATGGCGACGATGAACGTGTCCCTGCCCGACTCCCTCAAGGAGTTCGTCGAGGCGCAGGTGAGCGAGCGCGGATACGGCACGAGCAGTGAGTTCGTGCGCGAGCTGATCAGGCGTGAGCAGGCACGTGCCCGGCTCCGCGAACTCGTCATCGACGGCATGGGATCGGGCGAGGGCTCCGAGCTCGACGGCGACTACTTCGATCGGCTTCGTGACCGGGTGCAGGAAGCTCCCGGCCACGCCGCGTGACCGCTCGCCGCGTCGTCTCGACTCGGCGTGCGGACGAGGACATCGTGCGGGCGCTCGAGGGCTACCTCGAGGCTGAGGCCCGGGAGGCTGCGTCCGACCTGATCCAAGCGCTCCAGGATGCGCGCGATCTGCTCTCGATGCACCCTTCACTCGGTTCCGCACGCCACGCAGCCGAGACGGGAATCCTCGAGCTACGGAGCCTGGCGCTCAGACGGTTTCCCTTCATCCTCTTCTACACCGACGATGCCGACGCCGTCCGCATCCACCGGGTCTTGCACTCGAGTCGAGACCTCCCTGCAGAACTGACCGGCGACTGACGACGGCGCTCAGCTCGCCTGCGGGGCGTCGGGCGAGCGCAGGCCGGCGAGGAGGAGGCGGACCATGCGCTCGGCGCGTCCCGAGGCTGCGGCGTCCGGGCCGCCTCCGTGGCAGAGGTTTGCCACCGCCCCGAGGAACTCCTCGGGGTCGACGTCGGCGACGGGCTCGCCAGCGTCGCGTGCCGCGGCGGCGAGGCGGGCGAAGGTGGGCACGAGCCGCGTCGAGAAGGAGACGGAGAGGGGCTCGTAGGCGGAGTCGCCGGAGTGGAGCGCGGAGGACAGCCCGCGCTTGGCCGCCACGAACTGCGTGTAGCGGATCACCCACTCGTCGAGCGCCTCGCCCGGCGGATGCGCGGCCTGGAGCTCGTCCGCGGCCTCGACGCAGGCGTCCATCTCCCGTCGGAACACCGCCGAGATGAGGTCGGATCGCAGCGGGAAGTGCCGGTAGAGGGTTCCGACGCCGACCCCAGCACGGCCCGCGATCGCGCGGACGGGTGCGTCGACGCCGGACTCGGCGAAGACGTCCTTCGCCGCCTCCAGGAGGGCGTCGACGTTCTGTCGCGCGTCAGCGCGGAGTGGCCGCGCGGCGGTCTCCGACGACATCGATGGATGCACCCCCTTGAAACGGAACGCTGTTCCGCTTAGTGTGTCCGGTAACAGGATCAACGTTCCGTTTATGTCGATCCTACGACACGAGGAGATCACACGCATGCAGTACCGCACACTCGGCCGCACCGGCATCAAGGTCACCCCCTACGCGCTGGGCGCGATGATGCTGGGCGGGCTCGGCAACCCCGACCGGTCGGAGGGCATCCGGATCATCCACCGCGCCCTCGATGCCGGCATCAACCTGGTCGACACCGCCGACCGCTACGGGGACTCGGAGGAGGTGGTCGGCGAGGCGCTGAAGGGGCGGCGCGACCAGGTGGTGCTGGCCACGAAGTTCTGGGGCCCGGTCGACGATGACGTGAACCACAGGGGCGCGTCCCGCCGCTGGATCGTCGAGGCGGTCGAGCGGTCGCTCACGCGGCTGCAGACCGACTACATCGACCTCTACCAGCTCCACCGACCCGATCCGGACACCGACATCGACGAGACCCTGTCCGCCCTCACCGACCTGGTGCGCCAGGGCAAGGTGCGGGCGATCGGCAGCTCGTCCATGCGCGGATCCGAGATCGTCGAGGCGCAGTGGATGTCGGAACGCCGCGGCTTCGAGCGGTTCCGCACCGAGCAGCCGAACTACTCGATCCTCGACCGCGAGATCGAGCGGGAGATCCTGCCGGTCATCGAGCGGTACGGGATGGGCACCCTGGTCTACAGCCCGCTCGCCGGCGGGACGCTCACGGGTCGCTACCGCGCCGGTCAGGACAATGACCTGTTCCGGTCGACCCGGACCGGGATGCAGCACTTCCGCGACGAGCGGCGCCTCGCCGTGGTGGAGCAGCTGATCGCGCTCTCCGACGAGGTCGGGGTGAAGCTGACGCACCTCGCCATGGCGTTCGTCATCGCGCATCCCGGGGTCACGGCGGCGATCGCCGGCCCGCGGACCATGGAGCAGCTCGAGGACACCCTCGCCGGGCTCGAGGTGAGCCTGTCGGACGAGGTGCTCGACCGCATCGACGCCATCGTGCCGCCCGGGGAGAGCATCGGCGCGATGGACATGGTCTACCGCGGCCCGGAGGTGGGCGATCCCTCCCTCCGTCGCCGTCCCGCCGCCTCGCGCTCTGCGGCCTGATCACCGCGTCCCGTCATGCTCACGTGGTTCCGCCACACCGATCGAGGTGGCGAGACCACGTGGGCACGGCCGAACGTGCGAGAGGACGGGCTCAGCGGGGGAGGATCTGCCCGATGGGCTCGCGCTTCTCCGCCTGGAAGCGGTCCTCCGTGCGGCCGTAGGCCCAGTAGCCCGACAGGGACACGTCCGTCCGGGGCAGTCCCCACTGCGTGAGCACGATGTCGCGGAGCGCCTTCATGGTCTCGCGCTCGCCGTGGGCGAAGACCTGCACCCGGCCGGACGGTCGTTCGAGGCCGCGGACCGCATCCGACAGCACCGTCGACGTCCCGGCCGCGACGGCGGACCCGCGGTGCAACCAGCGCAACTCGACCCCGGCCGGATGCGTCACCGGGATCTCGTCGCCCTCGCCGTGCACCTCGACGAGGGCGACGCCCCGGGCCTCGGCGGGGAGCGCCTCGAGGGCGGACGAGAGGGCGGGCAGTGCCGACTCGTCACCGGCGAACAGGTGCCAGTCCGCCGTGGGGTCGGGGCGGTAGGCGCCGCCTGGCCCGGCGAGGACGAGGCGGTCGCCCGGCTTCGCCGCATCCGCCCAGGGCCCGGCGATCCCCTCGGTGCCGTGCACGACGAAGTCGATCGCCAGCGAGCGCTCGACCGGGTCGACGGCGCGCACGGTGTACGTCCGGCGGACCGGGAGGTCCTCCGGGGCGAGCGTCTCGCGGAGCGCGTCGAGGTCGTAGGGCGGCTCGAGCCCGAGCGCGGGCTTGGCGAAGTGGATCTTCACGTACGCGTCGGTGAAGCCGTTGGGCGCGAACGAGTCGAACCCCTCACCGCCGAGGTGGAGGCGGACGAGGTGAGGGGAGAGCTGCTCGCGACGGAGCACCTCCAGCACGATCTGCGGTCGAGGGGCGCGGGGCTGACGATCTGGCACCCGACCAGGTTAGGTCATCCTTACCCGGACATGGTCGTCCAGCGACGGATCGGCGACGCGCCCGCGTTCAGCGCACCCGCTCGAGCATCGTGACGACCTCGAGGTGCGCGGTGTGAGGGAACATGTCGAGGGCGCGCGCCCGGCGCATCCGGAACCCGGGCATCCACTCCAGGTCGCGGGCGAGCGTCACGGGGTTGCAGCTCGAGTACACGACGTGCTCGACGGCGGAGGCGTCGAGCCACCGGGCGAGCGTCTCCCCGATCCCCCGACGGGGCGGGTTCACGATGACGAGGTCCGGATGCTCGTCGGGCTGGGAGCGCAGAGCCGCCTCGGTCGCGTCGCCGGCCTCGAAGCGCACGTCGTCGAGGCCTCCGAGGCGGGCGGTCGCGCGCGCGCTCAGCACGGCGTCGACGCTCGTCTCGACCCCGAGCACCGCTCGGCCGGGGCTGGCGCAGGCGAGCGCGAACCCGCCGACCCCGCAGTAGAGATCCCACACGGAGGCGGGGGACAGCTCGTCCACCCACTCGCGGGCCTGGCCGTAGAGCTGGTCCGCCACAGGGGTGTTGGTCTGGAAGAAGCTCTGCGGCCGCAGCTCCAGCCGCAGGCCGGCGAGCGTCATGGTGAGCCGGTCGCGCGAGGTCAGCACGATCTCGCGCTCGCCCTCGGTCACCGCCTTGTGCTCCGGCAGGAGGTTGGCCGTGACGATCACGGCGTTCGGCAGCGCCTCCTGCAGTGCGGGCAGGTGCCGACGCAGTCGCGACACGACGTCCTCCGACCGGACGACGAAGCGCACCAGGAGCTCACCGTCGGAGTTCGCGGTGACGAGCACGTACTTCAGGTCGCCGCGTCGGCTCGGGACGTCGTACGGATGCAGGCCCGTGACCGTGATGAAGCGGGCGAGCGCGGGGAGCGCGTCGTGGATGGGAGTGACGTGCAGCGCGCATCCGCGGATGTCGACGCCCCGGCCGCGGCCGTCGAGGATGCCGAGGGTGGGTGCCCCCGTCGTGCCCCCGACGACCATCTTCGCCTTGTTGCGGAACCCCTGCTCGGGGCTCGCGATCGGCGGCAGCCAGTCGGGGGAGTGCGTGGACAGCATGTCCTCGACGCGGGCCTGCTTGAGCGCCAGCTGCTGGGCGTACGGCGTCTCCAAAAGCGAGCACGACCGGCAGAGGCCGGCGTCGAAGTAGGAGCACTGCACGGAGGGACAGTCTAGGTCGGCCCCGCGACGGTGCGGTCGGCCGAGAGGCGACCAGCAGGGCCGTCGGAGGGCGGACGCCCGTGCTGGTCAGGCGACGGCAGCCCGGGTGAGCGGCTCCTCCGTCAGGTACAGCCCCGTCCCTGCGCGCGCCGTCGCCGCCAGCTCCTTGAGCCACGCGCGGTTGAGCTGCGGGGAACGGTTGCCGTGGAACTGGAAGCGGAGGTCGGTGCTCTGGTTGATCCAGAACGTGTCGCGTCCGCTGCCCTCGTCGCGGGTGTGCTGCATCGTGAACGCGAGACTGTGACCCTCGCGCAGCTCGGAGAGGATGACCACCTTGAGATGGGCCAGCGCGCGATCGTCGATCTGCGCGGCGAAGCCGTTCTGGCCGATGTGGAGGAAACCCATGATGAAGACACCTACCTTGTCGTTCGTTCGTTCGTGTCTGTTCGGGAAGAGACCAAGGCGTGGGGGCGTCTTGACAACTCCGGGGACCCGTTCGGGATGGGCCGGATGGACGTGTGTGCGACGTTACGGCCCTCGGACGGACAAGTCACGGAAACCCCCCGTTCTCGGGGGGCCTTGCCAACTGCACGGCGATGTGCAGCTGTCAATCCACGACGATCCCGGTCGCGCCGTGGGTTGACTGTGCTGCGCCCTCGTAGAGGGTGCGGAGCGGAGCACCCATGGCGTCCTTCATCGTCACGATCCACGAGTCGAGGTTCATCGTGGCCGAGGCGACCATGCTGCGTCTGCGTGCGGACGTGCGCGACGCGGTGAGAGCGGGAGGCGACTTCGTCGACTTCCGACACGAGGAGGGGGAGGCCGCTGCGCTCGTCTCCGCGGCGACGCACGTCGTCATCCGGAGGGTTCCCGAGGCTCAGCCGGGCATCGTGGCGGACGAGTCCTACCCTGCGGACCGGGCGCTGATCCCCGTCATCCCGCTCCGGCGTGCGCCCTTAACGTGATTGAGGGCCCGTCGTAGAGGCAACGACGGGCCCTCTCCCTTGCACCAAGAGTGTCCTGCAATCACATTCCGCGGTAGTCGCCACAGCAAACGACTAACGCTCTTGAAATATATAACGGTTCGGTAACGGCCCGCCAGTTATCTGATCGTTATTTTACTGAGAGTTCACCGAGTCCGCATCAACCCCGTGCGCGAGCCGACTCAGCGCGTCGCGCGGGTCAGGATCTCGGGCCCGGCGGGGGTGATCGCGATCGTGTGCTCGGTGTGCGCGGTGCGTGCGCCGGTGGCGCTGCGCAGGGTCCACCCGTCCGCATCCGTGACCAGCTGATCGGTGTCCGCCATCACCCAGGGCTCGAGCGCGAGCAGCAGTCCGGGGCGGAGGCGGTAGCCGCGCCCGGGGCGTCCCGCGTTCGCCACGTGCGGGTCCTGGTGCATGGTCGAGCCGATGCCGTGGCCGCCGTACTCGAGGTTGACGGGGTAGCCCGCGTCGGTCAGCACCGTGCCGATGGCGTGCGAGATGTCGCCGATCCGCGCATCCGGGGTCGCGGCGGCGATGCCGGCGGCGAGCGCGCGCTCGGTGGCGTCGATCAGGGCGACGCTCTCGGCGGGACGGCTGTCGCCCACGAGGAAGCTGATCGCCGCATCCGCCGCGACGCCGTCGAGGGTGACGGCGAGGTCGAGCGTGAGGAGGTCGCCGTCGCCGAGCACCAGGTCGTGCGGTCGGCCGTGGAGCACGGCGTCGTTCACGGCGGTGCAGATCCAGTGGCCGAACGGGCCGCGTCCGAACGAGGGGGCGTAGTCGACGTAGCAGGACTCCGCGCCCGCTTCCAGGATGAGGTCGCGGGCCCACCGGTCGATGTCGAGCAGGTTCGTCCCGGGCGAGCTCCTCTCGCGCAGGGTCTGCAGGATGTCGCCCACCAGGGCGCCGGTGCGGCGCGCTCGGTCGAGCTGCGCGGGGGAGAGGATCTCGATCACGCCGAGAACAATACCGGTAAAACTATCCCGGTACTATCATCGGACCCATGGTCAGGCTCCCGCTCACCCCCGAGGAGGTCGAGCGCGGCCGGCGCCTCGGTGCACTGCTCCGCCGCGCCCGCGGCGAGCGCTCGATGCTGCGGGTGGCGCTGGATGCTGGTGTGTCGCCCGAGACGCTGCGCAAGATCGAGTCGGGTCGGGTCGCGACGCCCGCGTTCTCGACGATCGCGGCGCTCGCCGACGTCCTGGGTCTCTCGCTCGACGCGGTGTGGTCCGAGGTCGGCCCGCGTGTCGAGAGCGCCGACGCCGATTCCGCGCTGGACGAGGACCGCCGCGCTCAGCGCCTCACGCGAACAGCGTGAGGACGAAGCCCGCGGCGGCGGGGATGAACTGGATCGCGGCCGCGCGGAGGTAGTGCCGTCCCGTCGTCAGCAGGACGATGCCGGCGAGCGCCATCGATCCCGTGGTGAGCAGCATCATCGCCTTGCCCGCGATCACGAGGTCGGGGCCGCCTGCCCCGCCGAGCAGGGCGATGCCGATGACCGTCCCGATCGCGAGGAAGAGGTTGTAGAAGCCCTGGTTGTACGCCATGGCCTTGGTGGTGTCGGCCTGCTCCTGCGAGGCGACGCCGAAGCGGGGGAAGATCGACGGCTTCGTCCACAGCACCGACTCGAACACGAAGAACATGACGTGGAGGGCCGCGGCAATGCCGGCGACGATCTGAGCTGCGAGCACCATGGTCAGCACCCTAGCGGCGCCCGGGCACTGCCGAGGGGTGGGTTCGTTGTGTATACAGAGGGGCCCCGACTCGGTAGTATCGACCGCGGAACACGGGTCTGTGTATACAGAGAGGTCGAGGATGAGGGCGAGCGAGCGCGCATACGCGACTCTCCGCCGCGAGATCCTCGACTGGGAGCTCCCGCCCGGGACGGTGCTCGGCGAGATCGAGCAGTCGGAACGTCTCGGCGTCTCGCGCACTCCGTTGAGGTCGGCGCTCGCGGCGCTCACCGCCGAGGGACTCGTGGGTGCCCAGTCGGGCCGCGGGCTCGTGGTGACCCCGGTGTCGGTCGACGACGCACGCGAGCTCTTCGAGGTGCGCGACGCACTCGAGCAGAAGGCCGCACGCCTGGCCGCGCGGAGCGCGGATCGGGAGCTCTTCGAGGGCCTCGCGGCCGAGTTCGCGGATGCGGCACGCCTGATCGAGGATGAGGATCCGGCCCGCCACGCCTACTACGACCTGGTCGCCCGCTTCGACGACGCGCTCGACGCGTCGGCCGCGAACGGGTTCCTCGTGGCGTCGCTGAAGGGCGTCCGCACGCATCTCACGCGCATCCGCCGACTCGCCATCGACAACCCCGACCGGCTGCGCGACGCCGCGGCCGAGCACCGCCTCATCGCCGAGGCGATCGCCGCCGGAGACGAGGAGCTCGCGGCGGCCGCGACCCGCGTGCACCTGCACCGCAGCCTCGCGAACATCCTCGCCGCCGCCGAGACCATCACCGACCATGCCCGGCAACACGGGTACGACCGCCCCCTACAGGAACGAGAACAGAAGTGAACCTCCACTCCGTCCGCGTCCATCCGTCCTCCGACGCTCTGCCCCGCGAGGAGCAGCTGGCCTACAAGATCGCCCAGGTCGCGACCGACCGGGTCGATGTCGACGCCGAGGTCGCCGACATGGTCATCAACCGCGTCATCGACAACGCCTCGGTCGCCGTCGCCTCGCTCAGCCGGGGCTCGGTCGTGGCCGCGCGCTCCCAGGCGCTCGCGCATCCGTACAGCCCGGGGTCGACGGTGTTCGGGGTGCCCGGCACCTACGGACCGGAGTGGGCCGCGTGGGCGAACGGGGTCGCCGTGCGCGAGCTCGACTACCACGACACCTTCCTGGCGGCGGAGTACTCGCACCCGGGCGACAACATCCCGTCGATCCTCGCGGTCGCCCAGCACACCGGTCGCACGGGCGACGACCTGCTGCGCGGCATCGTGACGGGGTACGAGATCCAGATCGACCTGGTCAAGGCGATCAGCCTGCACAAGCACAAGATCGACCACGTCGCCCATCTCGGGCCCAGCGCCGCGGCGGGCATCGGGACGCTCCTCGGCCTCGACGTCGAGACCATCTACCAGGCCATCGGCCAGGCGCTGCACACCACGACCGCCACCCGCCAGTCGCGCAAGGGCGAGATCTCCACCTGGAAGGCCTACGCGCCGGCCTTCGCAGGCAAGATGGCCGTCGAGGCGGTCGACCGTGCGATGCGCGGGCAGACGAGCCCGACCCCGATCTACGAGGGCGAGGACGGCGTGATCGCATGGCTCCTCGACGGACCGGATGCGGAGTACGAGGTGCCGCTGCCCGAGTGGGGCGAGGTGCGCCGCGCCATCCTCGACAGCTACACCAAGGAGCACTCGGCCGAGTACCAGGCCCAGGCGTGGATCGACCTCGCCCGCCGTCTCGGCACCCAGCATCCGGAGCTGCGCGATCCCGCGAACATCGAGCGCATCGTGCTGCACACGAGCCACCACACGCACTACGTCATCGGATCGGGCGCGAACGACCCGCAGAAGTACGACCCCACGGCGAGCCGGGAGACGCTCGACCACTCGATCCCCTACATCTTCACCGTCGCGCTGCAGGACGGGGTGTGGGATCACGTCGACAGCTACAGCCCGGCCCGCGCCGCCCGTCCCGACACCGTGGCGCTGTGGAACAAGGTGACCACGGCTGAGGACGCCGAGTGGACGCGCCGCTACCACTCGCTCGACCCGGCCGAGAAGGCGTTCGGCGGACGCGTCGAGATCGACCTCGCCGACGGCTCGCGGGTGGTGGACGAGATCGCGGTGGCCGACGCGCATCCGCTCGGCGCCCGCCCGTTCGCCCGCGCCGACTACGTGCAGAAGTTCCGCACCCTCGCCGCCGGCGTGCTGGCGGAGGCGGAGACCGAGCGCTTCCTCGACCTCGCGCAGCGCCTGCCCTCCCTGACCGCCGAGGAGCTCTCCGGGCTCACCGTCACGGCCGACATCACCACCGAGACTCCGAAGGGGATCTTCTGATGCTGTACACGACGAAGCCCGCCGCCGAGCGCCGCGCCGACTTCCGCGCCGCGCTGTCGTCGGGCACGATCCAGCGGATGCCGGGGGCCTTCAACCCGCTCTCGGCTCGGCTCATCGAGGACAAGGGCTTCGAGGGCGTCTACATCTCGGGGGCGGTCATCGCCGCCGATCTGGGGCTGCCCGACATCGGGCTCACCACGCTCACCGAGGTCGCGGGCCGGGCGGCGGCGATCAGCCGCATGACCTCGCTGCCCACGCTCGTGGACGCCGACACCGGCTTCGGCGAGCCGATGAACGTGGCGCGGACCGTGCAGGAGCTCGAGAACGCCGGCGTCGCCGGGCTCCACATCGAGGATCAGGTCAACCCCAAGCGCTGCGGTCACCTCGACGGGAAGGCCGTGGTCGGTCTCGACACGGCACTCAAGCGCATCCGTGCCGCCGCCGACGCGCGTCGCGACCCGAACCTGCTCATCATGGCCCGCACCGATGTGCGGGCGGTCGAGGGGCTCGAGGCGGCGCAGAACCGGGCGCGCGCACTCGTGGACGCGGGGGCGGACGCGATCTTCCCCGAGGCGATGGCCTCGCTCGAGGAGTTCGCCGCCATCCGCGCCGCCGTCGACGTGCCGATCCTGGCGAACATGACCGAGTTCGGGAAGAGCGACCTGTTCAGCGTGCAGGACCTCCAGGACGTCGGGGTGAACCTCGTCATCTTCCCGGTGTCTCTCCTCCGCATCGCGATGGGCGCCGCCGAGCGCGGGCTCGACGAGCTCGCCGCCTCGGGGAGCCTCAAGGCGGAGGTGCCCGGGATGCAGACCCGCGCCCGCCTCTACGAGCTCATCGACTACGAGGGCTACAACGCCTTCGACGGTTCGGTGTTCAATTTCACCGTGCCCACGCAGTTCACCGGGCCCACCTCATCCACGAAGGAGTGACGATGACCGATACCACCGCCCCCGAGATCAGGAAGGGCCTCGCCGGGGTCGTCGTCGACACGACGACGATCTCGAAGGTGAACCCCGAGACCAACTCGCTGCTGTACCGCGGCTATCCCGTGCAGGAGCTCGCCGCGCACTGCACCTTCGAGCAGGTCGCCTACCTGCTCTGGAACGGCGAGCTGCCCAGCGAGTCGGAGCTGGCCGCGTTCGTCGAGGCGGAGCACTCGCAGCGCGCCCTGCATCCGGATGTGAAGACGGTCATCGACCTGCTGCCGACGACCGCGCATCCGATGGATGTCGTGCGCACGGCGGTCAGCGTGATCGGAGCGCAGGACCCGTCCGCCGACGACGCGTCGCCGTCGTCGAACCTCGCGAAGGCCGTGCGGCTCTACGCGGCGCTGCCCGCCGTCATCGCGTACGACCAGCGCCGACGTCACGGCCTCGACGCCATCGAGGCGCGCGACGACCTCTCCTACGCGGAGAACTTCCTCTACGTCACCTTCGGCGAGGTCCCGGACCCGGTGGTCGTCAAGGCGTTCGACGTGTCGTGCATCCTCTACGCCGAGCACTCGTTCAACGCCTCGACCTTCACCGCCCGCGTGGTCACCTCGACCCTGTCGGACCTGTACTCGGCCGTCGTGGCCGCGATCGGCACCCTCAAGGGCCCGCTCCACGGCGGGGCGAACGAGGCCGTCATGCACGTGTTCGACGAGATCGGCACCGCCGACCGCGCCGAGGCGTGGCTCGAGGATGCGCTGGCGTCCAAGCGCAAGATCATGGGCTTCGGGCATCGCGTGTACAAGAACGGCGACTCGCGGGTGCCCACCATGAAGGCGTCGCTCGAGACCCTCGTGGAGTACTACGACCGGCCCGAGATGCTCGAGCTCTACGAGACCCTCGAGGAGGCGATGGTGTCGCGGAAGAACATCAAGCCCAACCTCGACTACCCGTCGGGCCCGGCGTACAACCTCATGGGCTTCGACACCGCCACGTTCACGCCGATCTTCGTCGCCGCCCGCGTCACCGGCTGGACCGCGCACGTGATGGAGCAGCTCGCGGCGAACGCCCTCATCCGCCCCCTCTCCGCCTACTCCGGGCCGGAGGAGCGCCACCTCGCCTGACGCTCATCACCGAATACGGGAAAGCTCCGCATATATGGCGGGGCTTTCCCGTATTCCGTGACGAGCGTCACGGTCTCGGCCTCGCCGCGGGCGACGTGCCGCGGAGGGCGTCGACCGCGAGCACGACGGCGACCAGCAGGACGGCCAGGCCGCAGCAGTAGCCGACGACCGCGCCGACGCCGCCCGCGGCGATCGGGCTGATGAAGAAGTACGGGTACCAGTCGGTCAGCGCGCCGCGGATCGAGGTGAAGATCGTCCACCCGAGCGGGAAGACGAGCGCCGAGAGTGCGACCGTCACGCGCAGGCGGCGCGTCAGGGCGGGCGAGCCCGGCGCGACGAGGAGGTCGACGAGCGCGAACGCGGGTAGCACGAAGTGCAGGATGCGCGACGACATCGGCACCAGGAACTCGCTCCCGGTGAACCCGGCCAGTCCCATCAGCACCGCGAACACGCCGCCCGACACGACCACGTACGCGGCGACGACGCTGCGTACTCCGGTGAGCCACGCCGGCTCCGGCCCGGTCCGCAGGAGGAACGCCGTGGAGACCAGGGCGACCAGCCCGAACAGGATCGCGCTCTCGATCGTGAAGTAGGCCGCCAGGTTGCGGAGGGAGCAGGTGCCGTACACGAAGGCGCAGTCCGCCCGCCACCACAGCGCCCACCCGGTGACCGCCACCGCGATGAGGCGCAGGAGCGCCGTCGCGATGCGGGCTCGACGGGTCACCCTCCCACCCTGCCCGGCCCCCGCTCCGCCCGCTTCCCCCGCCGGCTTTGTCCAGGTTTCCGTCGTGAGATCGACGATTCGCGACGGAAACCTGGACAAAGCCCGGCGTCAGAAGAGGGGGTAAGGGATCGGGGGCATGTCGCCCGAGGGGGAGGGGAACACGCCGTCCGCGAGGAGGCGGGCGCAGCGGGCCTCGAGGGCCGCAAGCTCCTCCGCGGGCAGCAGCGGCTCGAGCGACGCGCCGAGCGCGCCGCCGAGCGCGCTTCGCAGGCGCGCGACCGCAGCGAGCTCGTCGTCGGCGAGGGGCTCGCCGATCCACCCCCACAGCACCGTCCGCAGCTTCGGCTCGACGTGGAACGTGATGCCGTGGTCGACGCCGTAGCGGTGTCCGTCGGGCATGGCGAGCACGTGGCCGCCCTTCCGATCGGCGTTGTTGACGATCACGTCGAAGACCGCCATGCGCCGTAGCGCCGTGGAGTCCTCGTGGATGAGGGACACGCGCCGATCGTCGTCGTCGTGTCCCTCGAAGACCCGGCGCCAGCCCGCCTCGGGGATCTCGTCGGAGGGCACCAGGTCGACCGCCTCGACGGCCGGGTCGACGTCCTGCCAGAGCTGCAGCATCCCCTCGCCGAACGGCCCCTCGCCGAGCCAGGTGAGCGGCACGACCGACCACTCGAGCGCCTCCGACACGGCATGGGCGGCGACCTCGCGGTGCGCGAGCACGACGTCCGGGAAGTCCCACAGCGGCCGCTCGCCCTCCGTCGGCTTGTAGACCACCTCGACGTCGCCGAGCGTGCCGAGGAACGTCGCGTTGGAGGCGGTGGTGATCCGGCCCGTCAGCTCCAGCTCGCCGGACGGCGGGTTCACGACCCGTCGAGCGCTGCGCAGACGTGGCCGCCGGCGTCGATCGGCATGCCGCAGAGCGGGCACACCGGTCGCCCCGAGGCGACGATCTCGCGTGCCCTCTTGGCGAACGCCCGGGCGGTGCCGACGGGGATGCGCACGAGCAGCATCTCGCTCGGCGACTCCGTCTCGGCGAAGGGGTTCTCGGGGTCGGCGTCGTCCTCGGGGTCGAGCACCGGGTAGGCCTCGATGACGACCTGCGCGGTCGTCGGATCCCAGCCCAGGCCGATCGCGCCGGTCCGGAACTGCTCGTCGACGGGCTGATCGAGCGGTGCCTCGTCGATGAGCTCGACCGGCGTGGAGGACGGGACGCTGAACGCGTTGCCCTCGTTGACCATGAGCTCGTCGAGGATCTCGTCGATCTTCTCGGCGAGGAGGGCCGACTGCTCCTTCTCGAGCGAGGTGCTCACGATCCGGTTGCCGGTCCGCGCCTGCAGGTAGAACGTGCGCTCTCCCGGGCGCCCGATGGTGCCGATGACGACCCGGTCTGGCCAGTCGAACTCGTGGACGATCGTGGGCATGGGCCCAGTCTAGGTACGTTCCACGGGGGTGGGGCCGGGCTCGGCGTGTCCGGCGCCGCCCCCGACGGTGGAGACGGCGACGTCGGCGGAGGTGTCGGCCGGGCCTTCGGCCGGTCGCAGCCAGGCGAGGTCGCCCGCCTCGGTGTTCGAGGCCATGACCTCCGGGCGCTCGGCGCCGTAGCGGATGATCGAGAGCGAGGCCGGCCCCACCGCGATGCGCTGGAACAGGTCGAGGTGGAGGCCCAGCGCATCCGCGAGGATCGACTTGATGACGTCGCCGTGGCTCACCGCGAGCCAGACGGCGCCCGGCCCGTGTTCGGCCTCGATGAGCGCGTCGCGGCTGCGGATCGCGGCGACCGCGCGGCTCTGCATCCCCGACATCGACTCGCCGCCGGGGAACACGACCGCAGACGGCTGCGACTGCACGACCTTCCACAGCGCCTCGGCGGCGAGCTCCTTGAGCGGACGGTTCGTCCAGTCGCCGTAGTCGCACTCCGACAGCGCCTCGTCGATCTCGGCGCCGGTGAGCGCGGTCTCGGCCTGCCGCCTCAGCACGGCGGCCGCGGTCTCCTGGCAGCGCTCGAGCGGGCTCGAGACCACGGCCCGCAGCGGCACCGCAGCGAGCCGCTCCGCCGCCCGCTCGGCCTGGACCCGCCCGACCTCGTCGAGCGCCACGCCCGGCGTCCGTCCCGCCAGCACGCCCGTCGCGTTCGCCGCCGTCCGTCCGTGCCGCAGGAGGATCACCGTCGCCATCCCCCCACCCTACGGGGGCCCGGCGACCCGAGTCCTCGTCGCTTCGACACCGATCCACGCCAACCCCGCGCCATAGAGGAGGGCTTGCCGGGATTCGGTGTCGGAGCGACGGCCGTAGCGCCGCAGGCGCGGCGGGACCGACGGGGGTCCGGGAGCGGAGACGTTAGAGTCGAGCGGTGACCGACGAGATCGCTGCCTACACCGTGGCCACCGACGGAGCCTGCAAGGGCAACCCCGGCCCCACCGGATGGGCGTGGGTGGCGGAGGACGGGCACTGGGCCGCAGGGTCGCTGCCGCAGGGGACGAACAACATCGGCGAGCTGCTCGGGCTGCTGAACGCCATCCGCGACCACGACCACGTCGTCGACCTCACCATCGAAGCCGACTCGAAGTACGCGATCGACACGTACGAGAAGTGGATGGACGGGCACGCCCGCCGCGGCTGGAAGACGTCGACGGGCGCCCCCGCGAAGAACGTCGACATCCTCAAGGCCCTGATCGAGGCACGCGCTGCACGGCGGGCCCTCGGGCGACCGGATGTGCGGCTGACGCACGTGCGCGGTCACCGTGGCCACCGCCTCAACGAGTGGGCCGACGAGCGTGCCGTGCGGGCCGCGAAGCACGCGGCCGAGGGCGAGGAGCTCGTCTGGTCGTCGCACCACGGCCAGGAGCGCATCGACGTCTCCGTCGATCCGCGCTAGCGACAGCGGCGCGCACACGACGGACGCGGCCGATCCTCGACGAGGACCGGCCGCGGGCGGGGCTCAGCGCGCGGGCTCGACCGTGACGCTGCCCGCGCTCGACTCGAACGAGTAGACGCGCGACGCCCCCGGCCGGTTCGGCACGCTCACGTCGACGGAGCCGACCGAGGTGTCGGCGCGGATCTCGTAGTCCCCGTCCGGGATCGCGACGCGGACGCTGCCCGCGGAGCTCTCCACCTCCATGGAGGACGGCAGCGAGGCGAACGACAGGGTCGCGGAGCCCGCCGAGGAGTCGACCCGCACGTCGCCCGGCACGTCGAGGTCGGTGCCGGTGACACGCCCCGCGGAGCTGTGGAGCCGCAGCGAGTCGGCGGATCCGCTGACCGTCACCGACCCGGCCGACGACGACAGGTCGACCGCGGCGAAGTCGCCCGCGGCGTCGACCGCTCCGGCCGACGAGTCCACGTCGAGGGCGATGGGCGCGGAGTCCCGCGGCAGGGTGATGTCGAGCGACGCGTCCTGGAGGCCGCCGAGGAAGCCGAACGACCACCATCCGTCGCCGCCGACCTTGACGAGGAGCGTCTGCCCGCTGACCTGCTGCGTCAGCCGCACCGAGGAGCCGCCGGAGTCGAAGTCGAGGGTCGGGAGGTCGACGTCGCCGTAGGCGATCGAGACCGAGGAGGCGCTGGAGTCGACCTTGAGGGCGGTGACGTCGGCCGCCACCGCGTAGACGCCGGTGTCCTCGCCGTCGACCCCCGCGGCGGCTCGTGCGATCTGCACCCCGCCGAGGACCAGCATGCCGGCGACGAGGGCCGACCCGATCGTGAGGAGGGTGACGCGGAGAGTGCGGTCGGGGCGTCGTGGCGCAGGAGCGGGAGAGGTCATGGTGCGTGTCCGTTCGTGAGTGGGTGAGGAGAAGAGGGAGGGCGTCAGCGGCGCGCGTCGACGCCGAGGTAGGTGAGCACGGCGAGCACGCGTCGGTGCCCGGAGTCCTCGGCGGGCAGGCCGAGCTTGGAGAAGATCGCGGAGACGAGCTTCTCGACCGCGCCGGCCGTGACGTGCATCCGCTCGGCGATGCTGCCGTTGGAGCGGCCCTCGGCCATGAGCTCGAGCGCCTCGCGCTCGCGCGGGGTGAGGGCGTCGAGGTCGCGGGAGCGCCGCGACCGGATCATGATCTGCGACACGACCTCCGGGTCGAGCACCGTGCCGCCGGATCCGACCGTCTCGACGGCTGTGAGGAAGTCGCCGACCTCGGCGACGCGGTCCTTCAGCAGGTAGCCGAGGCCGGCGGAGTCGCCGGCGATGAGCTCGGCGGCGTACCGCTCCTCGACGTACTGCGAGAGCACCAGCACCGGCAGCGGAGGGCGCGTCGAGCGCAGCAGGACGGCCGCGCGGATGCCCTCGTCGGTGAACGTCGGCGGCATCCGCACGTCGACGACGGCGAGGTCGGGGCGATCCTCGGCGCAGCTGCGGAGGAGCCCCTCCGCGTCGGCGACCGACGGGAGGACCTCGTGGCCCGCGTCGCCGAGCAGACGCTCCAGCCCGGCACGGAGGAGGACGTGGTCCTCGGCGATCAGAATGCGCATGGCACCTCCACGGTGAGCACGGTGGGTCCGCCGGCGGGGCTGTCGAGGGTGACGGCCCCGCCCGCGGCACGGACACGGTCGAGGAGGCCGGTCAGGCCGACGCCGCCCCCGCGCCCCGCCTCGGCGCCGCCCACGCCGTCGTCGGACACGACGGCCCGGACCGAGGACGGTCCTCGCGTCACGTCCACCGAGCAGCGGGTGGCGCGCGAGTGCTTGCTGACGTTCGTCAGAGCCTCGGAGACGGCGAAGTACAGGACGGCCTCGACCTCGGGCGAGGGGCGTTCGGGCAGGTCGACCCGCACGCTCGTCGGAACGGCGCAGTGCGAGGCGACCGCGGAGAGCGCGGCGTCGAGGCCGCGGTCGGCCAGCACGGCGGGGTGGATGCCGCGGGCGATGTGGCGCAGATCGGTGATCGACTCCTTCGTCTCCTGATGGGCCTCGTCGAGGAGCGCGCGGGCGCCCTCGGGGTCGGAGTCGAAGCGTGCCCTGGCCATCCCCAGAGTCATCGCGACCGACACCAGTCGCGGCTGCACGCCGTCATGGAGGTCGCGCTCGATGCGCCGACGCTCCTGGTCGGCCGAGTCGACCGCGCCCTGGCGCGCATCCTGCAGCCGGTCGACGCGTTGCTCGAGCTGGGCGCGCCGCGCCCGCTCGCTCGCCCCGAGCAGCACGACCGCGAGCTGCCGGTCGAGCAGACCCAGCCCCACGGTGAGGGCGATCAGCACGGCGAGCGCGATCGCGCCGACCAGGACGACGAGGATCGGAAGAGAGAGGACGGAGCCCAAGCGGCCGAGCACCGCCGCGCCGACCAGGTCGACGGCGAACGTGATCGCGGCCCAGAACGCGGTGCCGAGCACCAGCGTGGCGAGGTGGTGGAGCATCCCCTTCCAGAAGTCGGCGGAGAACACGTCGACGAAGACCCGGCCGATCCACGCGCCGAACGTCGTGGGCGCAGGGCGCACCGCT